>NZ_CP102251.1:1289847-1612309 GCF_025145285.1 Alistipes onderdonkii
GCCGACAGCATCACCAACAGCGGGCGTATGCCTTTTCCGCGCGAGGAAAGCGCATAACGCAACATGTCGGCAAGCAATTCCCCTTCGGCCGTAAACTGACGGTCGACGAACTCGTCGAACGCCTCCAGTTCCGCAGTCACAGGTTTGCGGATCGTATCGAGTGTAATCATAAAAACAAACTTAACCCAGCGGCAACGGACGCAACATCGCCCGGGACGGGCCCGGATAATCCGGACATCCCGCACACCGGGTCGCCGCATATCTTTGGCAAAGATAGTGATTTTTCGCAATCACGACTCGTCAAGTAAATGTTTTTTCGTACCTTTGCGAAACTTGGATATTTCGCTCGGATAGGCTCGGCCCGGGAATACACGGAACAAGTTTGGTACTCCTTTCGCCCTGCACTATCTTTACCGCAAAAGAAACTTCGGTTTGGATAGGCTGCGGCCCGGGAATGCGCGGAACAGGTTCGACATTCCTCCCGCCCTGCACTATCCTTGGCAACGGTTAACGACAGGGAAAATGGATTTTTCGAAAACGATCATACGCCGGCTGGCGCCGGCTGCGGCGGCGCTCGTCGTCTTCTTCGTAGTGAGCGCGGCCTATTTCGCCCCGCAATTCCGCGGCGAAGTACTGCCCCAGCACGACGTGGTGCAGTACGAAGGCATGGCCAAGGACATCAGCGACATGCGCGCGACCACGGGCGAAGACCCCCAGTGGACGGGCGGCATGTTCGGCGGCATGCCCGCCTTCCTGATCAACGTGGCCTACCCCGCGCAGATCGTCAAACGCACCGTGGGGCAGGTCGTGAAACTCATCGACACGCCCGCGGCGTTCCTCTTCTTCGCCATGACGGCCATGTGGCTGATGCTGCTCGTCTTCGGCGTCGACCCCTGGGTCGGCATCGTCCCGGCGCTGGCCTACGGGCTCTCGACCTATTTCCTGCTGATCATAGGCGCCGGGCACATCACCAAGATGTGGGCGCTGGTCTATGCCCCGCTGATGATGGGCGGTGCGTGGATGACCCTGCGGGGAAACATGTGGGCGGGCGGGGCGCTCACGGCACTCACGGCGTCGCTCGAAATCGGCGCCAACCACCCGCAGATCACCTACTATTTCCTCCTGGCCATGGCCGCCTTCTGGATCAGCGAGGGCATCGCGGCCCTGCGGGACAAACGCCTCGGGGACTTCTGGAAACGCACGGCGGTACTCGCCGCCGCAGGCATACTCGCCGCAGGGTCGAATTTCTCGCCCCTGTGGTACACCGCCAGCCACTCCAAAGAGACCATGCGCGGCGGCTCCGAACTGGCCTCGACCTCCGAGACTTCGCAGGACGGGCTGGCGCTCGACTACGCCACGGCCTGGAGCTACGGCCGCACGGAGAGCCTGAACCTGCTGATCCCCGACTTCATGGGGCGCGAATCGGCCACGACCTTCTCGCCCGACGGCGAGGTGGCGGCCGTGCTGAACGAATACGGGCTGCGCGGCGCCGCACAGCAGCTGCCGGCCTACTGGGGCAGCCAGCCCTACACCGGCGGCCCGACCTACCTGGGCGCCGCGGCCATTTTCCTCGCAGCGCTGGGCATCGCCCTGGCACGCGGACGCAACAAATGGTGGATCGTCGCCGTCTCGGTGCTGATGCTCCTGCTGGCATGGGGACGCAACCTGATGTGGTTCACCGAACTGGCCTTCGACCTGCTGCCCGGCTATAACAAGTTCCGCACCGTCTCGATGGCGCTCGTCGTCGTCCAATGGGCCGTGCCGCTGCTGGGAGCACTGGCACTCATGCGGCTGTGGCGCGGGGAAATCCCGCGCCAGAGGCTGCTGCGGGCACTGGCATGGGCCGCGGGCGTCACGGGCGGGCTCTGCCTGCTGCTGGCCGTCGCCGGCAGCGCGTTCTTCGATTTCGGCCGCGCGGAAAGCACCGGGATGATGACCGAACAGTTCCGCCAGTTGTTCGAGGCCAACAACATGCAGGATTACCTCCAGCGCGGCATGGATGCCGAAATGGGCATCGCCACGGGCAATGCCATGGCTGCCGAACGCGCCTCCATGATGCAGGCCGACGCATGGCGCTCGCTGCTGATGATCCTGCTCGCAGCGGGCGGCGTGGCGCTGTTCGCCCTGCGCCGGATCAACAAATACGTGCTCACGGCACTGCTCGCCGCCGTGATGCTGCTCGACCTGGTGCCGGTCGACCTGCGGTTCATTTCGCACGACAACTTCATTTCGGCGCGCCGGAACCAGGTCACGGCCACGGCCGCCGACAAGGCGATCATGGCCGACAAGGAGCCGGGGTTCCGCGTCTTCAACCTCACGGTCAGCCCCTTCCAGGACGCTACGACCTCCTATTTCCACCGCTCCGTGGGCGGCTACCACGGCGCCAAGCTGGCCCGTTACCAGGATCTGATCGACCGCTACCTGAGCTACCGCAACGACGCCGTTCTGGACATGCTCAACACGCGCTACCTGATCGTGCCGGGCGACGGCGGACAGCCCGAAGCGGTGCTCCGCCCGACGGCCAACGGCGCCGCCTGGTTCGTCGACGCGGTCGCCGTGGCGGGGAGTCCGCAACAGGAGATCGACCTGCTCGGGGAAACCGACCTGAAACGAACCGCCGTAATCGCAGAAAAAGACAAGCCGTACACAGAAGGCTGGACGGCGAATCCCGCCGACACGGCGGCCCAACGCACCATCGCCCTCACGGAATACCGTCCCAACTACCTCAGGTACGAATACACCGCCCCCGCAGAGGGCGTGGCGGTATTCTCCGAAATCTTCTATCCCTACGGCTGGACGGCCTACGTCGACGGCGCGGAAGCCCCCTGTTTCCGGGCCGACTACGTGCTCCGCGCCATGAGGCTGCCTGCCGGGCAACATACCGTCGAATGGAAATTCCGCGCCCCGGGCTGGAAGGCGGCCGAAGCCGTGACGCTCGTCTCGTCGCTCACGATCCTGCTCGGCGCCATCGCTGCGGCGGTCTGCTGTTTCAGATTCAGGAAGAGAGAGAAAAGAGGGAACGGGGAGGAATAAAAAGAGTGAAAAAAGCAAAGCCACAAACCCGATTGTCATCATAAGAGCAGACATTCAAAAACAAATGAAGACGCGGCCGGAATTCCGGGCAATGAAGTCCCCCGTTTCGAAGGGTGGTTCCGAAGGATTGCCGATAGGCTTCATTTCAGGATCGGGCGGCGGCCCTTTCCACAATAAAAAACAGACGTTCGAAAATGAAAGACGATAAAAGGCTAAAGAGAAAAGTCCGCAACTCCTACATCGTATCGACGGTGAGCATCACCCTCGTGTTGTTCCTGCTGGGCTCGGTGGGCTACCTGATGGTCGCGGCGATGAAGGTCGCCGACACCCTGCAGGAGAGCATCGCCGTGACCGTGGAGCTGGAAAACGGGCTTTCGGACGAACAGAAGGACGCAGTCAACCGGCAGCTCACGGCCGAAGACCTCGTGGCGACGATCGCCTACGTCGGCAAGGAGGAGAAGATCGAGGACGCCGAGTTCCGCAAGATGTTCGCCAGCGAATTCGAGGAAATCCTGGACGAAAACCCGCTGCTCGACTCGTTCGAGCTGACCCTCACGGCCGCCTCGGCCGACAAGGAGCTGCTCGACGGCTTCATCGCCGGCATCTCGAAGATCGCGGGGGTCGAACGGGTGAGCTACCCGGCGCTGATGGCCGAACGGCTGCACGCCACGGTAGGCAAAATCCGGCTGGTGCTGGTGCTCTTCGGCGGGGCGCTGCTCGTCATTTCGCTGATCCTGCTGGGCAACACCATCCGGCTGGCCATCTTCTCGAAGCGCTACCTGATCAATACCATGAAACTCGTCGGCGCCACCAAGTGGTTCATCATGAAGCCCTTCCTCGGCAGCAGCATCACGCAGGGCATCCTGGCCGGACTGGGAGCCTCGCTGCTGTTCGGGCTTTCGGTCTACGGGCTCAACGAAGCCGTCCCCGAACTGCTGACGATCGCCGAGGCGGGCAAGGTCGCCATCATCCTCGGCGCGATGATTGCCGGGGGCATCGTAATCTCGGGGCTTTTCACGATCCTCGCGCTGAACAAATTCATCAACATGAAGTCGAACAAGATATACCTTTATTAAATGAAAAAAGCCAATAACACCCCTCCGGAACAGGAAAATCCCCGTATGCCCCTGACCCGCCGCAACTACATTCTGCTGGCCGTCGGGTTCGCCGTCATCCTCCTGGGCTTCGTGCTGATGGCCGGCGGCGGCAGCGATTCGCCCGACGAATTCAACTACGCCATGTTCTCGTGGCGCCGCATCACGCTGGCCCCGATCCTGGTCATCGGCGGTTTCGTCATCGAGATCTACGCCATCATGAAACGCTTCGAAAAATAATCCGCCCGGCCGTCCCGGCGCCCGGCCTCCGGCGGCCCGTTCCGGCCGAGGCACAGCGCGCCCCCGCACCGGGACTCCCGGTGCGGCGCGACGGCACAGGAGATATACCCGCTTAAATCAGTTATGGACACCTTACAAGCCATCCTGCTCGGTATCGTGCAGGGCATTACGGAATTCCTGCCCGTGTCGAGCAGCGGCCACCTGCAGATCGCCAAGGAGCTGCTCGGCGTGGAACTGGAAGAAAACCTCACGTTCGACGTGGCGCTCCACGCCGCCACCGTACTGAGCACTATCGTGGTGCTCTGGAGCGAGGTCTGGCGCCTCCTGAAGGGGCTCTTTTCGCGCCGCTTCAACGCCGAGCAGGCCTACGTGCTGAAGCTCGTACTTTCGATGATCCCCATCGGGGTCATCGGCTTCCTCTTCAAAGACCGGATCAACGCCATGCTCGACGCCCCCTACATCCTGGTGATCGTGGGCGCCATGCTGCTGCTTACCGCGACGCTGCTGGCCTTCGCCTACTACGCCAAGCCGCGCCAGAAGGAGACCATCTCCTACCGCGACGCCCTGATCATCGGCCTGGCGCAGGCCTGCGCCGCCATGCCGGGGCTATCGCGTTCGGGGACGACCATCGCCACCGGACTGTTGCTGGGCAACAAAAAGGCCGCCGTGGCACAATTCTCGTTCCTGATGGTGCTGGCGCCGATCCTGGGCGAAACGCTGCTCGAAGCCGCAAGCGGCGACCTCACGGCCGGCATCGCCACGGGCACGCTCGCCGCCGGGTTCGCAGCCTCGTTCGTCACGGGGTGCCTGGCCTGCAAATTCATGATCGAGATCGTCAAGCGGGGCAAGCTCATCTGGTTCTCGCTCTACTGCGCGCTGGCCGGCCTGGTATCCATCCTAAGCTATTTCTGCTGATGAAGGAGACACTCGACCTGCGGGGCATCAACTTCGAGGAGGGCTACATCGCCGTCATCGACAAGCCCCTGAGCTGGACGTCCACCGACGTCGTACGCAAGATCAAGTCCGCGCTCCGCAGGCTCGGCTACCGCAAGATCAAGGTCGGCCACGCGGGCACGCTCGACCCGCTGGCCACGGGCGTCCTTTTGGTCTGCATCGGCCGCGCCACCAAGATGGTCGACGCCCTGCAGGCCGAGGAGAAGGAGTACGTGGCCGACGTCATGCTGGGTGCCACGACCCCCAGCTACGACCTCGAGCATCCCGTCGACGCGACCTTCCCCACGCAGCACATCACGCGCGGGAAGGTACTCGAAGCCCTCGCCGCACTCTCGGGCGAACGCCTCCAGTCGCCGCCGGTCTATTCGGCCAAAAAGATCGACGGCATGCGCGCCTACGAACTGGCTCGCGCGGGCGAGGAGGTCGAAATGCGCAAGGCGCTCGTCCACATCTACGAAATGCAGCTCGAAGAGTACGACCTGCCGCGCATCCGCATCCGCGTACGATGCAGCAAGGGCACCTACATCCGTTCGCTGGCCCACGAAATCGGGCAGGCGCTCGAAAGCGGCGCGCACCTGACTTCCCTTTGCCGGACGCGCAGCGGCGGCTTCAGGGTCGAAAACGCCCACAGTCTCGATGATTTTCTAAAAAAATTGCAGGAACTTGAAACAAAATAGGCTTTTTTGCGTATAGAAATTAATCTGTGTTGTTTATTTCGAACGTAAAATAGAGTATTCCACCTATGAAATTATCGCAATACGGGTATGATTTCGCCCCCGAAATGCTGGCGAAACACCCGACGGAAAACCGGGACGATTCACGCCTGATGGTCATCGACCGCGCCAAAGGCACCATCGAACACCGTATTTTCAAAGACATCATCGAATACTTCGACGAAAAAGACCTCTTCGTATTCAACGACACCAAAGTCTTCCCGGCACGCCTCTACGGCAACAAGGAGAAGACGGGTGCCGAGATCGAGATCTTCCTGCTGCGCGAACTGAACCGCGAACTGCGGCTCTGGGACGTGCTGGTCGACCCGGCCCGCAAGATCCGCATCGGCAACAAGCTCTACTTCGGCGACGACGACCTGCTGGTGGCCGAGGTGATCGACAATACGACCTCGCGCGGGCGCACGCTGCGCTTCCTGTTCGACGGCTCCTACGAGGAGTTCAAGCAGACGCTTTTCAGCCTGGGCGAGACACCGCTGCCCAAATGGGTGCGCGACAAGGTCGAACCCGAGGACGCCGAGCGCTACCAGACGATCTTCGCCGAGCACGAAGGCGCCGTTGCCGCCCCGACGGCCGGCATGCACTTCTCGAAGCACCTGATGAAGCGCATGGAGATCAAGGGCATCGACCGTGCGTTCGTCACGCTGCACGTCGGGCTGGGCAACTTCCGTACGGTCGACGTCGAAGACCTCTCGAAGCACAAGATGGACTCCGAACAGTTCTTCGTGACCGAAGAGGCTGCCGGGGCGGTGAACGAGGCCAAGCGCAACGGGCGCAAGGTCGCAGCCATCGGCACGACCGTCATGCGCACCCTCGAAACGGCGGTCTCGACCAACGGCATGATCAAGCCGATGGAAGGATGGACGAACAAGTTCATCTTCGCGCCCTACGAGTTCACGGTGGCCGACGCCATGGTGACCAATTTCCATCTGCCTTACTCCACCCAGCTGATGATGGTTGCGGCGTTCGGCGGCTACGAAACGATCATGAACGCCTATAAGATAGCCAAGGAAGAAGGGTACCGATTCGGCACTTACGGGGACGCGATGCTCATTCTTTAAGATTTTTTCACTATCTTTGCACAATAGACCGCGAAAGATCAAATACTCGAACCATGGCAAATAAGATTCTGTACGTCTGTCAGGAGATTACACCCTATCTTCCAGAGACGGAGGCTTCCGGACTTTGCCGCGCTCTCACGCAGGCGATGCAGGAGCGTGGGAACGAAATCCGTACCTTCATGCCGCGCTACGGCTGTATCAACGAACGCCGGCACCAGCTCCACGAGGTAATACGTCTTTCGGGCATGAACCTCATCATCGACGACAACGACCACCAGCTCATCATCAAGGTGGCCTCTATCCCCGCGGCGCGCGTGCAGATCTATTTCATCGACAACGACGACTATTTCTCGCGCAAGGCCGTGCTGACCGACAGCGAAGGGGCGGAATTCCCCGACAACGACGAACGGGCCATCTTCTTTGCCCGCGGCGTGCTGGAAACGGTCAAAAAACTGCGCTGGACGCCGACCATAGTCCATTGCCACGGCTGGTTCTCGGGAGTGATCCCGGTCTACCTGAAACGTGTCTTCGCCGACGACCCGATTTTCCGCGACGTGAAAGTCGTCGTCTCGCTCTACGCCGACGGCTTCCCCGGGGAACTGGACAAGGGCTTCGCCGCGAAGATCGCCGGCGAGGGGGTCAAGGATAAAAATCTCGCAATTCTCGACGTCCCGTCATACGAAAACCTCTGCCGCTTCGTTATGGAATATGCCGACGGTGTGGTCGCAGCTTCCGCAGATGCCGACCCCAAGGTATTGGAGATCGCCCGTGCGAGCGGGAAACCGATGCTCGAATACCAGTCGCCCGAGGCAGCGGACTTTTTCGATAATTACAACCGATTCTATGAAGCGATTCAATAATTTCCGCCGTTTGCTCCGCGCCGCCGCCGTCGTGACGGCCGTCGCTGCGATGACATTCGCGGGCTGCACCAAGGTCGACGACACACTGGGGTCGAACCTCGTGCCGGACAACCAGCAGATGAAAGCGGGTTACCAGACATTCGGCGCCCTGACGCTGACGGGGGATCTCAACCCCAGGCGCTATGTCGAGACGCGGCTTTACCAGACCGACTCGCTCATCACGTCGAACCTCACCTACGGGTACATGGGTTCGATGCTCAGCGATACGTTCGGACTGCGCACGGCAGGGTTCCTCACGCAATACGTCCCCTATGAAATCGACTCGGGCTATTTCGGGTTCCGCCCGATCCTCGACTCGGCGATCATCCTGCTTTCCATCTCCAGCTACGGCAGCGACACGCTCACCTCGCAGGAGTACAACGTATACGAGGTCGTCAGCAACAAATACCTGACCGAGAAACCCGTCGAAAGCGGAAAGTCCGAGCGCGACACGACCTTCTACCTCAATTTCGACCCCGTCAAGGCGGGTGTCGTAGGCGACGACGTGCTCTTCACGTTCACCTTCCCCGACGGAAAGACGACAGGCCCTGCCACCACGTACACCACCATGAAACCGACCCCAAAGGGACGGGAATTCATCAACCGCCTGATGCTTCAGGAGGGCACGTACAAGGGCGACTATTCGATTTACAGCCTCGACAGCCTCGAACAGTGGGTCGCCGAGTTCAAGGGGCTTTACATCGTCCCGGCCGTCGACCAGACGACCCCCAACAAGGGCAACATCTACGCCACGTCGCTCGACGCTTCGGGCTTCGCGATCTACGGGCGTAACCGCCTGGAGAGCGACCCTACGCTGATCGCCGACACGATTTCGATCCCCTACATTTTCTACGACTCTTCGGTCGACTACGGCAACGTGTCGGTCAACACCATCCGCCACGACTACTCGAAAGCCACTTCTCCGCAGAGGTTCGACATTGCGGATGCGGTCGAGACCAACGAGAACCGTCCGCTCAGCAAGCAGGTCTACGTCGAGGGCATGGGCGGCGTCGTAACGGAAATGACCTTCACCGAGGAGTTCTTCAGGCAGCTGGCGCAGATCATCAAGGACGAGAACGCCGCTTCCGCCAAGGAGTTCAACACCCTGGCCATCAACCAGGCCCGGATGTCGGTCTATTTCGCGGGCAGCAACTACGACTGGCAGAACCTGACCGACGTGAAGCACATGATCGAGCAGATGGACGCCTCGCAGAGCCGCCTGGGCCTCTATACCAATTACAAAAAGCTCTCGGGCATCACCGACTACGCCTATGCCTACGAGAAGACCTACAGCACGACGCTGACCTACGGCGGTTACATCAACCGCAGCCGGGGCTGCTACGTGATGGACATCACGGGCCACGTGCAGAGCATGTGGAACTACTACCAGGAGGCCGTGAAGGAGCTGGGCGAGAACGCCCCGTGGGAAGAGATCGCGGAGAGAATCAAAACCAGGACTATGTACATGGGGCCCGAGGCATACGGCCTCTACACCCAGAATTACAGTGTGATGCAGGGTATGACGCCCTCGGACGGGTCGCTGACCAAGGAGGATGCCCCGATCAAGATCGACATCGCCTATACCCTGGTCAAATAAAGGATCAACAGCACGGAATGCGAAACCTAAGTACTCATGCTTAGGTTTTCGCATTTCAGAAAAGCCATAAAGAACGCATGCAGGAAAATTTAGTAATCGTCGAGTCCCCCGCCAAGGCCAAAACCATCGAGAAGTTCCTCGGCAAGGACTATATCGTCAAGTCGAGTTTCGGACACATCCGCGACCTGTCGAAAAAAGACCTGGGCATCAATATCGACGACGAGTTCAAGCCCGTCTATGAAATCCCGGGCGACAAGAAGAAAGTGGTGGACGAACTGACCAAACTTGCCAAGAGCAAGACCGTATGGCTGGCGTCCGATGAAGACCGCGAAGGAGAAGCCATCGCATGGCACCTGACCGAAGTGTTGGGGCTCCCCGTCGACCAGACCAAGCGCATCGTCTTCCACGAAATCACCAAGCGGGCGATTCTCGAAGCCATCGAGAACCCCCGCACGGTCAACATGGATCTGGTCAATGCACAGCAGGCACGCCGTATCCTCGACCGCCTGGTCGGCTTCGAGCTTTCGCCCGTGCTGTGGAAGAAAGTGCGGCCGTCGCTTTCGGCCGGCCGCGTGCAGAGCGTCGCCGTACGGCTGATCGTCGAGCGCGAGCGCGAGATCATCGCCTTCCGCTCGGCACCCTATTTCCGCGTCGTGGCACAGTTCTACGCGGCCAACGACCCCGAAAAGACCATCTTCAAGGCCGAACTCCCGTCGCGCTTCGAAACGCAGGCCGAGGCCGAGGCATTCCTCCGCAGTTGCATCGGCGCCACATTCACCGTGTCGAAAGCCGAAGAGAAACCCGCACAGCGTTTCCCGGCACCTCCGTTCACGACCTCGACGCTCCAGCAGGAGGCGGGCCGCAAGCTGGGCATGTCCGTTTCGCAGACGATGTCCGTCGCCCAGCACCTCTACGAGCAGGGTCTCATCACCTACATGCGTACCGACTCCGTAAACCTCTCGCAACAGGCACTGGCCCAGTGCAAGGAGGAGATCACGAAACTCTACGGCGAAAAATATTCGTCATGGCATAACTATAAGACCAAGACCAAGGGGGCCCAGGAGGCGCACGAGGCCATCCGCCCGTCGTATATCGACCGCCAGTCGATCGAAGGCACCCCGGCCGAAAAGAAACTCTACGACCTGATCTGGAAGCGCACCGTAGCTTCGCAGATGGTCTGCGCCGAACTCGACCGCACGACCATCGTGATCGACATGTCGGGGTCGTCGCAGCAATTCGTCGCCACGGGCGAAGTCGTCCGCTTCGACGGCTTCCTGCGCCTCTACTCCGAATCCACGGACGACGACCAGGCCGCCGAAAGCGGCGAAGGGCTGCTCCCGAAGATGGCCCAGGGCGACGAACTGCTTTCGACGCAGATCACCGCCACGGAACGCTTCACGCAGGCCCCGGCGCGTTACAACGAAGCCTCGCTGGTCAAGCGCCTCGAAGAACTGGGCATCGGACGCCCCTCGACCTATGCGCCGACCATCACGACGATCATCAACCGCGGCTACGTGGTCAAGCAAAACAAGGAGGGGCAGAAACGCAGCTACGTACAGATGACCCTCACGGGCGACAAGCTCGCCACGAAAAACCTCTCGGAAAGCTACGGCAAGGAGAAGAACCGCCTTTCGCCGACGGACATCGGCATGGTCGTCAACGACTACCTCGAAACGCAGTTCAAGCCGATCATGGACTATAACTTCACGGCCAGCGTCGAAAAGGAATTCGACCGCATCGCCGACGGCGACATCACGTGGGTGAAGATGATCCACGATTTCTACGGCCCCTTCCACCAGATGGTCGACACGGCCATCGGCACGCAGACCGACAAGAAGAGCCAGGCACGCATCCTGGGCAACGACCCCAAAACGGGACATATCGTCAAGGCCCGCATCGGCCGTTACGGCCCGATGGTCGAGATCGAAGGCGAAGAGGGCCAGAAAGGGCGCTTCGCCTCGCTCAAAAAGGGCCAGCTGATCGAGTCGATCACGCTCGAGGAGGCGTTGGCGCTCTTCGCGCTGCCCCGCGACCTGGGCCAGCTCGACGGCGAGGAACTCTCGGTGGGCATCGGCAAGTACGGGCCCTACGTGCGCCACGGCAAATCGTTCGCATCGCTGCAAAAGGGCGACGACCCCTACACGCTCACCTACGAGCGGGCCGTAGAGATCGTCCATGCCCAGAAGGCTGCGGCCGCCGCGGCCAACACTCCGCTGCGGAGCTTCCCCGAAGAGCCCGACATGCTGGTCAAGAACGGCCGTTACGGGGCCTACATCGCCTACAAGGGCAAGAACTACCGCCTGCCCAAGGGCAGCAAACCCGAAGAACTCACGCTCGACGACTGCCTGAAGATCGTCGCCGACTCGAAGAAATAACAGAACCTATAACTAAACTGTAACGCAATGAAGAAACTCCTGCTGACCCTCGTTGCCTTCTGCGCCGCATTTACGGCTGCGGCACAGGCCCCCGACACGACCGCCGCCGAAGGCTACCGGTTCACCGACGTCAAACTGATCCCCATGACCCCGGTCAAGGATCAGAGCCGTAGCGGCACCTGCTGGTGCTACTCGACCCTTTCGTTCCTCGAAGGTGAAATCCTGCGTGCGGGAGGCGCCCCCGTGCACCTCTCCGAAATGTGGATCGTCCGCCATACGTTCATGGAGAAAGCCGTGAAATACATCCGCATGCACGGCGAGATCAACTTCGCCGAAGGCGGGGCCTCGCGCGACGTGACGGAAGGCATCCGCAACTACGGCATCGTCCCGTTCGAAGCCTACCCGGGCTTCAACTACGGCACCGAGAAAGCCGATTTCCACGAACTCTCGCGCGTGCTGAAAGCCTACCTCGACGCAGTGATGGAGGCCAGCACCAAATCTTCGAACAAGCCGCTCTCGACGGCTTGGAAACGGGGTTTCAACGCCATTCTGAACGAATATTTCGGCCCGATGCCCGAGACCTTCACCTATCAGGGCAAGGAATACACGCCCCGGACGTTCGCCGCCTCGCTGCCGATCGACATCGACGACTATATCGACATCAGTTCGTTCACACACCACCCCTTCTATACGCAATTCATCATCGAGGTGCCCGATAACTGGATGTGGGGCACGGTCTACAACCTTCCGCTCGACGAAATGATGGCCGTCGTGGACAACGCACTGGAGAACGGTTATCCCGTCGCGTGGGGCACTGACGTAAGCGAAAAGGGATTCAGCCGCACCAAGGCGATCGGCATCGTACCGGCCGCCGACCTCGAAGGCATGGGCGGCACCGAAGCCGAGCGCTGGGGCAAACTGACGCAGAAGGAGAAGGACGACGCACTCTACAAGTTCGACAAGCCGGGCAAGGAGCTCGACATCACCCAGGAGATGCGTCAGGTGGCTTTCGACAACTACGAAACCACCGACGACCACGGCATGGTCATCATGGGTACGGCCACCGACCAGGCAGGCAACCACTACTACAAGGTGCAGAATTCATGGGACGTACGTCCGCCCTACGACGGATTCTGGTATTTCTCGCGCCCGTTCGTCGCTTACAAGACAACCTCGGTCATGGTCAACAAGCACGCCCTGCCCAAGGAGATCGCCAAGAAACTGGGCATCAAATAACCCGGGCGTAACGACCGCCCCTGAGAAGCCTCAGCCGCATGGCGGCAGGGAGCCCGAAATGAAAAGCGGCCCGACTTTGACAGTCGGGCCGCTTTCGTATATCGAAGTTTTAACTCTTTTCCGAAAATAAAAGGGAGATATTACATCTCGCGCAGCTTGATGCTCTCTCCCAACATAATCAGGGCGGTGCGTAACCACTCATTGATCCTTGCTTTCATACTAAATAATTTTAAATAATTCTTAAAATATTTTATCATTTAAGACAAGGCAAAAGTACTACGGCAAAAGCAAACTTCCAAATATTTTATTAAGATTTTTTAAGAAATATGTAAATTTTTTGAATAAACCCTCTATTCCTCCACCTCTACCCCCAGCAGCCGCACCAGGTCAACCGCCTGCAATGCATTGATCTTCAAACCCTTTAATTCAAACGAACCGACCTCGCCGACCCGCATGCCGCGGATGTCGGAATCGGCGAACGAAAGCCCGCGCAGGCGCGTGCCGCGGAATTCGCCCTGCGTCAGGTCGCAGCGCGAAAAGGCGACCTTCTCCAGGCGGCACTCGTCGAACACGGCACCCCGCATGACTCCCTGCCCGTGCGCCACGAAACGCAAGCGCCCCAGTGCGAAATTGGCGAATTCCGCCTTGCAGCGCTCGAAGGCCACATGCTGCATCGTCGCTTCGGAGAGGTTCGTCCCCATGAGCTTGCAATCCAGGAACTCCACCCGCTGGAAACTGCACCCCGTCAGGTCGGCGTTCGACAGGTCGCAGTTCCGGAAGGTCACATCCGTGAAATGCGATCCGCGCAGCGTGCACGCCGGGAAAAGGCAGCCCGCGAAAAGGCACGACTGCACCCAGATATGTTCCCGGTCAAGGTGCGGGAAAACAATGCTGCGGAAAATGCCTCCGGCAATCTCTTCGCCTTCGGTCAACGCCCTGCCATCGGTATGTTCCACGGGATCGGCGGCCGGGACTGGTCTGGTTATCTGCATCTTTAAGTTCAGTAAACGGCCACCCGTATCCCCGCCTGCAAAGCCGCGTACGGAAGGGTCGCCGCAGCAAAGGTAAGAATTTATCCCGGAAGGCCGCGCCCTTCTCCGCCACGCTCGCGCCGTTTTGCGCATACGGAAAATAATTCCTATCTTTGGGTCGCCTTTCACCCGAACGATTCATGAAAAAGGGATACAGAACCATTTTGACGGCCTGTATGCTGTTGATAGCATATACCGCCGCGGGGCAGCAACCCGAGAAGGACATGGACGCCTTCCCCTCGACCGAGGAAGCCCTGTCCCAGATCGGAAGCGCCGCAGCCCGCTCCCCGAAACAGCCTGCCGACACCGCAGCCCTCACATCGCCTGCCCAACGCAAAGGCTTCATACGCCGCATCATCGACTATTACAGCCGTTCGAATATCGACCGTACGTTCGAAAAGAAAATCGACTGGAGCATCGCCCCCGGCCCGAACTATTCGTCGGATGTCGGCTTCGGCATCGGGTTCCTCGTGGCGGGGCTTTACCGGATAGACCGCACGGACTCCGTGACCGCCCCGTCGAATATCTCGATCTACGGCAACGTCACGACCGAAAAATTCGTCCTGCTCCGCTTCTCGGGCGACAACATCTTCAACCACAACAAACAACGCCTGAGCTACGCCGGGGCCTTCGTCTATTTTCCGGGTGCATTCTACGGCGTGGGCTACAACGCCGGCGCGGAGGGCTACGCACAGGAGCTCACCACCACGATGGGCATCTTCCGCATCTCCTACTGCACGGCGCTCGCCGGACGCTTTTACATCGGCGTCAGCGGGGGCATCGACTACACCGGGGCGAAGTACAAAGACACGGGCATGGTCGCCTATATGAATAATGTCAAAGCCGACGTAGACGCCGGGAAGCCGGTTCCGGGCGGCAGGATGGGCGAACTCTACACCCTCTGGCAGGAGGGGCGCTACGACCCGGCCAAGCAGGATCCCTTCTCGAATTACATTACCGAATCGGGCGACAATCCGAACGCCTTCAACACCAGCCTCGGCCTCTTCGCCCAATACGACACGCGCGACGTGACATTCAACGCTTCGAGGGGTATCTTCATCAAGGCCGAAGCCAAGTGGTACCCCGAATGGCTGGGCAATACGCGCCGCAACTTCGGACGCTTCACCCTGACCTTCGACTTCTACCGGAAACTCTGGAAAGGCGCCATCTTCGCCTACGACCTCTACGCCGACTTCACGGCCGGCACCCCTTCGTGGCACATGTACGCCAAGATGGGCGGCATGGAACGCATGCGCGGCTACTACGAAGGGCGCTACCGCGACAAAAGGCTCGTCGAGACGCAGATCGAGCTGCGCCAGAAAATCTACCGCCGCCACGGCGTCGTAGCCTGGATCGGCGGCGGACAGGTCTGGGGCACCGACAAATTCCGCTGGGACAACACCCTTTACAGCTTCGGCTGCGGCTACCGGTTCGAGTTCAAGAACCGGATGAACATCCGCCTCGACTACGGCTGGGGCGTCTACGGCAACCAAAACCTGCCGTGGGATCGCAAACGCTCCTCGGCCTTCCTCTTCACGGCCTCCGAAGCCTTCTAAGAGCCTGCGCCGCGCGAACAGGACACATATGGGAAAGCCCCTCCTCGGGAGGGGCTTTCCCATGCGGTAATCCCGTCGGGACTATACCGTATATACCGTGATAAACCCGTCGGCACGATGCAGCGTGAGCCGGATCGCCTCCCCGCCGCCGATGCGCCCGACAACGGTTCCGGCCGCAAAATCCACCGCCTCCACCCGCAGGTCGTGCAGCAAGTCCAGCCCCGGGCGCCGGGCATATTTGTAGAGCGCCTCCTTGGCGCACCAAACGGCGGCAGGCAGCAACGGATCGCCGGACAGCGCCAGCTCGGAGGGGGACATGTAACGCGGCGCGGCACGGCTGAAATCCCGCGTCTCGGGCTCGATGTCGACCGCGCAGGGGACATCGGACAGACAGACGGCCACACGCCCCCTGCAATGCGAAACCCCGACGTACACCCCGTCCCTGTCGACGACCGGGGCCCCGGCGGCATCATAGGCAATCCGCACATCTGCCCCCAGTTCCCGGCGGACGACGGCTCGCCACGTGAGGTATTCCCGGCGCCGGCCCTCCCGCACAAAACGCCGGGCCTCGGCCAATTCGTCGGATGTCACCCACCCGGCTACCCCGGCCTCGTCCATCGGCGGCTCTATGAAGAGTGCCTTTCCCATCGTTCACTGCAAGTCCACACGGATTTTATCGACACGGTGCCCGTCCATCTCCTGCACCGTAAAACGGATGTCGTGCGACGTAAAGACATCGCCCTTGCGGGGGAAGTCGCGTTTGAGTTCGAGCATCAGCCCGGCGAGGGTCTCGGCATCGCCCTTCACGTCGGCAAAGGTCTCCTCGTCGATTCCCAGCACCCGTTCGAAATCGCCCAGGTGGCTCTTGCCGTCGAAGAGGTAACTCTTCTCGTCGAGACGCGTGAAGAAACTCTCGTCGGCATCGCTTTCGTCCGAAATCTCGCCCACGATCTCCTCGATGATATCTTCCAGCGACACCAGCCCCAGCGTCGAACCGTACTCGTCGACGACGATCGCCATGTGCACCTTGTTCGACTGGAAGTCGCCCAGCAGGTCGTTGATCTTCTTATGCTCGGGCACGAAATAGGGCTTGCGCACCAACTGCTGCCAGCCGAATTCGTTGCCGTGGTTGATATAGGGGAGCAGATCCTTGACATAGAGCGTCCCCCTGATATTGTCGATATCCTCTTCGTATACCGGGATACGCGAAAAACCCGACCGGATGATCGTCTGCTTGACGGTCTCGTAATCGTCCGTCACCGAGAGCGCCGTAATGTCCACGCGGGGTTTCATGATCTCCTGCACCTCGGTATTCACGAAGTTGACGATCCCCGACAGCATCACATGCTCCTCGGGGCTCGAACTCTGGGTCATATCCACGGCGTCGGCCAGTTCGTCGAGCGAAATCTCGCTCTTGTGCGCCGCCTTTTCGCTGATGCGGCTGCTCGTGCGCACCAGGATGTAGGAGAGCGGATAGAAAATCCACCGCAACACCCTGAGCGGCCGTGCCGCGAACTGCGCGAAACGCACCGGCATGGTCTGCGCCAATACTTTGGGCAGTATCTCGCCGAACAGCAGCAGCAGGAAAGTCACCAGTACGGTCTTGAACAGGAACTCGAAACGCAGGAACGTAAAAACCGAGTCGATGATACCCGACACGAGGATGACGATGCAGATATTCACCAGGTTGTTGACCACCAGAATCGTCGCCAGCAGCACGTCGACATTCGTCAGCAAGTGCAACACCGCCTCCGCCGAAGCAGTCGTGCGCGTCTGCAGGCGGCGGATATCCTTATGCGACAGGGAGAAAAACGAAGTTTCAGCCCCCGATACGAGCGCTGAAACGCACAGCAGTCCCAACGTCACCGCGCACAGCACGGCGATATGGCCCGAAAACCCGTTGAATGCGATCCATGAAGCGGTACTCTCCAAACTTGCGCGGATTTAGTTAGTCAAAAAGCGATCCGCCCTGCGAATCGGCAGCCTGCTGGCTGTTTTCGGACTCCTCGCGCAGCACCTCCTTGCGTCCGCCGGGCATCTGCACGATGAACTTCGAGTTGCGCGACTGGTAGGCCGGTTTGGCCAGCAGCAGTTCGATGTTGTTGTAGCGGGTCGACTTGGCGCCGAGCATCACCTGCTCGGGCGGCCGCTGCGGCGGCGCAACGGGCTTGATCGGCTCCAGCACGGGAGCCACAGGCTCCTTCACCGGTTCCGTGATACGCGCCGGGGGGATGATCTGCTTCATCACGTCGACGGACGCATCGCCCGAGAACCCCGTGGCCACCACCACCAGTTCGATGGCGTTGCCCAGCTGGGGCTTCTCGCTCGTACCCCAGATGATATTGGCGTTGTGTATCACGCCGTTGTCGTCCTGCACGCTGGCATGCGCCTGGATATACTCCAGGATGCGCACCACCTCCTCGTACATCAGCGAGTCGGCGTTCGACACCGAAATGTTCAGCAGGATATTCTTCGCACCCGAGATCAGGTTGTGATCCAGAAGCGGCGAACGCAGCGAAGCCTCGGCAGCAGTCTCGGCGCGGTTGTCGCCTTCGGCCGTAGCCACGGCCATGTGCGCGCGGCCGCTGTCGCGCATCACCTTCGACACATCGGCGAAGTCGACGTTCACCAGGTCGCTCTCGACCGTGATGATCTCGGCGATGCCCTTCGCCGCCGAACACAGAATGTCGTCGGCCTTGCCGAACGCCTGCTTGAGCGACAGGCGCCCGTATATTTCGAGGATATTCTCGTTGTTGATAATCAGCAGCGAATCGACATTCTGGCGCAGTTCCTCGATCCCGCGGAAAGCCTGTTCGTAGCGGATCTTACCCTCGACGGCCAGCGGCGAGGTGACGATCGCCACAGTCAGCAGCCCCATCTCCTTGGCCAGCTTGGCGATGACGGGCGAAGCGCCCGTACCCGTACCGCCGCCCATGCCGGCCGTGATGAACAGCATCCGAGTCCCGGCCTCTTCGAGGTGCTGGCGGATTTCGGGCAGCGACTCGACTGCGGCACGGCGGCCGTTCTCCGGGTCGTTCCCCGCACCGAGGCCCTCGGCGCCGAGGCGTATCTTCAGCTCCACGGGGCTCTTATCCAACGCCTGCTGGTCGGTATTGCAAACCATGAACGTCACGCCCCGTATACCCAGGTTCCACATATGGTTCACGGCATTCCCGCCGGCACCGCCGACACCGACCACCATAATGATCGACCCGTCCGTTTTCGGGGCTTTGATTTCCGACATCAATTCGTCTGTCATATCTCTTTACTCCTTTCTTCTGATTAATTCCCACGCGGGGCTAACACCCGCAAATCCTCCTCACGCCCGGCCGCCTAAAGAACCGGTTGCAGCCCTCAGCATCAGATCTCCTCGTCCTCGGCGGCCGTAAAGCTCTTGTTGATCTTGTCGAAGGTCTTCTGGAAGATCGACCCCCAGTCGCGCTTGCGCTTGGGTTCGATCACGGGGGCCTTCAGCTGCTCATCTTCCCGCTCCTGCCCCCTTGCCGCGGCATCCTCATCGGGCGCAGGCTGTGCCGCCGCGGAAGCCGGCCCCTGTGCGGGCTGCTGGAACCGCGGCGTATGGCGGAACTCGGGTGCGGCCTGGGGCTGCTGGGGCTGGAATCCCGGGCGGGGTTCCGCAGGCCGGGACGCCGGCGAGGCCGGACGCTCGATCACCGCGCAGGCACCCTGCTCGGCGCCCTTGAGCAAAATACCGACCGCCGTGGCATAGGCCGGGTCTGCGACCTTCTCCTTCGACTCCTCCGCAACGCCGGTCTCGGCCGATGCGATGCGCACGTCCATGCCCGTCACGCGGCGGAACAACTCGTCCACATCCTTCAGCTTGGCCGAACCTCCCGTCAGGACAATGCCGTAGGCCAGCTTGCCGGCATACCCCGAATCCCGGATCTCCTGCAATACGAACTCTGCAATATCCGTGGCACGGGCTTCGATCACCGTCGCCAGGTTGCGCAGCAGGATGTCCTTCGCTTCGCGGGCCGTGCGGCCGTTGACGCGGATCAGTTTGTCCTCCGGGGCCAGGTCGGCCACCGCCGAACCGTATTTCTGTTTGAGGCTTTCCACATGTTTCTCGGGCACGCTCATCGTGCGGATGTCGCGGTTGATGGCCATGGCCCCCATCGGGATCGTGGCGATATAACGCACCACGTTGCGGTAATAAACCGCCACGTCCGTCACGCCGCCGCCGATGTCGACCACCGCTACGCCCTCCTCCTTCTCGTCGGGCAGCAGCACGGCCTCGGCCGTGGCGATGGCATTCGACGTCACGCCCAGCATCTTTATGCCGAGCCGCTTGAGCGCCATGTCGAGCCGCTGCATCGGCGTGCGCAGGCAAAGGATGAAATTGAACGTCGACGAGAGTTTCTTGCCGAACGACCCCACGGGGTTCTTGACCTCCTGGTTGTCGTCGACCACATAGTTCTGGGGCACACGCTCCATGATGGTCTCGTCGTCGGGCGCCTGCACGTTCCGCATGCGGTCGAACAGCGCGTCGACGTCCTTCTGGTTGACACCGTTCTGGGGATCGTAGACGAAGACATGATCCGTATGGCGCGCACAGCGCACGAAATCGCCCGAAATACCGGCATAGGCCTCCGTGATCCGGATACCCAGCTGCTCTTCGGCTTCGGACATGGCTTCGCGGATGGCACGGCTCACCAGTTCGATATTCTCGATCTTGCCCGCATTGACGCCCTCGACGGGCTTCGACACGATCGACGCCACATCCATCCGGCCTTCGGCGACCTTCTCGCCGACAGCCACCACGACGTTCGACGAGCCCAGGTCGACGGCAACGGTATAATTCTTTCTTTCCACGGTATATTTCCTTTTTATTTCTTGCAAACCACCTGATCCTTGTATCTGATATCTATCGTCCTGTACGCATCCCAGCCGATGTTCTGCAACCCGCTGCGGTAGAAGCGCATCAACTTGTCGAACTTACGCTCCACCTGCTCGATGCGCCCGAAAAGAATGGTGTGGCGTCCGCTTCGCGGCACCAGTTCCACCTCCAACGCTCCGCTGGGGGTCGTCCGGGCCGCAATCTGCACCACTTCCGACCTCCAGAAGTCGTCCTCTTCGACGAACTCTACAAAGGTAAGGAGTTTCATGAAATCTTCGTAGCTTTTCTCCAACTTTTTTTGTTTCAGCCGCTCGGCCTCCTGCTGCCGAGCGATACGGTCGATCCCCTCCTGGATCATACGCGCCTCGTAGCGGTATTTGCGGCGCATTTCGACCTTGTGGCGGCGCAGTTCGCCGACCCGTTTGTCGAACTCGGCCGAGCTTTCCAGCCGCCACCACTGTTTCTTGACCCGCATACGGCGCAGCGCCGACAGGTTGCGGTCGTTCTGCAGTTCGCGCCTGTAAAGCGGGTACTTCTCCCGCTCCAGCTCCGCGATCCGTTTGTCCACCTTCGCCGACTCGGTGTCGATATGCGCCCGCACGGAACCGGCATACCCCGCGGGAAACGGCGGGCGGTAGCTGCCCGTCACGACCGGCACGTAAAGCGACGATGCCCGCGGCGCGGCGAACACATAGTCCTCCGCCGTGACGTACGAATCCACGCCGTCCACCAGCAGCCGCACGAGCGGCCTTCGCTGGCTGATATCCACGTGCAGCACCCCGTCATAGGTGACATAGGCGTCCACCCGCTCCACGAACCCGTTCCTGGCGATCATCTCCTCGATCTGCGTCAAGGGCACCTTATCAACTGCCGTGCCTTTCGTCTTGATCCCGCTGTGCGCGATCCACCCGCGCACCATGCGCCCCGACACCAGATAGCCCATCGACGAGCTGTCGACGACCTCAATCTCGACCTTCCCGACCGTCCTCGCGGCACGCAGACGCTGCGCCGTGGTGCCCGCATAGAGGATATATGCGGCCACAGCGCCCCACAAAAGGGCCAGCAATGCGTATCGGAGGTAGCGGTTCATCGCGCGTCAGCTTTTAGCTTCGAGTTTTTCGGCCAGCGCCCCGCAGCAGGCGTCGATATTGCCCGCCCCGAAGCTCACCACCACGTCCGTATCCATCGCCGCGACCGTATCGGCCAGCGCCTCCCTGCCGACGATGCGGCACGGCACGGCTACGCGCCGGGCGATGAGCTCCGACGTGACGCCGGGGATCGGCTCCTCGCGCGCCGGGTAGATCGGCAGCAGCACCACCTCGTCGGCATGCGACAGCGACTCGGCGAACTCTTCGTAAAGGTCGCGCGTGCGGGTGTAGAGGTGGGGCTGGAACAGCGCCGTAATGCGCCGTCCCGGGAACATCTTCCGCACGGAGGTCAGCGTCGCTGCCAGTTCGCGCGGATGGTGCGCGTAATCGTCCATGTAGACCTGCCTGGGGGTGTTGACATAGAATTCGAAACGGCGCTTCACGCCCGAGAACGACGCCAGCGCCCCGCGCAGGGCGTCCGCATCCAACGCAACCCCTTCGGCCCTGGCCGCGCACCATACCGAGGCCACGGCCGCCACCGAATTTTCGATGTTGACCCAGCCCGGAATGCCCAGCGTGCAGCCTTCGATCGCACCGCCCGGCACTACGATGTCATACCTGTAATGGCCTCCCTCGAGCAACTGCACGTTACGGGCATAGAAGTCGCACGGCACGTCGTACGAATAGCGGTACACCGTAATCTGCGGATTGTCCACCACGATGTCCGTCCCTTGCTTGATGACGAGGAACCCGCCGGGGCGTATCTGCCGCACGAACTGCGCGAAAGCCTCCTTCACCGCCTCGTGCGTCCCGTAAATGTCGAGGTGGTCGGCGTCGGCCGACGTGACCACCGCCACATCGGGATAGAGCCGCAGGAACGAACGGTCGAACTCGTCGGCCTCGACGGCCAGCCGCCCGCCCGAAAGGCGGGATCCGGCAGCGGCGCATCCCTCCCCCGCGGGCGGGCGCATCCCCTGCCCCCCGCAGCCGTCCAGCACCAGGTTGCCGCCGAAATTCTTCGAGATACCGCCCAGAAAAGCACTGCCGCCACCCGTCAGGGCGCGGTTCAGCCATGCCACGAGCGTCGACGTCGTAGTCTTGCCGTGCGTCCCCGCCACGGCCATCACGTACTTGCCTTCGGCGAGGTGCCCCAACATCTGCGAGCGCTTCTCGATACGGAACCCGTGGTCGGCGAAATAGCGGTACTCGCCGTGCTCCTGCGGCACGGCCGGGGTATAAACCACCATCGTCGCCGCCGGGTCGAGGAACTCCGCGGGGATCAGCCGCACGTCGTCCTCGAAATGGATCGCCGCCCCCTCGGCCGACAACTCGTCCGTCAGGTGCGAAGGCGTACGGTCGTAACCGGCCACCTTTTTACCCTCGTGCAGGAAATAGCGGGCCAGGGCGCTCATGCCGATGCCGCCGATACCCAGAAAATATACTTTTTGAAACTCCATCTGCTCGATTCTTGATTTTCATACCGCCGCCCGCCGTGCAGGTGCAGCCCGTCCCGTGAAGACAGGTGCCGCCTGCGCCCTACGGCTTCACGGCCGTGCGGTCACTTCATTACCTTTTCGATTTCATCCACAATCCGCTCCGCCGCGTCGGGTCGCGCCAGCTTCTCGAGGTTTTCGCTCATCCTGCGCAGCGCCTCCCCGTCGGCGAGCAGCGCCATCGCCCGCGCCATCGCCCGCGTGCGGGCCTCGGCATCGGGCACCACCACCGCAGCCCCTTTGGCCTCCAGCGCCCGGGCATTCTTCGTCTGGTGATCCTCGGCCACGTTGGGCGAAGGCACGAACAACACGGGCCTGGCCACCAGGCACAGCTCCGAGACCGTTCCGGCGCCGCTGCGCGACACGACCAGATCGGCCGCCGCATAGGCGTAGTCCATGCGGTCGATGAAAGCTCCCTGCCAGATATTCCCCGTCGGGTGCGCCGCCAGGAACGCCTGCATCTCGCGCTCGTAGTATTTCCCCGTCTGCCAGATCACCTGCACCGGGGCGTCGGCGCCTCCGAGCGAGAGTATCCACGCCTTCATCATCTCGTTGAGCGACCGCGTCCCGAGCGACCCGCCCACGACCAGCACCACCGGGAGCTCCGCTCTAAAGCCGTAATAGGCCAACGCCTCGCCCCGGTCGGCTCCCTCTTTCGAGAAGCGGCCCCGCAGGGGATTGCCCGTCATCGTGATCCTGTCGGCCGGGAAAAAGCGTTCCATGCCCTCGTAGGCGACGCAGATCCGCTTCGCCCGCCTGGACAGTATCTTGTTGGTCAGCCCGGCATAGGAGTTCTGCTCCTGAATCACCGTCGGCACCCCCAGCCGCTGTGCAGCCCACAACACCGGGGCGCTGGCGTAGCCCCCGAAGCCCACCACCGCATCGGCCCCGAAATCGCGGATGGTCTTTTTCGCCATCCGGATGCTCCGGAGCACCTTCAGCGGCACCGCGAGGTTGTGCCAGTCCATGCGCCGCTGCAACCCCGCAATCGGCAGCCCGACGATGCGGTAGCCCAGCGCCGGCACCTTCTCCATCTCCATTTTGCCCTCGGCGCCGACGAACAGCAGTTCCACATCGTCGCCGAACCGCCGCTCGAGCGCCTCGGCAACCGCCACGGCCGGATAGATATGTCCGCCCGTTCCGCCGCCCGAAAGTATGATCTTCTTCATATCCCGTTATTTTCCTATTTCGACGGGTTCTCCGAGGAATTTCGGTTTTTTCCCGTCCATAAATCCATGAACATCCTGACCCGCGCCAGCTTTTCCCGGAGCCTGGTCTTCATGCCACCGTACGCCGCCACGTCTGCGGCATTGTACCCTACGGCATCGAGCCCCAACGCCTGCGCAATGTAAACCGCACGGCGGTTATGGAACTCCTGTGAGATTACCGTGAAGCTCTCCTGCCCGAATACCTTTTCCATGCGAACGACCGAATCGTACGTCCGGAACCCGGCATAGTCGAGGTATATCGCCTCCGCCGGCACGCCCCGTCCGACGAGCGCCTCCTTCATGTCCTGCGGCTCGTTGTAACCCTTGCGGCCGTTGTCGCCGCTGATGACCAAGTACTCCACTTTGCCGGCATGGTACAGTGCCGCGGCCGCATCGACCCGGTTGTAGAAATACGCATTCGGACGTCCCGAACGCACCGTCCGCGAAGTCCCGAGCAGCAACCCCGCCCGGTTGGCGGGCACCTCCCCGGGCGAGGCGTATACCCGGCCGTCTGTCGCCCGCTGCACGGCATACCCGGCGGCGGATACCGCCACAGTAGCCAGCACCGCCCCGGCGGCGGCCGCCCATGCCATTGTCTTCAGCCATTTTTTCATCACCGTCCCCAGTTACCCCGATCCAGCGACCGGTAATTGATCGCCTCGGCCACGTCGGCCGCCGCGACCGTGTCGCGCCCCGCCAGGTCGGCGATCGTGCGCGCCACCTTCAGGATACGGTCGTAAGCCCGCGCCGAAAGGTTCAGCCGCTCCATCGCGCGCTCCAGCAGCGCCGCCGAAGCGGCATCCGGGCGGCAGTATTCGCGCAGCATGGCCGCGTTCATCATCGCATTGGTATGTACCCCCTGCGCACCGCGGAACCGCACGGCCTGCACCTCCCGCGCCCGCACGACCCGCGCACGGATCGTAGCGCTGGACTCCCCGGGCGCCGCCGCCGAAAGCTCCGCCGCGCAGACGGGCGTCACCTCGACATGCATGTCGATCCTGTCCATCAGCGGCCCCGAAATCCGGCTCATGTAGCGGTGCACCGACCCCGGCGAGCAGACGCACTCCCGGGCCGGGTGGTTATAATACCCGCACGGACAGGGGTTCATCGCCGCCACGAGCGTAAAGTTCGCCGGGTATTCCACGCTGTATTTGGCCCGCGACACGGTTATTTTCTTCTCCTCCAACGGCTGTCGCAGCACCTCCAGCACGCTGCGCCCGAACTCGGGCAGTTCGTCGAGGAACAGCACCCCGTTGTGCGCCAGCGACACCTCGCCCGGCCGCGGCGACTGCCCGCCGCCGATCAGCGCCACCTGCGAAATGGTGTGGTGCGGAGCCCTGTAGGGCCTGCGCACCATCAGTCCGCCGGCAGCCCCTGCCTTCCCGGCCACGGAGTGTATCTTGGTCGTCTCCAGCGCCTCCCCGGGCGACAGAGGCGGCAGGATCGTCGGCATACGCCGCGCCAGCATCGTCTTTCCCGAACCCGGTGCGCCGATCATCAGCACGTTGTGCCCTCCCGCCGCGGCGATCTCCAGCGCCCGCTTGGCGAGCGCCTGCCCCTTCACGTCGGCGAAATCCTCCTCGTAACGCCCCGCGGCGACTTCGAACGGCTCCGCCGCCCCGGGCACGGCGGGCTCGATCTGCGCCTCGCCGTTCAGCAGCGCCATCACCTCCTTCAGGCTCCCGGCGCCCAGCACGTCGATGCCCTCCACCACGGCCGCCTCCCGGGCATTGACCGCCGGCAGCACCAGCCTCCGCAACCCTTCGTCGCGGGCCCGCACGGCCATCGGCAGCACGCCCCGCACGGGTTTCAGCGTCCCGTCGAGCGACAGCTCGCCCGCGAACATCGTCCCGCCGAGCGCCCCGGCATCCACGCGCCCCATCGCCGCGAGTATCCCCACGGCGATCGGCAGGTCGAACGAAGCGCCTTCCTTGCGCAGGTCGGCCGGGGCGAGGCTCACGACCACCTTACGGCCGGACATCCGCTCCCCCGAGTTCTCGAACGCCGCACGTATGCGCTGCTCGCTCTCCTTGACGGCATTGTCCGGCAGCCCCACCAGGTACATGCCGAGGCCCCCGCCCGCGATGTTGACCTCGACGGCCACCGCCGCGGCGTCGATCCCCACGATCGCACCCGCATAAGTCCGGACAAACATATATCGGAAATTTAACTGTTCGTTTCACATAATCCCCGCCCGTCTTCCGGCGTGGCGGGAGCTCCCTTTCGGCCGCATCGTGCCGCCACTCAGAACGGCGCCTCTTCGTCCAGCGCCCGGGGCGTCAGGTCGAACTCCCCGCCGCCGATCCCCGAACCCAGCGCGGCGGCAGCCCCCGTGGCGCCGTTCGAACCGCTGGCGTAATCGTCGTAGGCCTGCTGACTGTCCGAAGCCTGCGCGGGCGGCAGCATCGAATCGTCCATGTCGGCGAAACGCGCCTGCTCCTTCAGGAAGCGCAGGTTCACGTCGCACACGGCGCCGTTACGGTGCTTGGCGATGATGATTTCGGCCATGCCGGCCGTAGGCATTCCGTTCTCGTCCTGGTTGATGCCGTAATACTCCGGACGGTGGATGAAGGCCACGATGTCGGCGTCCTGCTCGATGGCGCCCGACTCACGCAGGTCGGAGAGCTGGGGGCGCTTCGACCCGCCGCGCATCTCCGTGGCACGGCTCAGCTGCGACAGGGCGATCACCGGCACGTTCAGCTCCTTGGCGATGGCCTTGAGCGTACGCGAAATGAAGGCCACCTCCTGCTCGCGGTTCCCCTTCGAATCCTGGTTGCCGGTCATCAGCTGCAGGTAGTCGATGATAATGATCTTGATGTCGTTGTGTATCTTCAGGCGGCGCGCCTTCGAACGGAACTCGAAGACCGAGAGCGCCGGCGTATCGTCGATGAACAGAGGCGCCGCACCCAGCGGTTTGGTCGCCGACTCCAGGTGGCGCCATTGCTCGGGCGTCAGGCGGCCCGATTTCACGTCGTTGCCGTTGAGCCCCGTCTCGGCGATGATCAGACGCATCATCAGCTGCACCGAGGACATTTCGAGCGAGAAAAACGCCACGCCCTGCTCGTGGTCTACGGCCATATTGCGCGCCATCGAGAGCACGAAGGCCGTCTTACCCATCGAAGGGCGGGCTGCGATGATGATCAAATCGGAGAGCTGCCAGCCCAGCGTCACACGGTCTATGGCCATGAAACCCGACGGAACGCCGTTGAAGGCGCTCGTGTTCTTCGACGCCTCCTCGATCTGCATCAGCGCCCGCGCCAGGATATCCTTCGACACCTGCACCGAACGCTTCACATGCCCCTCGGCGACCTTGAATATCTCGCCTTCGGCATACCCGATCAGCTCCGTCACATCGGTCGATTCGTCGTACGAGCGTTTCTGTATCTCGGTCGCCGAGCGTATCAGCTCGCGCTGCACGTATTTCTGGGCGATGATCTTGGCATGGAACTCGACGTTGGCCGCCGAGCCTACCTTCTGCGTGAGCTGCGCCAGGTACGACGCCCCGCCCACCTTCTTGAGCTCCTTCTTGCCTTTCAGCCGCTCGGTCACGGTATAGAGGTCGATCGGTTTGAGCTCCATCGACAGCTCCTCGATCGCCTTGTAGATCGTGCGGTGCTCCTCCGTGTAGAACGCATCGGGCGTCACATACTCCTGCACGGCGATGATGCTGTCCTTTTCGAGCATCAGCGCGCCGAGTACGGCCTCCTCCAGTTCGACCGCCTGCGGGGGTACGTTCCCCGGGGTCTCGGTGAGCGCCTCGAATGCCTCCCTGTTGCGCCGGGAGGGGTTATAATCTTTTGCCATGATATACGCTTTCGTTCAAAGGCCAAAAGTAGCAATAAGCCGGGAGAATTCAAAACCCCGCCGGGGGATATTCTGCCGAAAACTATGTTTTAACATAGTTTCGGCCCGGCACCCGCCCCTGCGGGAACGTCCGGCCCGTTGAAAAATAATTTCCGCACCCTACCCCTTCTCGCCCAGAGCGTGCCGCGAGACGGCGAGTGCGGCGATGCTGATGCGGCAACCGGGCGCCGAGCGCAGAATCTCCCCGGCGCACGAAAGCATCGTGCTGCCCGTGGTGAACACGTCGTCCACCAGCAGGACGTGCCGCCCCGCAAGCCGCCCGGGACGGCCGACGGCGAACGCATCCTCGACATTGCGGGCCCGGTCTCGGCGCGCCTTGAGGGCCTGGCTCTCCGTATTGCGTTTTCGGCGCACGCTGCGGCGGTCGACCTCCACGCCCAGCTGCGCGGCAATCCCTTCGGCGATATATTCGGACTGGTTGTACCCGCGGCGGCAGCGCTTGACGGGGTG
Organism: Alistipes onderdonkii; assembly: GCF_025145285.1. Lineage (NCBI taxonomy): Bacteria > Pseudomonadati > Bacteroidota > Bacteroidia > Bacteroidales > Rikenellaceae > Alistipes > Alistipes onderdonkii. Next base: position 1,318,616 of record NZ_CP102251.1, read on the forward strand.
CAGCGGCAGGGGCACGACCACCTCCACGTCGTCGTACAATCCGCTTTCCTTCAGGCAGCGGCCGTACCACTCGCCCATCGCCCGCGCCGTGCGCCATGCCCCGCGGTACTTGAACCCCCGGATCAGCTCCCGCCACCCGCTGCCGTGGACATAATAGAGCAGCCCCGAAGCCCGCTCCACGGGCAGCATGTCGCGGCACCGCCCCAGCACGGGGTTGTCGGCCTGGCGCCAAAACCCCGTCAGGGGTGCCGTCGCCCGGCACAACGTACAGACCGTGTGCTCGCCCTGCGCCAGCATCCGGCCGCACACAGGGCAGCGAGGCGGAAAAAAGAGCGCCGCCACGTCACGCAACAGGCTACTGAGGATCGACATTGACGACGACGGTAATATTCCTGAACTCGGGATCCTCCGAAAAAGCCTTCAGCTCCGCCCCCAACAACTCCCGGGCGCGCGCCGACGAGGCGCCGCTTTCGACCTTGAGCAGCAGCCCGGCGAGGTATTCGCCGCGGATGCGGTCAACAGGGGGCGTCATCGGCCCCAGTACACGGCGGCCGAAACGGCCGCGCAGGCGCGCCGCCAGCTCCGTGATGCCGCGCCGCAGCAGGGCGACGTCGCGGTGGCGCAGCGTCAGCGACGTAAGCCGCGCGTAAGGCGGGTAAAAGAAGGCTTCGCGCTCGGCGAGCTGTGCCCGCGCCATGCCGTCGTAATCGCCCGCGGCGACCCGCCGGATCACGGGATGCCCCGGCTCCGAAGTCTGGATCACCACCTCCCCGCCGTCCGAACGGCGGCCGGCGCGGCCGGCGACCTGCATCATCAGCTGGAACGCCCGCTCCGCGGCCCTGAAATCGGGGTTGTTCAGCAGATTGTCGGCATTGAGGATACCCACGAGCGACACGCCGCCGAAATCGAACCCCTTGGTAATCATCTGCGTTCCGACCAGGATGTCGGTCTTGCGGGCCTCGAAGTCGGCGATGATGGCGTTGAACGCCCGCTCCGAAGTCACGCTGTCGCGGTCGAGCCGCGCCACGCGCGCCGCGGGGAACAGCCGTGCGATCTCCTCCTCGACCTTTTCGGTGCCGAAGCCGCGCGGAACCACGTCCGTCACCTTGCACGACGGGCATTTCGCCGGCACGGGGGCCGTATAGCCGCAGTAATGGCAGACGAGCTTCCCGCCTCCCTTGTGGTAGGTGAGCGTCACGTTGCAGTGCGGACAGCGTGCCGTCCACCCGCACTCCGAGCACTCGACATAGGGCGCGAACCCGCGGCGGTTCTGGAACAGCATCACCTGCTCGCCCCGCCCGAGCGCCGCTTCCATCTTGTCGAGCAACAACTTGTTGAAATGCGCATGCCGTTCGCCGCGTTTGGCGGCACGGATCGTATCCGAAACGAATATTTCGGGCGGCCGGGCCTCCCCGTACCGCTCCGTCAGGGAGGCGAACCCGTACTTTCCGCTTCCGGCATTGACCCATGTCTCGAGCGAAGGCGTGGCGCTTCCCAGCAGCGTCCGCCCGCCCCACAGCCGCGCCATCACCACGGCGCAGTCGCGCGCGTTGTAACGCGGCGCAGGGTCGGCCTGCTTGTAACTGGCATCGTGCTCCTCGTCGACGACGACCAGCTGCAGCCGCTTGAGCGGCAGGAATATCGACGAGCGCACGCCGACCACGAACTCGCCCCCCTGGGAGCGGTTCAGGCGCAGGTAGGTCTCCGTGCGGCGGCGGTTCGTAAGTTTCGAGTGGTAAGGGGTCACACGGCTGCCGAAAATACGCTCCATGCGTTCGATCAGCTGCGCCGTGAGGGCGATCTCGGGCACCAGCAGCAGCACGTCGCCGCCCCGCGCCAGCACTTCGGCGATCAGGTGGATGTATACCTCGGTCTTGCCCGACCCCGTAATGCCGTGCAGCAACGCCGCGGGCTTCCGGGCGAACTGCCCCCGCAGCGACTCCAGCGCCGCGAGCTGCGCCGGGGTCAGCTCCGGCAGGCGGAATGCCGATCCGCCGCGCTCGACGGTGCGTTCGCGCTCCGCCGAGACGATGTACCCCTTGCGTTCGAGGGCATGCAGCACGGCATAGTCGGCCCGCAGCAGGCGCCGTGCCACCTCGCCCGTCGGGATCCGCTCCCCGTCCCCGGCCGAGGCCAGTTCGAGGAGCGCTTCGTACTGCCTGGGCGCACGCCTTTCGAGCTTCTCGAAGGCTTCGTGCAGCCGTCCTTCGTCGTGCAGCCCGGGCGCCAGGGCCACATAGCACTCCGTACGGGGGCGGAACTCCTCTTCGGTGAACTCCTCCTCCGTGTCGCCCGAAGGCTTCATCAGCGACGGCAACCCCACGCGCATCACCTCGCCCGGCGTGCACATGTAGTATGCGGCGACCCACTCCCAGAAGGCCATTTGCTGCGCCGAGAGCAGGGGTGCGCCGTACAGGACGCGCTGTATGGATTTGACGGTTTTGAACGGGGGGCGGCGGTCATGCACGCGCCACACGATCCCCGTGTAGAATTTGCGGGCGCCGAACTGTACGGCCACGGCCTGCCCCGCCTCGACATGCATCCCTTCGGGCACTGCGAACGTATAGGCGGGCTGCGCCAGCGGCAGGACTATATCGGCATAGAGGGGCATCAGGGTTTACTGATGGCTTGGAACCCCTTGCCGTAGACGCCCATCACCGATCCCACGGTCATGAAGGCTTCGGGGTCGATCGTCTTCACGAACTTGAGGATCATCGTGGTCTCGCGCTTGCGGCAGACCACCATCACGATCTTCGACTCCTTTTTGGTGTACCACCCCTGCGAGTCGATGAGCGTCACGCCGCGGTGGATATTGTCGACGATGGCCTGCGCCATCTTCTCATAGTCGTGCGTGACGATGAATACCTGGCTCGACTGCTGGTTCCCGGCCATGATCATGTCGACCGTATAGCCGAAGACCGCGGTCATCACGTAGCCGTAGATCACCGTGTCGATATGGAACCCCACGAGCATCGACGAGCCGATGATCACGAAGTCCGAATAGATGACGATCTTGCCGTAGCTGATCGTGCGGTACTTGTTGATAATCATGGCGGCGATGTCCGTGCCGCCCGTCGAGCCGCCCTGCATGAAGCATATCGCCACGCCGATACCCGCCAGGATGCCGCCCAGGATCACCGAAAGGATCCGTTCCAGATGGAGGAAATCCCCCTCGGGCAGCACCGACTGCCAGAAATTCAGCCCCAGCGATATGACGCATACGCAGAACACGGTCTTCACGCCGAAGTTCCATCCGATGATGAACCCCGCCACGAGCAGCAGCACGCCGTTGATCAAGAAAGCCATCGTACCGATCTGGATACTTATGCCGGCCCAATGTTCCACGGCATGGCACAGCACGCGCGAAAGGCCCGTGGCACCGCCTCCGGTACCGTCGGCGGGCATGATGCATCCGATCCATGCAAAAGAGTACAGCATCATGCCGACCGTCATCAGGAAGTACTCCTTGAAGGTTTTCAGCACCTGCTCCATAGTGATGGGTTTCATAGCGACGGGTATTAGTGATTCGAGCACAAAGGTATAAAAATTTCGCCTTGGTATGCACCGCGCTCCTCCAATCTTTTTTCGAGCATCGCCAGCAGGGTTTCGTTGCGGATCAATCCCCAGTTGCGGCCGTAATGGTAGCGGGGCGGCGCCTCGCTGGCAAAGCGTTCGACGACCAGGTCGGGCCTCAGCCGCCGCAGTATCTCGACGAACAGGTCGATGTACTGGCCGACCTCCCAGAAACGGAACCTGCGGGGGTCGGCATCGTACTGGGCGGCCATCGGCGTGCCGCGGAAAACCTGCAGCTGGTGGAATTTCACCGTCGTGAGCGGCAGTGAATTGATCGTTGCGACCTGTTCCAACAGCATTTCGTCGGTCTCGCCCGGCAGCCCGAGGATGAAATGCGCCCCCACGTGCAACCCCCTTTCGGCGGCCATCTCCACGGCCCTGCGCGCGCAGGCGAAGTCGTGGCCGCGGTTCACGGCGCGCAGCGTCTCGTCGCAGGTCGATTCGATGCCGAATTCGACCGCCACGTAACGGTCGCGCGCTATCTCCGCCAGATAATCGAGCTTCTCGGCGTCCACGCAGTCGGGGCGCGTCCCGATGACGATACCCGCCACGCCGGGATATGCGAGGGCCTCGCCGTAGAGCGCCCTGAGCCTTTCGAGCGGGGCGTATGTATTCGAAAAAGACTGGAAATAAACCAGGTAGCGCGACGCCGCACGGTAGCGCCTGCCGTGGAATTCGATCCCCTCGGCGATCTGCCGTCCGATGCTTTTGGCCGGTATGCAGTACGAGGGAGTGAACGCCCCGTTGTTACAGAACGTACATCCTCCCTCGCCTATCTTCCCGTCGCGGTTGGGACACGTGAACCCGGCATCGACCGAGATTTTCTGCACCCGCCCGCCGAACGTGCGGCGGAAATACCCCGAATAGGAGTTGAACCGCCTGTGGTCGCCCCACGCATACATGCCTACAACCCCCAGTCGGAAGCGTTATAGGTATCCTTCGGCGCATTGGGCACGTTGGCGAAGAAGGTAAACCCGGTAAGCTCTTCGATCTCCTTCACCGACCGCATGTCCCCGGCCTGCGGGTCGTGCCCTTTCCCCATGGCATGGCTCATCACGAAAGCCGCACACTGCAATTCGTCGGCGGCACAGTTCAGCACGGATTTATTCGTATTCCCCTTCTTGGTGCGCAGGCAAAGCGTATAGAACATCGTCGGCACATCGGTGGTGATGTTCCCGAAACTCGTGCTGCGCTGCGGGGCGCTGTTCCCGTAGGAATCCGTCCACTTGTCATAATAAGCTCCGACCACCACATAGAGCGTATCGGCACACCAGTAGTCGTCGATCTTGTCCTCGAGGTTGTTCCACGCACCGTCGCCGGTGTTGAACGTCGAGCCGTGCTGCGCCGCGATATTGGTGTAATACGACACCTGCTTGTTCATGCCGCTCGTCCGCGAACGCTCGTAGTTGCCCAGCATATGCCCGCGGTTGTAGGGCGAGCCCATCGAAGCCTTCGAGCCCGAAGGCTGGATAGAGGACGGGATAACCGGATCGGGGCCGTAATTGCGGTTGCCCGAACTGCCGACATAACAATTATGGACAGGAGCCGCCACCCATACCGGACTGTGGTGCTCGGCACTGTAACATACCGTAAAGTTCCGGGCCTCATGCCCGTCGACTTTAAAATCGGGGCAAATATGGTAGGCATAATGATAATCGCCGTTGTCCGCCTCGACCGGCAGCTCCGCCCAGCCCGCGTATTTCGTCCTGCCGTCCCCGCCGCCGGCCGCGGATGTGGCGAATGTCCCGACGGTGCTTCCGAAGGTCGTTCCGCCGACCACGACGCACAGCCGGAATTTGTACTCCGTCGAAGCGCTCAGGCCCGTAAGCCGGGCGCTCTTGGCGCCGAGTTCGGTCGCGACCGCCACGCGCTGCCCGTCGTCCGAGGTCGTCCCGTAGAGGAAATAAGCCTCGGACACCTCCTTGCCGCCCGTATATTCGAACGTGCAGGAGACAGTCGCCGAAGAGGCCGTCACCTGCGAACACTCCGGCACCCCGAACCTCGGGTCGTCCGGCAGCACCGGGTTCTCCCCCGTTTTGACGACGACCGGCTTGCTCTGCATCCGGCCTCCGCTCCCCATGTCCACATAGGCGTAGATCAGGTACGACGTCTCGGCATCGAGCCCCGTCAGGCGGCAGGACATCACCTGCCCGTCGACCGTCACGTCGGTCGTCTCCGTGAAACTCCCCGTATCGTCGGAGCGGATCGGCGCATAGGCGAATCCCGCCTGCGCCGAGGAAAGCACGCCGTCGCCGAATTTCGTCCGGCACGACACCTCCACGGTCGTCCCCGAAACCTCGGCCTCGGGTGCGTAGAACCATTTGTTCTCCTTTCCTGTCTCTTCGTCGTTGCAGGAGGCCAAAACCGCCGCCACCCCGGCAAACAGGACTACTAAAAATCTCTTCATGCTATTTTTCGGTTAACAATCCCTCATTTTCGAATCGACCCAGATGGTCACCGGGCCGTCGTTCACCAGCGCCACCTGCATGTCGGCGCCGAATTCTCCCGTCATCACCTCCCGCCCCAGGAGCTCCGCCACACGTGCCGTGAAACGTCCGTACATCGGGCGCGAAACCGCCTCGGGCGCCGCCTTGATATAGGACGGGCGGTTGCCCTTGCGCGTCGAGGCCAGCAGGGTGAACTGGCTCACGACCAGCACCAGGCCGCCGACCTGCCTCACATCGAGGTTCATCACCCCCTGTGCGTCGTCGAAGATCCGCAGGCGGACGAGCTTGCCCGCCAGGTATTCGACATCCTCGTCCGTATCGTCCGCGCCCACGCCGAGCAGCACCAGCAGCCCTGCCCCGATCTGCGACCGCAACTGGCCGCCGATCGTGACGGAAGCGCTCTTCACACGTTGTATCAGTATGCGCATACCCCCAGGCAATCAACGGTTTTCAAAATAGGCCCACAGGTTGTCGTCCGCAGGCACGGGCGCCGTGACCGCCACGGGCTCATGGCGCACGGGATGCTCGAATTCGACGCTCCGCGAGTGGAGCGAGATGCCGCCCCCGGGCAGCGAACGCCGCGCGCCGTATTTCAAGTCGCCGCGGATCGGGCACCCGATCTTCGACAGCTGGGCGCGTATCTGGTGGTGGCGCCCCGTCAGCAGCTCCACCTCCACGAGCGTATAGTGCGTCCCCGCGCCCAGCGTCGCATAGCGCAGCCGCGCCTGCTTGGCGTCGGCCTTCGGCGCATCGCAGGCGCGCGAACGGTTGGCACGTCCGTCACGCAGGATGTAGTGGCACAATTCGCCGCTCAGCGGATCGGGGGCCTGCTCGGTCAGCGCCCAGTATATCTTACGGATGCGTCCTTCGCGGATCATCTCGTTGAGCCGCGTGAGGGCCTTCGAGGTCTTGGCGAAGAGCACCGCGCCGCTCACCGGACGGTCGATCCGGTGCACCACGCCGAGGAACACCTCGCCGGGCTTCGCATCGCGGCGTTTGATAAAGGCTTTGATCTGGTCTTCGAGGGCACTCCCGCCCGACGGGTCGGGCTGCACCAAGTCTCCGCAGTGTTTGTTGACCACCAGCAGGTGGTTGTCTTCGTAGAGAATATCTTCCGGTGTAAACATGTTCGGGGTATTGAGTCTGACGGTTCCCGGTCACAGCACGAACGTGAAGGGCAGCAGCCGTGCCGCCGTATCCACGACGGTGGCCGTACCGTTTCCGCTCATGATGACCCGCATGGGCGAGCCCTGGCGGCGTTCGACATCGACCATCACCTGCCGGCACTGGCCGCAGGGGTAGCACTCGCGCGCGGAGGGATTCGAAGCGATGGCCAGCGTCTCGATCGGGTCGTCGGCATAATTGGCCTGCGCGTAGAACATCAGCGAACGTTCGGCGCAAAGTCCGGCCGGATACACCTCGCTCTCGAAATTGCTTCCGTAGAGGATCTTCCCGCTGCGCAGGCGCGCCGCCGCCCCGACCTGGAAATGCGAATAGGGCGCGTGGGCGTTCGCCGTGGCCCGCTGGGCCTCCGCGACCAGTTTGCGGTCGGCATCCGGGAGCCCTTCGAGGGCCGCATAATGCTCATAGTTGAAACAGAACTGCTTTTCCATAACTCCTCCTGTTTTTAGGGGCAAAGTAAACAAAGGTAATATAAATTTCGCTACCGTCCAACAACCGGGGCGTTTTTCCCGCCGCGAAGCGCACCTCCGGGGACGACGAAGAGGATGCCCCTCGGGACACCCTCTTCGACATACGCTGCCGGACGGCTATTCCAGCACGAATTTCGCCTGGACGTTGTACTGCAGCTTGATCGTCTTGAAGTCGAGCGGCTCGTCCGCTGCGGCGTCCTCGGCCATACCGGCCGCCTTGGCGCTGCGCATCACGGCCATGTTGTCGTAAAAGACCGGCATCACATTGTTGTTCGAATCGTAGATGTAGAAGCATTTGCCGACATTCTGCCCGATGGCCTGGGCCAGCGTCTGCGCGCTCTGCTTGGCGTTCTGCATGGCCTCCACGCGCACCTGTTCCTTGTATTGGTCGATCTTCGAATGCGACACCTTCAGGATCGAGACGTTCGAAATCCCCAGGTTGTCCAACGCCTGCCACACCTTCGAGACCTCGGCCGCCGACCCCAGCTGCAACTGGTATTTGGCCGTCGCCACCGAAGTCTTCTTCTTGAAGAACTCGCTCGACAGGTTTGCCACCTTGAGCTGCTTCTCGACGTTCACGCCGAGCCGCTTGAGCGCCGCGATCATGTCGCGCTGCTGGCTCTCGACCGAAATCTTGCCTTTCGAGTCGCGTTCGTTGATGATGACCGAGAGGTAGAACTCGTCGGGCGTGATCTCCTTCTCGGCGCGCCCGTTGACCTGAATATAGCTGGGGAATGCCTCCTGCACCTGTGCCGCCGCGGGAAGTGCCATCAGCGCCACCGCCGCAATTAAAATCAGTTTTTTCATGTTTTCCGTTTTTTAGGTAACTGTCTTACAAATAAAACGCCAAAACCGCAGGATACTGCATCGCCCCGGTCTGTTTTTCCGGACGCGGCTCCCTGCGCGGCATTGATAAAAACGCCGCACGCCTGCTTTTATTGCCATTTCGGTTTCTCCGCCCGGACAAAAAAGGCCCCGGAAGCGACTTTCGTGTCACCGCCTCACCAGCTTCACCACGTTCTCGACATGGTGCGTATGGGGGAACATGTCCACGGGCTGCACGGCCTCGACGCGATAATCGGCGTCGAGCAGCGCCAGGTCGCGCGCCTGCGTAGCCGGGTTGCAGCTCACATAGACGATCCTCTCGGGCGCGGCACGCAGGATCACCCCGATGACCGGTTCGTCGACGCCCGCCCGCGGCGGGTCGAGGATAATGACGTCGGGGCGGCCGTTGGCAGCCACGAATTCGTCGCTGAGCACCTGCTTCATGTCGCCCGCATAAAAGACCGTATTGCCGATGCCGTTGATTTCGGAATTGATTTTCGCGTCGGCGATCGCCTCGGGCACATACTCGATGCCCACCACGCGGCGGCAGTGCGCGGCGCAGAAATTGGCGATGGTGCCCGTACCGGTATAAAGGTCGTAGAGCACGTCTTCGGGTTTCAGGTCTGCGAACTCGCGCGCCACCTTGTAGAGCTCGTAGGCCTGTTCGGAATTGGTCTGGTAGAACGACTTGGGGCCCACCTTGAAACGCAGCCCCTCCATCTCCTCGACGATATGGTCTTTGCCTTTGTAGCACACCGGGTCGAGGTCGCCCACCGAATCGTTGAGCTTCGTATTGACGACGTAGCACAGCGAGGTGATCTGCGGGAATGCGGCCGCCAGATGGTCGAGCAGCGCCGCGATCCGTTCGCAGTCGTCCGCGCCGAAGACCACGGTCACCATCACTTCGCCCGTCGAGGCCGTGCGGACGATCATGTTGCGCATCAGCCCCGTATGCTCGCGGGCATTGTGGAACGTATAGCCGTTCTCGACGCAGAAACGTTTGGTCTCCATCCGGATGTCGTTCGACGGGTCGGGCTGCAGCCAGCATTTGCGGATGTCGAGCACCTTGTCGAACATGCCGGGGATATGGAACCCCAGCGCGGGCGCGGCGCCGATATCCGCACCGCCCTCGACCTCCTCGCGCGTCAGCCAGCGGCGGTCGGCGAAGGTGAACTCGAGTTTGTTGCGGTAGAACTGCGTCCGGGCCGACCCCAGGCACGGGGCGATTTCGGGCAGGGCGATCTTGCCGATGCGGGCCAGCTGGTCGTGCACCTGCCCGGTTTTGAAGCGCAGCTGCTCCTCGTAGGGAAGGTTCTGCCACTTGCAGCCGCCGCAGACGCCGAAATGCTCACAGAAGGCCTCGGCGCGCAGGGGCGATTTCTTCACATAGCGGACGACGAACCCCTCCATGAACCGGCGGCGTTTGGAGCGTATCTGCACATCCACCACGTCGCCCGGCACGGTCAGCGGCACGAACACCACCACGTCGTTCCAGCGTCCCATCGCCTTGCCTTCGGCGGCGAGCGTCGTTATTTCGAGCCCCTCGATCAGGGGGTAATTTGCTTTTTTTCGTGCCATAATCCTGATTTTGCCGCAAAGATAGTGCAAGCCGAGCGCAGATGCAAGCTCTGCTTGCAATATGCCGAGGCGCCGCCTGTCTGAGCCGAAATTCCTTTTGAGGCAAAGATAGTGCAAGCCGAGCGCAGATGCAAGCTCTGCTTGCAATATGCCGAGGCGCCGCCTGTCTAAGCCGAAATTCCTTTTGAGGCAAAGATAGTGCAAGCCGAGCGCAGATGCAAGCTCTGCTTGCAATATGCCGAGGCGCCGCCTGTCTAAGCCGAAATTCCTTTTGAGGCAAAGATAGTGCAAGCCGAGCGCAGATGCAAGCTCTGCTTGCAATATGCCGAGGCGCCGCCTGTCTAAGCCGAAATTCCTTTTGAGGCAAAGATAGTGCAAGCCGAGCGCAGATGCAAGCTCTGCTTGCAATATGCCGAGGCGCCGCCTGTCTGAGCCGAAATTCCTTTTGAGGCAAAGATAGTGCAAGCCGGGTGCAGATGCAAGCTCTGCCTGCAATATGCCCGTGTGCCGCCTGCCTGAGCCGAAATCCTTTTGCCGCAGAGATAAGCAATCCAGCGCGGGAAACACGCCGTCACGCGCTCTTTTCCCTCTTCCTGCGTGCCCGCTCGCGCACGCCGCCCAGCCAGAACCCCAGGGCGAACGGCCCGCCGACGAGCACCACGAGCGCCAGCACCACATACAGCAGCACTTTGCCGACCAGTCCCGGCACGGCGTCGAGTGTCCTCTGCACCACGCCGTCGGCCGACTCGCGCAGCTGGTCGACCAACGCCTGCCGCTCGGCGGTCACATACCGCTGCAGCTCGTCGCGCTGGCGGTCGAAGTTGGCGAAGGCATTGTCGAGGCTGTAATTCATCGTATATATCAGTTGTGTGACCTGCTCGTTGAGCTCCTCCAGCACCTTGTCCGAAATTTCGGGCAGGTGCTCCGCGACGACCACGATCCGGGTGAAATTGCGTTCCAGCGAGTCGAGGCGGGCCCCCACCTCCATGCGCATACTGTCCTGCTGCAACTGCATCGCGATCAGATCCTTCGACCAGCCGACGCTGTTGGCCAGCTGCTGCGTCTGGCCGCTCACGCGGTCGTTGACGTCGGAGAGCACCTCGGCGATCGACCCCGTGGCATAGGCATGCTCGATGCCGTTCGCACGCAGGAATTCGATCCATGCGAGGGTCGTATTCGAACCCTCCATCTCCCCGTCGGCGGGGTTCTCGCGTACATAATCCGCCACGAACCGTTCCATCAGGCCGTAGCGGTCGGCCGCCAGCACCTGCCGCGCCAACCGTGCCGCCCGGCGGTCGAGCCGTGCGGCGGCATCGCGTGCCAGGTCGCTCTGCGCCCCGAACAGCAGTGAGTCGGGCGCAGCCGCAAAACGCTCGTCCATGCGCCGGCAGAGTATCCACATGTCGGCCAGCGCCACGTCGGGAATACCCTGCATGGCGGCCGAAACCCCGGCCCGTGTGGCACGTATCTTCCACCTCACGGCCGCCGCACGCGTCGCGATGTCGGGCGCCGCGGCGGCGATCGAGTCGGCCGTACGCGACACCTCCGAGGCCATGTCGTAATAGAAACCGCGCGTCATGGTGCGGATATTCATCTCCTCCTTCGACAGCGGATCCCCCGTCGCCACGGCCACCTTCAGCAACGAACACCCCGTGAGCGCGAATGCGGCGAGCAAGGCTGCCGCGGCCATGCAAAGCGTATGTCTGTTCATTTTCATGCCCGTCCTCCCCGCAACTACCGATCCATTCTCCGCTCCATTTCCCGGATATAACGCACCGCGACGAAATGCCCGGCCTGCGGCATGTTGCCGTGGTCGAAGCCGTCGAACTCGCAGATCCGCACGTCGGGATGCCCCGCCACGCGCATCATGCGCCAGAAGTAGGCGTTCTCCTCGTAGCGCCCCAGCATCTCCCGCTCGCGGTCGCCCGAAAGGATCAGCATCGGGCGGCAGTCGGGGCGCACGTAGCTCAGCGGCGCCATGTCGTCCACCAGCGGCTGCGTATCGGGCAGCCCCAGTTCACGGCGCCGTTCGAAATGCGTCACCACCTGCCCGCTGTAGGGGATCAGCGCCACAAACGCCGTATCGGGGTCGATGCCGTAAGGCTCCAGCCAGCGCTTGTCCAGCCCGATCATCGACGTGAGGTAACCCCCTGCCGAATGCCCGGCCACGAACACCCGCCCGGGGTCGCCGCCGTACGAGGCGATGTGCTTCACCACCCATGCCGCCGCTGCGGCCGCATCGTCGACACAGTCGGCGACCTTCACCGTCGGCGAGAGGCGGTACTCCACGCCCACCACGGCCAGGCCCTTGTCTTTCAATGCCTCGGGGATCTCGCGCCGTCCGCCCGTCAGCCCGCCGCCGTGGTACCACACCACGGTCGAAAAGCCGGTTTTCCCGACCGGATAATAAATATCCAGCCGGCACATCGTGTCGATGTTCCCATCGCCCGCGGCATCGCGGTAGGCAATATCCTTCACCGTCTTATAGGCGCCTTCCTGCGCCACCGCCCCCGTGCCGCACACGGCCAGCACGAAGAACAAAGTAACCAATCGTTTCATCCAAGAGAGTTTATTCGGGTCATAAAGATAGGTAAAATCCGGCAAAAAGCACTATATTTGCAGGAAATATACTCCGCCCAGACAGGCAGACAGCCGGCATCCGGCCCGCACTGTCTTTCCGGAAACAGGAACCGCAAAAAAACGCCAGCACCATGAAAATAGCCTGCCTTCAATTCAATCCTATCCAGGAAAACACCTATGTCGTCTGGGACGACACGCTCGAAGCCGTCGTCATCGACGCCGGCAACAGCAACCCGCGCGAGGACGCCGCGCTCGACAATTTCATCGCCGAACACGGACTCCGGCCCGTCCTGGCGGCCAACACCCACGGCCACTTCGACCACACGCTGGGCGTCGCCCACCTCAAAAAACGCTACGGCATCCCGTTCGCCATGTCGCTCAAGGACGCCTTCCTGCTGGACAACGCCTCGACGAGCGGCAGCATCTTCGGCGTGCCCGTCGGCGAGATGCCCTCGGTGGACACCGACCTCGACACGACGCCCGAAATCCGTTTCGGGCACACCGTCCTGCGCGTGCTCCGCACGCCCGGCCATACGCCCGGCCATGTCGCGCTCTACGAACCGGAATCCAAGTCGCTCTTCACGGGCGACACGCTCTTCCGCGAGTCGATCGGGCGCACCGACCTGCCCGGAGGCGACTATTCGTGGATCATGCGCTCGATCCTCGACACCCTGCTCCCGCTGGGCGACGAAGTGCACGTCTACCCCGGCCACGGGCCCGAGTCGACCATCGGCCACGAAGTGCTCTACAACCCCTTCATCGTCGAGGTGCTCAACCAGGAGGTGAACTACAGGAACTGAGGCCGCGACGGCGGCCGCACCCCTCCGCCGCGGGTTACGCCCCGCCCGCCCTGCCCCGCAGGGCAGCCCCGGCCCGCCCCGCGCCTCCCGCACCGGTAAAAACGCGAAACGTGAAGACACTGCTCCATAAAATCCTCTATAAAACCCTGCCGCTCGAAGGATACCTGCGCGCCGTGAGCCGCATGTTCTTCCTCTGGCAGCGGCTCGGCATCGGGCGCTACGCCCCTGCCACGGAATACGTCTACCACCTGCCGCAGCTCGTGCACGCGGGCGACACGGCCATCGACATCGGCGCCAACCTCGGCTACTACGCCCGCACGCTCTCCCGCCAGGCGGGCGGCGCGGGCAGGGTCTACGCCGTGGAGCCCGTGCCGCCGATCCTCTCCGTGCTGCGCCGCAACCTGCGCCGCTGTCGCAACGTCGAGATCCTCCCCTACGCCCTCGGCACCGAGGACAAGGCCGTTACGATGGCCAACGATTCGGCGCGCGCGACGGGCTACTTCGGCACGGGGCAGAACTTCGTGAACGACGGCGGCACATCCGCCGCCGCGGAGTTCCCGGCCCGGATGCGCCGGGGCAGCGAACTCTTCGCCGGCCTGGAACGCCTCGATTTCATCAAGTGCGACATCGAGGGGTACGAGGTCGTGGTGATGAACGAACTGCGCCCGCTGCTCGAACGCTTCCGCCCCACGGTGCTGATCGAGACCGGCGGTGAAAACCGCCCGCAGATCGTCGCGCTCTTCACGACGCTCGGCTACGCGGGCTTCACCCTCGACCGGGGCCGCGAAATACCCCTTACACCCGACACGACCAAAGACATCATATTCAGACATGCGCATTGACATCCTCACCGTCGTACCCGAACTGCTGACCTCGCCCCTCAACGAGTCGATCCTGCACCGTGCGCAGGAGAAGGGGCTCGTCCGGATCGTCGTCCACAACCTCCACGACTACGCCCACGACCGCCGCAAGACCACCGACGACTACCCCTTCGGCGGCGAGGCGGGCATGGTTCTGAAGTGCGAACCGGTTTTCGAGCTGGTCGAGAAACTCCAGTCCGAGAGACACTACGACGAGATCATCTACACCTCGCCCGACGGCATACGCTACGACCAGCACGAGGCCAACCGCCTCTCGACGCTCGAAAACATCATCATCCTCTGCGGCCACTACAAGGGCATCGACCACCGCATCCGCGAACACCTCGTCACGCGCGAAATCTCGATCGGCGACTACGTGCTCACGGGCGGCGAACTGGCGGCCTGCATCATCGCCGACTCGGTCGTGCGGATCATCCCGGGCGCCATCGGCGACGAAGCCTCGGCGCTCACCGACTCGTTCCAGGACAACCTGCTGGCGCCGCCGGTCTACACGCGCCCGGCCGAGTTCCGCGGCTGGAGGGTTCCCGACGTGCTGCTCTCGGGCAACTTCGCCCAGATCGCCCGGTGGCAGGACGAACAGTCCCTCGAACGCACCCGGCAGCTGCGGCCCGACCTGCTGGGCGAATAAGCGAATGCCATGAAACGGAAGACTTCGCTCATCGTCTGGGGTGCCGTCCTGCTGCTCGCCGCCTACGGCATCTACGACCTCGTACGGGAGGTCAGGCGCAGCTATACTTCCTGCTACGCACACACCTATTCGCATGCCATCGGGCAGATGATGGGGCCGCGGTTCGATTCGCTCACACCCCGGGGCGAGGGCATCCGCATCGGGGTGGTCGACGCCGGTTTCGGCGGGCTGCGCGACGACCGCTTCACGCGCCGTCTCCGGGTCGCGGACTACCTCGACCTGACGGACGGCGACACGACGGGATTCTTCCGCGACGACTGCGACCACGGCACCCGGGTCACACGGAACATCGGGGGCTTCTCCAACGACACCCTGCTGGGGCTGGCCTGCAAAGCCGACTACTACCTGGTGAAATCCGACCTCGAGCACGGCGAGCCGCGCGAGGACGAACGCCGCCTGTGCCGGGCCCTGGCCTGGCTCGCACAGCGGCAGGTCGACGTGGTCAACATCTCGCTGGGCTATACCGTATTCGACGATTTCGACGGCTATACGCCGCAGATGCTCGACGGCCGCACGGCGCTCTGCTCGCGTTTTCTCGACAGCCTGCTCGATGCACACCCGCGCATGGTCGTCGTACAAAGCGCCGGCAACGAGGGGAAAAACAAATGGCGCCACATCTCGTTCCCCGGGGATGTCGCCGAGGCCGTCACGGTCGGCGCGGCCGACTCCGAAGGCACGGGGCGTTCGGGCAAGAGCGGCACCGGCTACTACCCGCACCCCGTCAAGCCTGACCTGGTGGTGTACGACTCCCCGAACGGCACGTCGTTCTCGACGCCCGTGGTCACGGGGCTGTGTGCCGCCCTCATGGGGTACAGGCCGATGAAACGCCGCGAGCTGATCCGCCTGCTGCACGCTTCGGGCACCCGCAGCGCAGCGCCCGACCTCGAAACGGGCTACGGCATCCCGCAGTGCGACACCCTGCTCGGATTCCTGGATACCCCCGCTGAATTACAAACCCTACCGCTAAACGCAACGCAATGAAATACTACCTCATCGCCGGCGAGCCCTCGGGCGACCTGCACGGCTCGAATCTGATAAAAGGACTCCTCAAAGCCGATCCCGAAGCACGGCTGCGCTTCTGGGGCGGCGACCTGATGGCCGCGGCGGGCGGCGAGGCGAACCTGGCCAAGCACTACCGCGAAACCTCATTCTTCGGCATCGTGCAGGTGCTGAAAAACCTGCGGACGATCAAACGGCAGATGCGCGAATGCCGGGCCGACGTCGCGGCATTCGCCCCCGACGTGCTGATCCTGGTCGACTACCCCGGCTTCAACATAAAGATGGCGCGCTGGGCCAAAGAGCACGGCATCCGCACCTTCTATTACATCGCCCCGAAGGTCTGGGCATGGCGCGAGTGGCGCGTGAAGGCCATCCGCCGCTATGTCGACAGGCTGTTCGTCATCTTCCCCTTCGAATGCGGCTACTTCCCCAGGCACGGCGTCGAACCGATTTTCGAAGGCAACCCGCTCGTAGACGCCATCGAGGCCCGGCGCACCTCGCTCCCCTCGCCCGACGAGTTCCGCCGCCGGCACGGGCTCGACCGCAGGCCGATCATCGCCCTGCTGGCCGGCAGCCGCCGGGGCGAGATCCGCGACAACCTGCCGCTGATGGCCGACCTGTCGCGCAAATTCCCGGAGCACCAGTTCGTCGTGGCGGGCGTAGCATGGCTCGACCGCGCGCTCTACGAACAGTATATGGCCGGCAGCGGCATCCGTTACGTCTGCGACCAGACCTACGAGACGCTCGCCGCGGCCGAAGCCGCCGTGGTAACGTCCGGGACGGCAACGCTCGAAACGGCGCTGCTCGGCATCCCCGAAGTGGTGGTCTACCGCACGCTCTGGTTCCAGGTCAGGCTCCGGCCCTATGTACTGAAAGTACCCTGGGTGTCGCTCGTGAACCTCAACCTCGGGCGCGAGGCGGTCGCCGAGGTCATTCAGTCCGACCTCGACACCACGCGCGCCGAACGCGAGCTGCGGGCGATCGTCGCGGGCGGGGAGAAACGCGGACGGATGCTCGCCGACTTCGCCGAATTACGTACGGTTATCGGGGGCCCGGGCGCCAGCGACCGTTTCGCCGCCCGGATGGTCGCGGAATTGCGCGCACCGGAAACGAAATAACCAAAAGTTATGGACGATTTCACGATACTCCTGCTCGGCGGCGTACTGCTGATCGTCGTCGGCCTGCTGGTAAAGCGGTTCCCGATGCTGATCGCGGGCTACAACACCATGCCGCCCGCAAAGAAGAAAAACGTCGACATCGGGGGCTTGTCTTCGTTCATGCGGCGCCACCTCGTGATTATGGGAGCTTTATGGATCCTATTTACGGTCGTCCTGGAACTAACCGACCAGACGGACACGCTGGCAGTGATTTACGTAATTTACCTGCTGCCTTACGTCGTTTGGATGCTCGTTCGGGCACAACGGTACGACCACAACTGAAAATAACGAAAGACAACGCCATGAAAATCATCTGCATAGCACGCAACTACGCCGCACACGCCGAGGAGCTCGACCGCCAAGTCGGCGGCGGCACGCCGTGCCCGCCGGAGCCTACCTGGTTCCTCAAGCCCGACACGGCGCTGCTGCGCAACAACGACCCGTTCTACATCCCCGCCTTCTCGCAGGAGGTACACTACGAATGCGAGCTGGTCGTACGCATCAACCGCGTAGGCAAGGGCATCGCCGAACGTTTCGCGCACCGCTATTACGACCAGGTGGGACTGGGCATCGACTTCACGGCCCGCGACCTGCAACGGCAGGCCATCGCCGAGGGGCTGCCGTGGGAGCGCTGCAAGGCGTTCGACCGCTCGGCGGCCCTCTCGCCCCGATTCGTACCTTTGCAGGAGCTGGGCGGCGACGTGCAGTCCCTGCACTTCACGCTGGAGGTAAACGGGCAGACGCGCCAGCGGGGCGACACATCCGGGATGCTCTTCTCTGTCGACCGGATCATCGCCTCGGTGTCGCAGTACATGACGCTGCGCATGGGCGACCTGCTCTACACGGGCACGCCGGCCGGCGTGGGGCCCGTACGCCCGGGCGACAACCTGCGCGCCGTGCTCGAAGGCCGCGAACTGCTCAACTTCGACATCCGCTGACCCGGGGCGGAACGGGAACGAAGACACATGAAAACTAAAAACACGCTATAACCATGTTGCTCAAAGACAAACTCAAGCCTTACCGCCTGCTGCTGGCATCGCAGTCGCCGCGCCGACGGGAACTGATGACGGGCTGCGGGCTCCCGTACGAACTCGCCCCCAAATACGAATGCGAGGAGGTCTACCCCGCCGGCATGCCCGGCGAAGAGGTGCCGCTCTACCTCTCGCGGCTCAAAAGCGAAGCCTACCCGGCGGCGCTGGCCCCGAATGAAATCCTGCTGACGGCCGACACGGTGGTGGTCTCCGACGGCGAGGTGCTCGGCAAGCCCCTCGGCCGCGAAGAGGCCGCGCAGATGCTCCGCCGCCTCTCGGGGCGCCGGCACACGGTGGTCTCGGGCGTCACGCTGCGCACCCCCGGGCGGACGCACACCTTCGCCGCCAAGAGCAGCGTGTGGTTCCGCCCGCTCGCGGACGAGGAGATCGCCTATTACCTCGACGCCTGCCGTCCCTACGACAAGGCCGGCTCGTACGGCATCCAGGAGTGGATCGGCTACGCCGCCATCGAAAAGATCAACGGCTCGTTCTACAACGTGATGGGGCTCCCGATCCAGAAAGTATACACCGAACTCGACAAATTCCTCAAATAAATGAAACGCACGCTACTTACCCTGTTCTGTACGCTCCTCGCGCTGGCGGCCTCCGCCGACGAGGGCATGTGGCTCCCGAGCCTCATCTCGCAGCGCATCGACGACATGCGCGCCAAAGGATTCCGCCTCACGGCCGAAGACATCTACTCGATCAACAAAGCCTCGATGAAGGATGCCGTGGTGCTGTTCAACGGCGGCTGCACGGGCGAACTGATTTCGTCCGAAGGGCTGCTGCTCACCAACCACCACTGCGGCTACGACGCCATACAGGCGCATTCGAGCGTCGAACACGACTACCTGACCAACGGCTTCTGGGCCATGTCGCGCCGGGAGGAACTGCCCAACAAGGAGCTCAACGTACGCTTCCTCGTCCGCATGGAAGAGGTCACCGACCGCATCGCTGCGGGCGAAACGAAGGCCGAAATCATCCGCCGGGCCGAGGCCGAAGGCAAGGGCTACAAGGCCTCGGTCGAGCAGATGTACTACGGCAACCAGCAGTTCCTGTTCATCTACGAGCAGTTCGACGACGTACGCCTGGTCGGCGCGCCGCCCTCGTCGATCGGCAAGTTCGGCGGCGACACCGACAACTGGATATGGCCCCGCCACACGGGCGACTTCTCGCTCTTCCGCATCTACGCCGGCAAGGACAACAAGCCCGCCGCCTACTCGCCCGAGAATGTTCCCTACCGCCCCAAGCGGCATTTCACCATCTCGACCGCCGGGGTCGAAGAGGGGGATTTCACGATGATCTACGGCTTCCCCGGCAATACGCAGGAGTACATCCTCTCGGACGCCGTGGCTTACATCGCCGAGCGCTCCGACCCGGCCAAGATCGCCATCCGCACGGGGCGCCTCGACATCATCTCCGCGGCACAGGAGAGCGACCCGGCGCTGCGCATCCATTACGCCGCCAAACACGCCTCGATCGCCAACGCATGGAAGAAATGGCAGGGCGAGGCGCTGGGCATCGGCCGCCTGGGCACCGTGGCCTCGAAACGCGCCTATGAGCAGGAATTCGCCGCCTGGGCGCAGGACAAACCCGAATACCGCAGCGTCGTCGCCGACCTCAAAGCCGAATACGCCCGCATCGCGGACGCCTATTTCGCCCGCGAGATCACACGCGAAACGCTCGGCGCGCTGCCCGAGCGCTACACCCCCGAAGAGCGTGCCGAAGCCGCCTTCGCACGGCGCGAGCAGACGGAACGGGCACTCTTCGAATGGCTTTTCGGCCAGTATGCCCGCCGCTGCCCCGTGCAGTACCAGATTCCGGCATTCCTGGCCGGCGTCGCCGCCAGCGGGTCGCCCGAAGCCTACGCCGGCGAGGTATTCGACACGCTGTGGCGGGAGGGCGCCGACACCACGGCGGTGCACGCCCTGCACAAGGACACCGAACGCATACTCGGCCACATCGACTGGATGCTGGGCACCAAGTCGCTGCGCAACCTCAACAGCGGACGCCTCAACGAACTCTACACGACCTACATCAAGGGGCTGCGCGAGTGGGACACCCTGCGGGCCTTCTACCCCGATGCCAACCTCACGCTGCGCGTGGCCTACGGCCATGTCGGGGGCTACGAATATGCCGACGGCGAATACCACAAACCGCAGACCACCCTCGACGGCATCATCGCCAAGGACAACCCCGAGATTTACGACTACGACATCCCGCAGGCGCTGCGCGAGCTCTATGCCACGAAGGACTACGGACGCTGGGCGACGACGATCGACGGCCGCAGGACGGTACCCGTCTGCTTCCTGGCCACCAACCACACGACGGGCGGCAACTCCGGTTCGCCGATCATCAACGGCCGGGGCGAACTGGTGGGGCTGAATTTCGACCGCACATGGCGCTCGACGATGAGCGACGTGGCGTTCGACGAAACGATCTGCCGCAACATCGCCGTAGACGTCCGCTACGTGCTGTTCGTCATCGACCGCATCGGCGGGGCGGGATACCTGTTCGGCGAAATGGATTTCAGCCGCCGCAAATAGAAGCGGTTCACGAAAAAAACACTATATTTAGCCCGCATAACAAAATCAGCCTCTATGAAAACAATCCTTTACACATGGTTCGCCGTCCTCCTGTTCGGCATGGCGGCAGTATCCTGCGGCGATGACGACACAAAGAACAACGACACGACGGGCATAACCGGCTCGTCGTGGAAAGCATCGGAGACGGTGGGCGCCGACCGCACGACCAAGAAATACACGTTCAAGGCCTCCGCCAACTGGGTGGCGCAGAGCGACAAGCCGGAATGGTGCAAGATACTCACCTCGTCGGGCGACAAGGGCAGCGACCGGCAGCTCAACATCACCGTCGAAGCCAACGAGACCGGCAGCACGCGCAGCGCGAACATCACCGTACAGGTGAGCGGCTACGCGAGGGCGGCACAGTTCGCCATCACCCAGCTCGGAAGCAGCAGCGGCGGCACGGGCGCAGACACCGAGCTCAACAAACAGGTAGACAAGATCCTGGAGTATTACTACCTGTGGAACGGCGAATACCGGCAAATGTCGCGCGACCTCTCGCTGGATTACATCAGTTCCAGCGACAATTTCCTGAAACGCACGCTGCTGGAGATGACGACCAACGACCTCGACAAAAAACGGCAGAGCAACGGCAGCTACTCGGTTTACTCCTACCTGCTGCGGACGCCCCTCACAAAGGCCGTCGACGGGACGAAGCCCGAGGTCAACCACGAGGTCGCAAAGAAGAAGGAGTACGGCTTCGGCATCGCGGGCCTGATGGGCGTGAGGTTTGTGGACGGCAACAACCAACCTACGGGAGAATACGGGCTGGTCGTCACGTCGGTCTACCCGGACTCCCCGGCATCGGAAGCAGGGTTCCGGCGGGGCACGTTCTTCGCCCAGTACAACGGCGCGGCCATCACTGCCGCAAACCTGAATTCGGTCTACGGCACGTTAATAGCCCCGGGAGGCGCAAGCACGGTCAAGCTCACCGAAAACAAGCAGGGCGCGCAGCCCGTATCGCTCACAGCACGCGAAATATACCCCAATCCGGTAATCCACAGCGAAGTAATCACCTCCGGTGCGCATAGGATCGGCTACCTGGTCTACGACAGCTTCGACGCGGCCTATGACGACGAACTGCTCGTGGCCGTCAAGAAACTCAAGGACGGGAACATTACCGACATGGTGCTCGACCTGCGCAACAACGGCGGCGGGCACGTCATCTCGTCGAACATGCTTTCCACCTGCATCGCCGGCGCAGCCTGCCAGGGCAAGGTCTACGAATATTACCGGTACAACGACAGCCGCATGGCCACGGTCGAAAAAACGGCGAGGGAGACCGGCAAGGAGTACGACACGGCGGCAAAAAAATTCTTCGACGAATTCTATTACGGCGACTATTACGGCGTCGACCTGCGGAACTACGCGCTGAACATGACCCGGCTGTACGTGCTCGTTACGGGCAACACGGCCTCGTCGAGCGAAGCCGTCATCAATACGCTGCGCGGGTTGGAAGGCTTCACGGTGAAGCTCATCGGCGAAAAGACCAACGGCAAGAACGTCGGCATGGAGGTCAGCAAATTCACCGTAGGCAATTACAGCTACGAACTGGCCCCGATATCGTTCCAGGGCTACAACGCCAAGCAGGTGACCGTCGACAAGAACGGACTGGCGGTCGACACCGCGTGCGAGGAATGGGACGGGGAGTTGAAGGATTACGGCGACCGGAGCGAGCCGATGCTGGCAGCGGCCCTGAGCCAGATCACCGGGCAGAGATCGGCAAGCGTATCGGGCACGCGCAGCACCGCGCCGGGTGTACGTCCGGCAACGGACATCGCATTGCCCGACTTATCGAACCGCCCGAGCGGCATGATCGTATTCCTGCCGGCTGCGGAGGAGTAACGGAAGACCGTCCTAAATCGAGGGGGCTGTCTAACAAGTCCAATTTTAACGATTTCACCCCTGCCGGAGTTTATTCTGACAGGGGTGATTTTCGATTTTCGGGACTTGTTAGACAGCCCCTCTTTTCTTAACCTGGCACCGGCGCACGTAACACACGCCCGGCGGTTCCGCCTCTGTCATCGATGCCGCCCCAGCTCAGGACACTACCCCGCCGCCAATGCCCTACCACTTCCCCGCCACCGTCTCTGCCAGCCGCCACAGTCCTGCCGCAGCTCTGCCACCGTCTCTGCCGGGCGAATGCCCCGGCCTCCACTGTCGTCGCAACTGCCCTGCGGCCGTCTCTGTCTGTAAATGGCCCTGCCTCCGGTTCCGCCACGACCTCGGCCACAACTCCGCCACCGTATCGGCCTGGCAAATGAACCCGCTAAGGTCTCCGCCCCAACCGCTTCCGCCGCTTTTACCACCAAGCACAGGCACCTGCGCAGACATCGACACCGCCCCCGCGGCAGGTAGAGCACGGCGGTTTGCGTCGCCACGACGCCGCTGCCGGAAGAATAATCCATATTACATGGAGAAAAAATTTGGCGGATTAAAATTTATGCCCTATATTTGCACACCCGAAATCCGAAAGGATACGTGCAATGCCCAGGTGGTGAAATTGGTAGACACGCTACTTTGAGGGGGTAGTGAACAATTACGTTCGTGCAAGTTCGAGTCTTGTCCTGGGCACCAAGCTGTGGATAAAGGAGCTGATAATCAGCTCCTTTATTTTTTTGCAGGATAAAATGTAGGATAAATGAGCTACTCGCCCTCTTCAAAGTCCTTAAAAAAGGAGCTTCCCGCAAGTATAGCAGCATTCTCATCCACCCCTAATCGCAGATACCGCATCGTTGTTGTAACCTTTTTATGCCCTAACGCCATCGAGATCGAAGAAAGCGGAACCTTGGAACGCTGAAGATGCGTGGCGAAAGATCGCCGGGCAGTATGGGTAGAGATCAAAGCATACTTCTCAATCCGGATCTCCTTCACCTCTCCTCCTCGATGTTTGCAAATTGTCACTTTTTCGTCGGTCCCTGCCATTTTCGCCACCACTTTGATATAGACATTCATTTTCTGGTCAGAAATCGTTTTTGACAGGTCAAAATCGCTCTCGAGGATTCTTTGTATCACGGGATGAAGGGGAATGGCAATAGGGGTATCCGTCTTACGCGTACGCATCATAATCATTCCATCGACAATATTAGATTCGCTGAAGCGACTAAAGTCAGACACCCTCATGCCCGAAAATGCCCCGATGAGAAACCGGTTCCGTACCAGTGTCGGTGACCAGCGAAGCATTCCTCGATTTCGCAGTGGGACGTACCGACCTGCAGCCAGACTTTGGGAACAACGCTTCGGAATTGGAGAAGATCCTTGCTGCATTTGCCAGTGTCGGGGATGACGGCGACGTGACCCTGACGGGAGTTTCGCTCTGCGGCTATGCCTCGCCCGAGGGTTCCATAGCCCGTAACAGGCAGTTGTCCGAAGGACGGGCCGTTGCTCTCAAGAAATATTTGATGACTAAGTTCGACTATCCTGAATCGTTCTACAGCACCCGTTTCGGCGGCGAGGATTGGGAGGGACTTGCTGCATTGGTTGAAAATTCCGACATGCGCTATAAGCAGGAGGTGCTCGAGCTGATTGCGAATGTTCCCGTGGAGCAGAATCGGGAGGCCCGCCTGATGGCATTGAAAGGCGGTGAACCCTACCGGTGGATGCTGAAGGAACTTTTCCCGAAGTTGCGCCGTGTGACTTTCAAGGCGGATTACAATGTCCGGCAGTTCAATATTGAAGAAGCCAAAGAAATCGTGAAGACCCGTCCTCAAAACCTGAGCCTGAATGAGATGTTTCTCGTAGCGAATACCTATGAGCCCGGCTCAAGGGAGTTTAGCGATCTGTTCGAAACAGCAGTGCGGATGTTTCCCGAAGACCCGACGGCAAATCTCAATGCGGCAATCGCAGCCCTCGGACGCAAAGATTATGTAAGTGCTGACCGCTATCTGAAAAATATCAGAAATCGTATGCAGATTCCAGAATACGACAACGCCATA
Organism: Alistipes onderdonkii; assembly: GCF_025145285.1. Taxonomy (NCBI): domain Bacteria; kingdom Pseudomonadati; phylum Bacteroidota; class Bacteroidia; order Bacteroidales; family Rikenellaceae; genus Alistipes; species Alistipes onderdonkii. Next base: position 1,343,344 of record NZ_CP102251.1, read on the forward strand.
GGGGTTCTTATCATGATGCGTGATGCAGATTACGACCGGGCAGAACAGTGTTTCGTGGTTGCAGCGCAGACCGGGCTTGAGGCTGCGAAAGAAAACCTCGAAGAACTGGCCCGCATACGTGAAAACCTCGACCGTATTCGTGAAGCTGAGATGAAAAAACACTGACAATCTGTTGGAACTATTCGGTATTCATACCATACAACCTTTTTACAAACTAAATTTTATTTATTATGAGAATGAAATCTCTTTTTATCGCTGCTTTGGCAACGATGGCATTGGCATCCTGCAACAAGGAAGAAGCAAGGAAAACTCCTACTGGAGCCGTAAAAACCAATTTCGAAGTAGCTCTTCCGGGAGCGATCGACACCTACGCCGTGGAGACTCCGCAGGTAGCGGGTCAGATTACGCCTCTTTACAGCGACGTGACGGTTTATTTGGTCGACGCGGGCGACAATGCCACAGCTTACACATGGACTGATGAGGATATCAAAGCCAAATCAAAGCGCTTCGAGCAAATCGTACTGCCTAAAAAGGTGATCGTCGTAGTAAATAAAGGTGCAGCTACGTTGCCGCAGTCGGCAACGATGACTGCCCTTACGGCGGCGCTCAATACGATCGCGGTAGCTGACCAGAATAAGGCGCAGGCCAATGTTGCCGCCGAGGATGCCAAGGGCAATGCCACAGGTGATTACATTTCGGCACAGCAGGTGACGCTCTACGGCGAGCAGACGACCTTCACGGACGAGACCCCTACCGATGGTCATACCCTGAAAAAAGCTGCCGTAGAACTTAAATCGCTCGTGTCGCGTTTCGAGATCGGCACGGTAAAAGCCGGTACGGGTCTTAAATCGCTGACCGTCGAGGCCGTGTATGTCAACTATTTCTACAAAGAATATGGTAAAACGACCAAACAAGAAGTTGCAGAAGGCGGTTGGACGGACTCCTATGAGCCGGCATGGGCTACGGATAACGTAAGTGCGGACGTAACCTCGCAGGACGGCACGAAGGTTTACGCTTATCAGGTATTTGCCGGCGATATGGTTCCGCACATTATCTACAAAGTGGGTGGTGAGTTGGAAGACGGTTATAAACTTGCAGACGGTACGGAAGGTACTTTCACGGGCAAATATATTACCGTAAAAGGATTCAAGGAAAGCGGTGCTACCGTTTCGACTATCGAAGCACATAAAATCTACAAGATGGGGCTCACGGACAGCGGTATCGAAATCAAACCTGAAGAGATTACCGATAAACCCGAAAAGGAGAAGATCGACTTGATTGTGGCCGTTACGGTGGCTCCGTGGACCGAAACGACGATAACACCTGAAATCTAAATCCGAATTACTGAAGGAGCGAGGGGTGAACGCCCCTCCTCACTCCTTCCTTTTTGCAAAAACCAAATCATGATGAAACTATTGAAAATACTCTGTACTCTTCTGGGCATTACAGCCGTATCGGCGGGTTGTATTAAGGAAGACATGAGCGGCTGTCCGCCGGAGGTGAACACGTATCTTACGTTCAGCTACCGGGGCGATACGGACGATCCGACGATGTTTCGGAAAATGATCGGTCGCGTGTCGCTTTATGTTTTCGATAGCGCAAGCGGACAGCACATCCTGACGAAAACCGTAGGCGAAGCCGACTTGCGACTTTTCGAAGGCACACAGCTTTACCTGCCCGAAGGCAACTACAGAATCGTATCGTGGGCCAATGCCGCGAACAATACGGAAATTCTCGTAAACGGAGCCTTGTCGCAGGGACGCGTACATGCGCCCGGGTACACAGCTCGGAAGCGCATTGCGACCAACGACCATCTCTATTACGGGGAATTAGACATAACGGTGCCGGCGACCGCTATACAGCCGGGTAACAACGCCATAAAGGTAACGGGAGACATTCCGCACAGGAGCGCGCACATCAATATTGAAATTTACACAAAAGGTTTCGGACACAAGGACAAACCGGTGACGTGGCCGGTTGTCGAGATGGGCGGACTGATGCCCCAATATGATATGGGGATGACCCCTGCACAGCCGTTCGAGGCCACCTACTACCCGACGGTGGCATGGGATTCGGAACAAAACGTCGCAGCGGCACGCTTCTCCGTACTGCGCTTTTCCGACAAAAACGATATTACGGTAACTGTTCGTGAGCCCGCACCGGATAATACAGCAAAGGCCACAGTGAATCTCGAAAAATATATGATCGACAACAATATCTCCGTGGACGGCCGGAACGAGGCTACGGTTCGGCTGCTTTTCGAGTTTACCGATCTGGGAGTTACAGTGACTATCCCGGGCTGGACAGGCGGGGATGTCGATCCTGAAATCTGATGGGAATATACGAGAAAAAACAGAGAGTTATATGAATAAATGTTTTATTACACAATGGCTATTGGTTCTCTATTTGTCGCTGCTTGTTGGATGCACCAAGGATGTGACCAGCCCGGAAAAGGTCGGCGAGCCGATTTCGTTAGGATTGACTCTTGACACCTATGCAGGCGAGGATTCGAATGCCAAGGAGCATGAGAAAGCGATTCATAACCTGTATGTCTTTATTTATGGTTCCGACGGACGGTTGGAGAACCCGGACAATACACGGGTGCAGCCTGCGACAGACGGTTCGCTGACTGATGCGACGGGGCGCATTCACGGTTCGTGGAAGGTTTATGGAGGACAAAAGGATATTTATGTCATAGCCAATGTCCCGGATAAATTGGCTTCGACGGACAAACCCCGATCGTCATCGATCGTTGCGGCGGATGCGTTACGCCGTCCGACGAAGGATGAGCTGGCGAAATTCTGCATGCCATGGATCGGCGGCTCCGGAAATATAAATGTCATGAGGTATAATGACTTTGATTATCAGACTTCAGGCTTTTTTGCCGGATTGATGAGTGGTAAAAAGACGGTGAAGGTAACGGCGGCAAACCAGAACCAGTCGGTTCTGGTTCCCCTCGTTCGCCGTTATGCCCGGATAGATCTGGCGGTACGCAAGGCTCCTGAACTGGCGAACAGCGACGTTAAGATACTTAGCATGGATTGGTCATATATCGGCTTGCAGTCCACGCTTCTGGCCGCAGACCCCGAAAGCACGCTCGAAATTTATGCAAGAACTGCTACCCCGGTCGTTGTCGGACAGATCTCTGCGGCCGATTATACTCCACTGAGACCTGCGTCGAAGTCGAATGAGGCCTACGAAATGTATTCGGGAGTATATCCGAAGCAAGATGATCCGTATCGGTATCAGCAGTTAACATTAAATGCATTGGTGAACAATTCGCAGGTAGTATATGAGCTTAATCTGTGTGAAACGGGAACCGATGGGAAACCGGATCTCGCAAAACCGCTTCCGATCGAAGCCAACAAAATATACAAAATCAATGCGACCCTTACACGGCACACCTCCGATGTCGATATCGAGATACAGGATTGGAGCGACAAGCAAATCGACGGTAGTATCGGCGGTTCCACGCTGGGCCTAGACTCGGTGGTGCTCGTCAAGGCAGGCAATGAAACGCGTGTCCCAGTGAGTACTATTGCGGAAACAGTCCGTGTAAAACTTTCTGATGCGGCCGCACGGGTAGGCTACTCCCTGAGCGGAGCTGATGTTTCAACCGGAATTCTGGAACTCCCCGTCACGGGCGGTAAGGCCGAAATTCCGGTTACGGGGCCTGTGGCATATCCCGTAGGGAAAGAATACAACATGACGGTTCTGGCCGGAAACATCCGTCGCACGGTACCCTTGCGAATTGACGCCACGTCCGTCTTGCAGGCCGAAAACCTGCGTTTCGACTATCGTGGAGGTAAAAAGGATGTTGCCGTGACGAGCTATCTTGCTTTCGGCGATTCGAATGACACGAAACTTCCCATGCCTTGGACGGCAGAATATTCAAGGGACGGTGGGCAAACATGGGGATCGAGTCTGCCGGATGGATTTACGATTACGGGAGCTGCCGGAAACGGAAATCTTGTCGGTAAAGAATCTTTCAATGTCAATGTCTCCAAGCAGATCGGGCAGAAGCAGCCCAATTTCCATACGAGCGCATTGCGTGATGCCGCACCCGTCAGCAATTACGACCTTTCGACTCAAGGCGGCAGAACTGCAATGAACACGGCGAATTGTTATGTGGTAAGCGCCCCCGGCACCTATACTCTTCCGTTGGTATATGGCAACGGAATCAAGGACGGACATCCCAACCCTTCGGCCTACACTTCGACGGCGCAGCCATCTGGAGGTGCGAATCAGGGGAATATATTGAAGCAGTTTATCGACTATAAGCAACAGCCAATAACTGATCCGTATATCTACAATAAGTACACGGCGGCTAATGCCTGTCTTGTCTGGCAGGATGCGCAGGAACTGATCTCCGATGTCAAACTCTCCGCCGACGGTCGTAACTTGACCTTTTCCGTGCCCAAGGAATCGATACAACAGGGCAACGCAATTGTTGGCATACGCGATTCGGGCGGTAGTTTCATCTGGAGCTGGCATATCTGGGTGACAGAAAGTTCACTGAACGACTGTATCGAGGTAACCAATTCAAAGGGAGAGACCTTCTCCTTCATGCCCGTGAATCTCGGATGGGTCGACGGCGAACCTTTCACGTTCCCGGCTAGGGAGGTGTGGGTGAAATTGACTCAGCCACAGACCGGTGCATCCCATATTATTTCGGTGTTGCAGCCCGACACCCTGATGGCTGAGAGCACTAACCCCTATTACCAGTGGGGGCGTAAAGACCCTATGTTACCTGCCGATTACGATGTTTATGGAGAATTCCGCGGTAACAAAAAGGCTTATTATGGGGACAATAAATTCGTTTATGCTCCCAAAGTGGGAGCAACTGCGAATATGAACGAACTCCCGCAGTACGCAAGGCCGAATATTGCGTGGTGCATTGCGAATCCTTTTACTTTCATAATAAACGGGTATGCAGATTGTTTGTTCCTGAATTTATGGAGTGCACAGAACGGGGCGCTGTATGGTGATGATAATGCCCCTGTCGTCAAAACGATATATGATCCTTCCCCCGTCGGTTTTTGCATGCCTACGAGGAGTGCGTTCTCCGGTTTCACCTCTACGGGATATACATATATTGGCATTGCTGGTTACGGTACTATATTCAATTCACCCTATACTTCGGCCGATGATTACTGGAGGGACAAAGGCTGGAGGTTCTATTGCCGACCGATGCCGGGAGAAGGTAAATTCGATGTGAGCGGAGGTACGATTTACTTCCCATACATGGGGCTGAGAGCGCCGAACAGCGACTCTTTTATACAGGAGAAAGATGGGCCTTACTGGAGTGCTCTACCTAACGGCTCTTCACTCGGACATGTATTGATGGGTAAATACGACAGAGTAAATAATTACATTCAACAACCGCCGACAATGAGTGAGATGGGACGGGCATTCGGTTGTTCGGTGCGTCCGGTTCGAGAAAAATAAATTTTCATAGAAATTTGAAATCATGAAAAAAATAACGAGATTCGGTATTTCGGCATTGCTGGCGGTATTATGCCTCACGGGCTGTCTGAAAGACGATACACAGAGCCCCTGCGGTGCGGCGCAAACGGGCGGAATACGGCTGATACTGGCCATAGGCGACATGCGGGACGAAGAGATTGTCACGCGCAGCGCTGTTTCGACTAAGGAATGCACCATCACAAAACTCTCGGTACTGCTCTTTGACAAATCGACGGGTAAATTCAAAGAGAGCGAGGAGATTGATATTCGCACGCAACTTTCGGGATCGAACGGAGACAAATTGCGAACCCTTGCGGTGAATTTGACTCCGGAGGAGGGTGATAAGCTTGTCGTGGTGGCCAACTATGTGCGGAACGGGACGCTTACGGAGGGGAGCTCCACAACGGCGGATATCAATTCGGTCTATAAAAGCAGTTTCAACTCCGAATTTATGCCTTTCGACGAAGGGTTGCCGATGAGTGGAGAGACGACCTATTCCGATAGCGGTGTGACCTGCCGGCTCTACCATTCGGTCGCCAAGGTACAGGTGCGTCTGGCCGACGGGCTGACCCTCGACGGTCAGGCCGTTACGACCGACAATAGCAGTTGGGGAATCGGGAATTATCTTTTAGTCACCTCTGCGCTTGTCTACGGGCAGCCGACGGGTACTATCGCGCTGAATCCCGGGATCAAGGAATCCGATTTCACTGACAGGACGCCGCAGAACACAATCGATGATGCCTCCTCTCAGGACGAGCGTGTGATGAACCGGGGCTATCTGGTCGAATATCCCAATGCGAAGTATGCCAAGCAACAGGAGGTGGATATAACGGAGTTCGATGCCGGCAGAACCTGCGTGTTTCTCAGGCTTCGGGATTTCGATGCCAAGAGCCGAGATAACTATTATAGGCTTGACTTCTCTCGCCAGTTGCGTTCGACGGGACTTGACCAGGGAGCATCGAACGAATTCCTGGATATCCGCCGTAATACGCATTACGTTTTCCTGATTACAAAGATCAAGTCACGGGGTTATCGTACCCAGGAGGAAGCATTGGCCAATCCCGGTAGCAATATCGAATATACGGTGACTGTGGAAGATGGCGAATGGGAGAGTATCTCCAGTAACGGACAGTATGCCGTAAAAACCGACCGCGACAGTTGTTTCCTTATGCAGAACGTCGCGGAACCTGCCGACCTGTTAAAATTTGCGGTTCAGATGCCAGACGCCGGCCAGAAGCCGGGTGATGACCTGCCCGGATCGATCAAGACCTGCCGGGTCTCGTTGGTAGGCGAGGACAAAAACACGCTGGTGCCCTCCGAGCAGCTGCAACTCTGCACGACGGACGGAACGTCCTACAGCGCTATAGATTTTACCAGTGAGGCGATTCCGATTCCCGACGAAGGTTACCAATTGAAATATAAGGCCGGAACGACAGCGCCTTCGGAACAATGCTACGTAAAAATCGAATACGGCAATATCAGACATTATGTACCCGTCGGTATCGTTACGTTCAATGTCACGGCGGATAAGACCGAAACGGATTATAAAGGCGGGACATTGCCTCTTACGGTGGAGAGCTACGCCATGTTCGGAACGAAACGGGTTGAATTGAACTGGAGGCGCGAGTTCGAAAATGTTGCCGAGGTTTCTTCGTGGGTTTCGCTTCCCGAGAACGGCGTGAGCGGTACGGTCAATGCCATTATCCAGGAACAGAAAGGATACATTTCCAACCCGCATAACGATGTATTGCAGGCGGCATTCGAGGATAGTGACCTTTACGATCTTTCAACTAATGGAGGAACGAGAGCCATGAATACGGCCAACTGCTATGTCATCAACAGACCGGGAAAATTTTCCCTGCCGCTTGTATACGGCAATGCCATTAAGAACGGGCAAACTAATTCGTCAGCCTATATCTCGACAGCCAGTGGAGCGAATGTGCTGCAAACTTTCGTCAATCACCTTAATGCGTCCATTACCGACCCATACATTTACAATAATGCCGGGTGCACGCCTGTAGATGCAATACTGGTCTGGGAGGATGAGAAGGATCTGGTAACTAACGTCCGACTTGCTTCTGATAAAAAGACATTGACATTTAATGTGCCGGCGTCTTCAATTCGTCAAGGCAACGCCGTTGTCGCCGTACGAGATGTGAATAAGAAAATCATGTGGAGTTGGCATATTTGGGTGACAGATTTCCGGTTGGATGGGAATGTGGCTCCGGTAGATCATTACGATCCAACTCTGAAGCAGGAGGATAGATATGTGACCTTTAACAGTAATGAAGCATACAGGTTCATGGGAGTCAACCTTGGCTGGTGCGATGCTGGAATTTTGAATTACGATGCTCGCAGCGGGAGCGTACTTTTCAAACAAGCCCTAACCGGAGCCGTTCGAAAAATAACAGTCGGACAAACGGATTATACTGTCGCCATATCGGGCAATCAGCCTTATTATCAACACGGACGTAAGGATCCATTGCTGCCAATAGTAGTTAAGGACAATCAAATAATCGATAAGCATTGTTATTCCAACGATGGGTATGCGTTCAATGCTTCTGGCAAAGGGGCTGTGCCCATCGGGCAAGCTATTCAGACTCCGCATGTGTTCTATAATTACAACACTTCGAATACCCACGACTGGTGTAACCCGGCCGGGACGGTTTCCGGTAAAAGTACATTTTTTAACTTGTGGAGTACTAATAATACTTCTTCGACGGGCGGCGGGTCAGTCGTTAAAACGATCTACGATCCCTCTCCCGTGGGCTATTGCTTGCCGACACCAACTGCAGTTAAGGGGTTCTCTTATAATGGCGGTGACGCTTCGGGCAACTATTTCGGATCGAAATTTAATTCGCCTTATACTTCCGAGGCTGATTTCCAGAAGAACCACGGCTGGGTATTTTATTGCTATCGTATGAAAGCCGTAGGCAGTTATGACCTCACAGGCGGAGTGCTGTTTTATCCGGCTTTGGGTTGTCGCTTCAGTTCAACGGGGCTGCCGTATGGTGTCCAAGAATATTGTTATTACTGGTCGTGCGTTAGCTGGGGGACGAGATATGCTAAATCGTCGCTTGAAGCGACTGTAAACTATCAGCGTGCCCTCGGTTTTCCGATACGTCCTGTGAGGGAAAATTAATACTAATGATGAATCGGGTTATTGTTTGTTGTCTTCTGGTGGTATTGACGGTTTTGCCTTCGTGTATCAAAGATGATCACACGGACTCCGAACCTACCTTTCCTTCGCGTACGGTGCTGATCTATATGGCCGGGGATAACTCGCTTTCGGGGGAGACGGCGCAAAAGATCGAGGCGCTACGTCGGGGCTGGCAATGGACGGGCAACAAATGCCTGGTCTATGTCGATACTCCCGAGGGAGCACGCTTGTTGCGTCTGCGCGGAGGTTGTCAGGTCACTCCGGAAGCGTATGTCGAGACCGTGCGGGAGTACGGTAGGGAGAACTCCGCTTCGGCAGAAGTTTTCGGGCGAGTGCTCCGCGAAGTCATGTCCGACTATCCGGCCGATGGCTATGGACTCGTTTTCTTCTCGCACGGCAGCGGTTGGCTCCCGGCGGGAAGGCTCCAGAACCCGTCCCGAGCGTCGCTCTCCGGGCTGGGGGAGCCAGTACGGGCAGCCTCTTCCGCCCAGGGCACACGCTCGCTGGGGTGGGACGACGGTGTCGGAGAAGATGCCCCGGGGAGTATGCCCCATGCAGAAATGGAGTTGGAAGAGTTCGCCGCAGCAATTCCCGACGGACAACTTGACTTCATCGTCTTCGAGGCATGCCTGATGGCAGGTGTCGAGGTAGCCTATGTACTGCGTGGGAAGACGGACTATATCCTCTCTTCGGCAGCCGAAATTGTCTCTCCGGGCTTCACGCCCATTTATCCGTCGGCACTGCGATACCTTTTTGACACATCGAGAAGCGTTGAGGCGAGCCTTGCGGCTTTTGGCGAGTCTTACATGAGCCATGTCAACAAACTCTCCGGAGATTCCCGTTCTGCGACGCTGAGTCTTGTGGCAACGAAAGAATTGGATCTTCTCGCTGCCCGGACACGAGAACTGCTTGCTGGTCTTTCTCATAGGCCTGACATAATTTCCGACTTGCAGCATTTTGACCGTCCGGGCAGCTATGGAGATTCCCCGGCCGTAGCGCGTTATTTCGATCTGGGCGACTGGGCCCGGCGAATTGGGGCACAGGAGCAATATACCGTTTTCGAGGAGCAGTTGAAACGCATAGTGAGAATGAAGGCGAGTACCGAGCGTTTCCTGCCCTCGCAAAACGGTTTCGAGATCCGGAATCATTCGGGTCTTACGACCTATGCCGAACGATCCGAGCTGCCTGCTTTGAATGCATATTACCGCACGACGGCGTGGTATAAAGCGATATTAGGAAACAACTGACAAACGCGAAATGGAGTTCGAATGCTGGCATACATTTTTCGGGAAACTTATGTCGATTTTGGGTGTAATTTTCATATTGTGCCTGTGTTATCTTATCTGGGGCGCATTGCATATCCGCCGTTATCGACGACGTATGTTATTATATCGGGATTTTGTCCGGGAAACTTATATACAACAAAACCAAACGGTGCCGATACTCATTACGCGCTACTACGTTCGGGAAGTGGAAGCGTATAATCGGGTGATAAAATTATGGCCTTTTTATCAATGGCTGCCATCAGTCGATGCAGCCCGATTGCTGGTCGGCACCCCGTCAAAAGGAGAATTTAAGTCAGAAAAAATCCAGGAGGACAAAGAGTCCTGAATTATTCACTTTAATTATTTTATGATGAACAAAACTCAATTTGCAAAGGCCGTTGCCGCCGAGAGTGGCGAGACGGCTGCGAGTACCGTCCGGGTGATGGATGCGATGATGAAAGTGATTGGCGTATGCATGGCGCATGACGAACGGATCGTGCTTCCTGGCTTCGGCTCGTTCTATACGCAGGAACGCCCGGCCCGTACGATGCGCAATCCGCAGACGGGGAAGCCACTGAAAGTTGCCGCCCGAAAGACTGTGAAGTTCCGCGTGGGTGCTAAACTCCGGGAACAGACTTCGAAAGAACCCAGAGTCGCGAAAATCCAAGGTTCTGGAAAAAAGAAATAGTGGTTTCGGGCTCCGGAGTGCAGGAAGATGGAGGAAAACCCTGATTTGCAGCAACGGACTGCGGAAATCGTAACATACGTTACGGCCCGTATCCGCTTATTGCGATGCGAACGGGGGCTTACGGTGCAGCAGGTCGCCGATAGTTGCGGTATGGAGCGCTCGAACCTGAGCCGCCTGGAAGCGGGACGTTCGAACCCTACACTACGTACGCTGTGTGTCCTCTGCCTGACGTTGGACATCGGTATTCGGGAACTCTTTCCGCCTTCGAGCGGAGAATTCCCAGATGCAACGCCCAAGGTTGCACTGCCGGATCTCGGAGCAATGAATGACAAAACCGATTGATACAATGTTGGTTTTTCTGACAACGGGATTTCTTTATGATCTTTTCCGCTCCGGAGAACTTCCCGAAGCGAATGCAATGGAACCTTCCGGGCAATTGCTGGAATTTTTGGCCACCCTGCTGGCCGTTTTCTCTGTGGCCGTTGCAGTTATGATTGTCGTGGTGCTCTTCCGCTCCCGGCGTCTGAAAAGGCTGAAAAACCCCGTGAAGGAGTATACCTACAAAAGAAAACATTAACCCGAACCCGGCAAGGGTTCATAAAACACTAACACCATGAAAACTCAATTTATGAAAGGTCTTCTGACCGCCTCTCTGGCATTGGTCGCAGCAGGTGTCATGGCACAGGAAAACGGCAACCGCGACGAACAGAATCGGGTTGTGCGCGGGCCCTATGAAACCAACCGTTTCTTCGACAACATCTTCATCGGCGTCGCGGGCGGTGTGAATATCTATCATGGAGAGAACGATTCTTATGGAAAGTTCGGCAAACGTCTTGCCCCGGCGCTCGACGTGAACGTCGGCAAGTGGTTCACCCCCTCGGTCGGTGCCCGTATTGGCTATTCGGGCATCAACGCTAAGGGCTGGACGTCGGGCCAAACGGTTTATGCCAAGGATGTGTTTGATAAAAAAGCCAATATTTACAACGAAAAATTCGGCGTCTCATACCTGCATACGGATTTTCTATGGAATTTCTCCAACGCTGTGAGCGGCTACAAGGAAACCCGTACGTGGAACTTTGTGCCGTTCTTCGGTGCCGGCTGGGCTCGCTCGTACGGCAACGGTGCCTATAATAACGAGTTCGCCATGAGTATCGGCTTGCTGAACAACATCCGTCTATGTAATCTGCTGGATCTGACGCTCGAAGCACGCCACATGTTCGTAAACCAGCGTTTCGACGGCGTTTCAAGCGGCAGTAAAGGCGAGGGCATGACTTCGGTGACGATGGGGCTTACGTTCAAGCTCAACCGCCGCAACTTCAAGCGCGCAGCAGCTCCGGTGGACGTTACGCCCTATCTGAGTCGTATCAAGGCGCTGGAGAGCGACAATACGACACTTGCCGGCAAGAACAAGACGCTTGCCGATGAAAACACGGCGCTGCGTAACCGCAAGCCTGAAACGGTCACCGTTGCCGGGGAAAGCAAGGTGTCGGCAACGCCTGTGGCATTGTTCTTCCAGATCGGCAAGGCTACGCTCGACAAGAAGGAGTTGACGAACCTGGATTTCTATGTAAAGAATGCCCTTCAGGCCGACAGGAACAAGACCTTCACGCTTTACGGCGGTGCCGACAAGGCGACGGGTACGGCTGCCTTCAACCAGAAGTTGAGTGAGAAGCGTATGCAGTACGTCTACGACCTGCTCGTCAACAAGTACGGCATTTCGAAGAACCGTCTGAAAACGGTGGCCGAGGGCGATCGCAACAACCGCTTCCCCGAACCGGAACTGAACCGCACGGTGATCATCATGGAATAACGGGAGAGAATCTTTGGGGTGACAGGGCTCCGGCCGGTCATGTCCAGTCGGAGCCCTTTGTATCTGATTATGTCTAATGAAAAATAGTTGAATATCATGAAAAAGATCATTTTTTTACTGCTTGTTTTTGCCGCGAGTTTTGCATCTGCACCAAAAGTTTCAGCTCAAGACAGCGGCTGGTGGCTCGGCGGACGTATCGGCTACTGGCACAACAAAATCGACGGCGTGTCGTCGAACAGTTTCGCACTGGCTCCGGAATTCGGCTACGATATCAATTCGAAGTGGAGCGTGGCCGGTGTTCTCGGCTTCGACTACGCGAAAGTCGGCGGCACGAGCGCCAATGTCTTCGTTATCGAACCCTACGCCCGGTACAAATATTTCAACAAAGGATCGTTCACACTCTTCGTGGACGGCGGACTGGGCGTTGCCGTTGGTGACAGTGACGGTGTCAAAGTCGGTTTTACGCCGGGGGTAGCCTTCAAGATCTCGGATCGCTTTAGCCTGCTGACGACCATCGGATTCTTGGGTTACAAGCATAATTACTACAATGGCGGCGGAGATGGCTTCGGCTTCGACCTGAAATCGTCAGACCTGAGATTTGGCTTCTTTTACGCATTTTGATATGCAAATATCAGGTGTTGATTGGATGGATCTATGATAATGGTGAAAAATTCTTCATATCTCTACTGATTTGTGGCGGTTTTTTAGTTGTCCATACCGGACTTTTATTTGTTTCCCGTATTGAAGGTCGCAAGTTGTCGAGCGCAGATGCGCCCACGGCATCTCGAGGCTCTTCACTGCCGCTTGTCGGCACCCAATGGTATCTCCGGGAGATGGGCGGTAAGACGCGGGAAATGCTTGGAGCCGACAGTGCGGCCTTTACCCTCGTATTGTCGGATTCGGCGAATCTCGTGGCCGGCAGTGGTGCTGGTAACCGTTTCTTCGGTGAATATAGGTGTGATTTGAATATGTTGTCGATCCGCGTACAGGGGCGTACACAGATGTTCTGTCCAAGACTCGACTCCGAAGACCGTTACCTTCGGATGCTCGACAGCGTGAAATCATATTGCATTCATGCGGATACGCTTCGCCTGTACGATTGCCATGACCGGGAGTTCGCAGTCTTTATCGGCAGATGACGGGGCCTGGCTGCCAATCAAAAATGATTGTTCTTCCGCAAAACCTCACGGACGAGTGATCACACGGGCTCTCTATTTGTCGAAGGTTCTTTGTCGTCACAAGGAAGGCGTAGCGAATAGGGGCCTTATTTTTATCGTTGACCTAATAATCTACTTTTATATACGAAACAATATGAAAAAGATAAGTTCAGAAGATTTGTTCCCCCAAGACAGTCGGGAAGACTATATTCTGGCACAAAAACAAAGCCGGATAGCTGCGATCCTCATCGCTTCCTTTTGTATAATTGCATTAGGGGCTCTTGGAATACTAGGACTTTTATTTGTTGCATATCAATAATATAATTATGAAGAAAAAATTGCTTGCTGAAGGTGTCGGCACGATGGTGCTGGTGCTTATGGGCTGCGGAGCAGCCGTAATGAACGGTGGGGCCACGAGTGTCGCCGCCACATTGACGATCGCTTTTGCGTTCGGATTATCGGTCGTGGCCATGGCCTATGCCATCGGTTCCGTATCGGGTTGCCATATCAATCCGGCCATTACGTTGGGCGTATGGCTCTGTGGACGTATGAAAGGCTCGGAAGCCGTAGGTTACATGAGCGCACAGGTTGTAGGAGCTATTACCGGTTCGGCGATTATTTGGCTCCTCGTGCATGGCGGCGACCTTCCGCTCGGCGCTACGGCAACCGGTGCCAACAGCTATGCTGCAGGGAATCTGCTCCCGGCATTGATCGCTGAGATGGCATTCTCTTTCATCTTCGTTTTCGTAGCTCTATGTGCCACAGACCCGCAGCACGGTGCCGGGAACTTAGCAGGTCTGGCTATCGGACTTACGCTGGTATTGGTGCATATCGTTTGCATTCCGATCACGGGAACGTCGGTCAATCCGGCCCGTTCGATCGCTCCGGCTCTTTTTGAAGGCGGCGCAGCGCTCCAGCAGCTTTGGGTATTCATTATTGGACCTTTTGTAGGTGCGGTCATAGCCTCGGTTGCATGGAAAACTTTCTCTGGCAAACCAGAATAGCGCATTGAAATATTCATATTCTGATACAGCATCATTTTACAGTAGGCTACTATCGATAAAGCATGGCGGGCAGTTTCATATATGTCTACAATGCTTACCGGTTATGTAGCACCACCAACGGTTCCAGGATATAACGTACAAGATAGGGCTACACGCGTAGCCCTATCTCATAGAATTACATGTAGCAAATAATATCGTCGGTTATGAATAAATATGCGCTGATCCGTCAAGTTTCCAAAATGTTAGAGCGACCTATGCGCGAAGTTGTTCCGATTGTCAACGCTCTGTTTGATTGCATAGTGGCCTCGATCCTTGATGGTCAGAAAGTCACCATATCCTCGTTGGGATCGTTCCGTTTGCAAGATTTCCGTGAGCGTAAGGCTTACCGGCATAAATCAATCGTTGTCCCGACCGGCAAGTTGGTGCGCTTTACGTTCTCTCCTGCTTTGTAGGAGCGGATCGATATGCGTTACAAGAGGGACATGAGCTGTGAGAAGTAACATCTCCGGTCTAACATACTCTGAAAGAGTTATTGCCTCGGCTTTATTATCCGAAATGCATAATGCTAAAACTGTACCGGGGAATCATTTCAAGCGAGGATAAACGCGGTGTGAACGGCAACGGGGGCTTCGACCGGCGACGGAAAGGAAATATTGCGGGGTGGTAGCCTTGCTTTCCCGGCAGGAAATCTGTATTTCTATGTATCATCACAACTTAATGCTGACTCGCTATGATATCTCATGGGACAAAGAGAATGCTCAGCACATCAAATTAAGCCAGCTTCGTGGGCCGCAGCCTGCGATCCAAACCATATGCAAGGTACTGTTGCAGCGAACTGACAAAACAACCGACAGGCTGCTTACACTTTTTATTTCCCCAAAACATGCAGATCGCAAAATTTTATACAAAAAAACATCAGACTAAGTCAGCACTATACTTTCGCAAAAAATAAACACAAAAACAACTAAAATACAACATATTATAAAAAAAATGGAAGCATGGTAGCACAGTCCGTTTCTATCGCAAGATAGATATTGGACAGATTACAGATAATCAATATCTTGCACAATATAAACGTAAAAATGGCAACACTGAACTGCCACAACTTGCATTTTAGCATCCCCGAAGAAAAATATCTAAACGACGACGGCCCTGAAGCGTTGCTTCAGGGCCGTCACTGTTTGGGTTGGAACGTCGGGTGGCTGCCGACATTGCTGAAGTTAGTATTCATAATCCACAGTGTAACGAGGTTCTGTTTCGGAGTAGTCACAATTGCTGGGGTTAATTTTTTCAAAGAAGTGCACCGAAGAAAGCTCTGTCAAGGCTGACGCTATTAGCTTTGTACCAAGGAGAAGTCCTGGAGTATTTTATAATGGCGGGGAAAGATTAAGAATCGTAATAATGAGGTACCCCACGGAAACAGGATATCCGTGCAGAGATATAGCCGGTTCATCAACATCAGCCCATGGGCGGTTCCGCTTTGAGACAGATAAAACCAGAAAAAACTTATCAAAAATTAATGATAAAATGAGCAAATTGAAAGACAATTGATGATCAATCAGTTGTCTTTTTTGTTTGCTGTCTTGCACGAGAGCTGCCGCAAATCACAGACCGTCCCGCAAAGCGGATTTGCCGCACCGCCGGACAACCGGGTTTCGCGCTCCACGAACACGACCGAAACGGGCATAAAACAGGCCGGAACAGCATCCCGGGCACAAAACCGGACAAAAACCACGGCGGAAGGCCGGCCGGCGGGTTTCAATCCGGTTTACCAAAACGGCCGGGATTCAAACGCATAAATTGCTGTTTACAAACATCTTCCCCAAAAAGTATATTTACTTTGCCTCTAACATACCCGGGATATAATCCCGGGTTACATATTTATTAATTTACTTTGTAAAAGTGGAATTACGCAATGTTCCGAAACCTACAAACCAAACTTAAATACGACCATGGACTCATTTTACAACGGGTTTGCATCCGTCTGCAAGGCAGCCCGGACGATCTTCGGAAGGACAGGGGATATGCGGCGCGGCACATCGCACCGGAAGCAGAAATCCATAACGGCGCTGTGCCTGGCCCTGCTCCTGCTCGCATCGGGCACCCCCGTCCGCTCGCAGCAACGGGTTTATTTCGTCGACGGATACCACGGGGGCATCTACGGCCACTACCCGGTCGCCTGGAAAACCCGCTTTATCACCGACCAGCTGGCCGCGCACCCCGAATGGAGGATCGGGCTGGAGATCGAACCCGAGACATGGGACACCGTCGAGGTGCGTACGCCGGCCGACTACGCCCGGTTCAAGGCGATCGCCGCCGACAGGCGCGTCGAATTCACCAACCCGTCCTATGCCCAGCCCTACTGCTACAACATCTCGGGCGAAAGCATCATCCGGCAGTTCGGATACGGCATGCGGAAGATCCGCAGCCATTTCCCCGACGTGGAGTTCGTCACCTACTCCGTCGAGGAGCCGTGCTTCACCAGCTGCCTGCCGCAGATACTGAAACTCTACGGGTTCAAATACGCATCCCTGAAGTGTCCGAATACCTGCTGGGGCGGGTACACGGCGCCCTACGGCGGCGAACTGGTCAACTGGATCGGCCCCGACGGCAGTTCGATCCTCACTTCGCCGCGCCATGCCTGCGAAGAGCTCCAGAAAAACTCGGTGTGGCAGACCACGGCATGGGGCAATGAGAAGGAGTACCTCGACGCCTGCATCGCATACGGCATCGCCCACCCCGTGGGGATGTGCTACCAGGATGCGGGATGGAAATACGGCCCCTGGATCGGGTCGGGCGACAGCATCCGCAACAACTCGGTCTACGTCACGTGGCGGGAGTATTTCGAACGGGTGACCGACGGCAGGAGCTCCGACGACTACCGCATGCCGCAGGAAGACGTCCGCGTAAGCCTTATGTGGGGCAGCCAGGTCTTGCAGCGCATCGCGCAGCAGGTGCGCGAATCGGAGAACAAGCTCGTCATGGCCGAAAAGGCGGGGGTCATCGCCAACCTCGTGAACGGCTACCGCTACGGGCAGGCAACGCTCGACGAGGGCTGGCGGACGCTGATGCTCGCCCAGCACCACGACTCGTGGATCGTACCTTACAACGGGCTCAACAGGCAGGGGACATGGGCGCAGCACATCCACCGCTGGACGGCCGCCACCGACTCGCTGTGCGACGGGGTGATCGCCGATGCGCTGCAAAGCTTCGCGGCACCGGGCGACGGCGGCGTAGAGATCCGCCTGCGCGTCTGCAACACGCTCGGCAGCCCCCGCCGCGAAACGGTGTCGGCGACGCTGCCCGAAGACCTCGGCGACGGGGAGCTGGCAGTGACAAACGCCAAAGGCAAACGGGTTCCGCACGCCATCGTCCCGGCGCAGGGCGGGCGGCAGCTCCTGTTCGAAGCCTCCGTCCCGGCATTCGGTTACACGACCTACACTGTAAAAAAGACATCCGGCAACGCGGCCGCGGCCGCACCCCGCCAGGCACAGGCACAGACGGGCCGGCACATCCTCGAGAACGACATGTACCGGATCGTGATCGACCCCGCACGGGGAGGCACCATCACGAGCCTCGTCGCAAAAAAGGAGGGCGGGAAGGAATTCGCCGACCCGCAGCACAAATTCGCCTTCGGCGAGTTGCGGGGATTCTTCTACGACCAGGGGCAGTTCCACTCCTCGGCGCAGTCCCCGGCCACCGTGACCGTACTCTGCGACAACGAGCTGGAAAAAAGCGTCCGCATCAGCGGCCGGATCGACACGCACCCCTTCACGCAGACGATCACGCTCCGCAAGGGCGAACGGAAGATCGGTTTCGACCTGAAGATCGACTGGCAGCACAACGTCGGCATCGGGGCATTCCGCCAGAAGGACGGCTTCAACAACAACCACAGGGCATTCTACGACGACCGTTTCAACCTCAACATCCTCTTCCCGGTCTCCCTCGACGCCCCCGCGCTGTATAAGGACGCACCTTTCGACGTCTGCAAAAGCACGCTGGAAAACACCCACTTCACCACCTGGGACAACATCAAGCACAACGTCATCCTGCACTGGGTAGACCTCGCGGAGCGGGACGGCGGCCACGGCTTGGCGCTCCTCTCCGACCACACGACTTCCTATTCCTACGGCGCAGACGCCCCGCTGGGACTTACGGTGCAATACTCCGGCAACGGGCTCTGGGGGCGCGACTACCCCATCGACGGCCCGACGCACATCCGGTTCGCCGTCGTACCCCACCGCAGGGCATGGGACGCCGCAGGCATCCAGGAAGAGAACCGGCGCTGGAACGAACCGCTGCTCTGCACGTTTGCGGCGCAGGCCGCCGCGGACGAAGCCTCGCTGATCGACGCGGCGGGCACGGGCTATGAGATTTCGGCCGCCTACCTCGACGGGGAGCAGATCGTCGTGCGCCTGTTCAACGCCGACGGCGACGGCACCCCGCAGAAAATCAGGTTCGCCTTCCCGCTTTCGAAGGTCGAGCAGACCGACCTGAACGGGAACGCGACGGCCGCCTGCGCCATCCGTAAGCGGGGCGGCGTATCGGAAATCGAGGTGGCGATGCCCCGCTTCGGACTGAAAACCCTTCGACTGACAAAATAAGACCAAGCCATGCACTACCGCAACATTCCCAAGACCTTACTCTTCCTCTTATTATGCTGCCCGTCCATGGGGCTCACCGGCTGCTCCACGGCCGCGCAGGGCGACACGGGCAGCTTCTCGCCGGCCGACTACGTGAACCCCTTCATCGGGGCGAGCACCAGCACGAGCGCCGCGGGCGTCTACCACGGGCTGGGCAAGACCTTCCCCGGGGCGACGACTCCCTACGGTATGGTACAGGTCAGCCCCAACACCATCACCGGCGGGGACAACAGCCCCGGGTACAGCTACGAGCACACGACCATCGAAGGGTTCGCCTTCACGCAGATGAGCGGCGTGGGCTGGTTCGGCGACCTGGGCAACCTGCTGGTCATGCCGACGACCGGCCCGCTGCAAAAGATCGCGGGCAGGGAGGACGGCTCGATCGGGGGTTACCGTTCCCATTACGACAAGGCCACGGAAACCGCGCGCGCGGGGTATTACAGCGCCCTGCTGACCGACTACGGCATCCGTGCCGAAAGTTCGGCCACCCCGCACTGCGGCATCCTGCGCTTCACCTTTCCCGAGGGCGAACAGTCGCGCATCCAGATCGACCTGGCGCGCCGCGTCGGCGGCACGGCCGAGCGGCAATACATCGAGGTGGTGGACAAGCACACCATCGCCGGGTGGATGAAATGCACCCCCGCCACGGGCGGCTGGGGCAATGGCGAGGGACAGGCCGACTATACGGTCTATTTCTACGCGCAGGTGGACAAGCCGATGGAAAACTACGGGTTCTGGAGCGCCGACATCCCCGACGACTGGGTACGCAAGCGCGACGAGGTGGTCAGCGTCCCCTACCTGCAGCGCGTAGCCGCGGCGCCCGTCGTCACGGGCATCGACCGCATCGAAGGCAGGCACATCGGTTTCTACACCGAATTCGGGACGCGGCAGGACGAGCAGGTCGTCCTCCGCGCGGGCATCTCGTTCGTCGACATGGAGGGCGCCCGGAAGAATTTCGAGGCGGAGATCGCCGGCAAGGCGTTCGACCAGGTTGCCCGCGAGGCGCGCGAGCTGTGGAACCGGGAGCTGGCGCGCATCCGCATCGACGGCGGCAGCGACCGGCAAAAGACGATCTTCTACACGGCGCTCTACCACACGATGATCGACCCCCGTATCTACACCGACGCCGACGGGCGCTACCCGGGGGCGGACGGCAGAATCCATACCACGGGAGGCAGGTTCACCAAACGCACGATCTTCAGCGGCTGGGACGTGTTCCGCAGCCAGATGCCGTTGCAGACCATCATCAACCCGCAACTGGTCAGCGACCTCGTGAATTCGCTCGTCACGATGGCCGATGAGAGCGGGCGCGGCTATTTCGAGCGCTGGGAGATCGTCAACGCCTACTCGGGCTGCATGCTGGGCAACCCGGCGCTGTCGGTACTGGCCGACGCCTATGCCAAGGGCATCCGCAGCTACGACGTCGAGAAGGCCTACCGCTATGCCGTGAACTCCTCGAAGCGTTTCGGCAACGACCCGCTGGGCTACACCCCCTCGGAACTGTGCATTTCGCACACGCTCGAATACGCCTATACCGACTGGTGCATCTCGCGCCTGGCCACGCAGCTGGGCAAGCGGGAAGACGCCGCCCTCTACGCCGCCAAAGGGCAGGCCTACCGCAATATCTTCGACCGGGAGAAGGGGTGGTTCCGCCCGCGCCGCGCCGACGGAGGGTGGGAGCCGTGGCCCGAGAACGCCCGCACCACCGAGTGGTACGGCTGCATCGAGTCGAACCCCTATCAGCAGGGATGGTTCGTGCCGCACGACGTCGAGGGCATGGTATCGCTCATGGGCGGGCGCGAAGCCGTCCTGCGCGACCTCACGGAGTTCTTCGACAAAACCCCGTCGGACATGCTCTGGAACGACTACTACAACCACGCCAACGAACCCGTCCACCTCGTGCCGTTCCTCTTCAACCGGCTCGGGCAGCCGTGGCAGACCCAGAAATGGACGCGCCACATCTGCGAAAAGGCCTACGCCGACAAGGTCGAGGGGATCGTGGGCAACGAGGACGCCGGACAGATGTCGGCCTGGTACGTGCTCGCGGCCGCGGGCCTGCATCCCGCCTGCCCGGGCGACACGCGGATGGAGATCACCAGCCCCGTCTTCGACCGCATCGAACTGCGCCTCGACCCGGCCTACGCGCCGGGCGGGACATTCACCGTCGTGGCGCACGGGAACAGCTCCTCGAACGTCTACATCCAGCGGGCGGTGCTCAACGGCAGGGAGCACACGGCATCCCACATCGACTTCGCCGACATTGCGGCCGGAGGGACGCTCGAACTCTACATGGGCGACACCCCCAACACCCGGTGGGGCATATAGGCAACAACAGGACGAACCTAATCATATCACTAAAAATAGACGACAAACCTATGGAAAACACCGTCAACAAAGACCGCAGCCGGCTGCGGTCATCGCTCAGGCGGATCGCCGCGGCAGGCCTCTTCGGCCTCTGCTCGCTGTCGGCCGCCTTCGCGCAGAAACAGGACTACGTGCAATACGTGAACACGCTGCAGGGCACCGACTCGAAATTCGAACTGAGCTACGGCAACACTTACGCCACGACCGGCATGCCCTACGGGATGCACACCTGGGGCGCACAGACCGGCCCCAACGGCGAAGGCTGGAAATACCAGTACTCGGTCGACAAGATCCGCGGATTCCAACAGGCGCACCAGTGCAGCCCGTGGATGAGCGACTATGCGGTCTATTCGCTCATGCCCGAGGTCGGGGAGCTGGTCGTAAACGAGGACGCGCGTGCGTCGAAATTCAGCCACGCAAACGAGATCGCCAAACCGCACTATTACCGGGTGACGCTCGACAACGGCATCACCACCGAAATGGCACCCACCACGCGCGGCGTGCACCTGCGCTTCACCTATCCCCGGAAAGGCGACGCCTACCTGGTGCTGGACGGCTATTTCGCCATGAGCGAAATGAAGATCGACCCCGCCAAACGGCAGATCTCGGGGTGGGTGAACAACCAGCGTTTCGTCAACCACCCCGAAACCTTCCGCAACTATTTCGTCATCCAGTTCGACCGGCCGTTCGAGGAGTACGGGCTCTGGGAGAACGAGCATGACGAACGCTTCCCGGGCATGACCGAGGGCGAAGGCAAGGGCTACGGGGCCTACGTGCGCTTCAAGGCCGGCACCAAAGTGCAGGCCAAGGCCGCCTCGTCCTACATCAGCCCCGAGCAGGCGCTGCTCACGCTCGACCGCGAACTGGGCGCCGACAAGAACCTCGAAGCGACCAAAAAACGCGGCGCCGAGACGTGGAACGCCCTGCTGGGCCGCATCGCGGTCGAAGGCGGCACCGACGAGGAAATCCGCACCTTCTATTCGTGCCTGTTCCGCGCCAACCTCTTCTCGCGCAAGTTTTACGAACGCGACGCCGAGGGCAACCCCTACTATTACAGCCCCTACGACGGCAAGGTACACGCCGGCTACATGTATACCGACAACGGTTTCTGGGATACGTTCCGTTCGCAGTTCCCGCTGACCAACATCCTGCACCCGACGATGCAGGGACGCTACATGAACGCCCTGCTGGCGGCACAGGAGCAGTGCGGCTGGCTGCCATCGTGGTCGGCGCCCGGCGAGACGGGCGGCATGATCGGCAACCACGCCATTTCGCTGCTGACCGACGCATGGGCCAAAGGCATCCGCACGTTCGACCCCCAAAAGGCGCTGGAAGCCTACGCCAAGGAGGCGATGAACAAAGGCCCGTGGGGCGGTGCCAACGGCCGCGCGGGATGGAAGGAGTACTGGCAGCTGGGATACGTCTCCTACCCCGAGTCGATGGGCTCGACGGCACAGACGCTCGAATACGCCTACGACGATTTCTGCGGCTACCAGCTGGCGCGCATGACCGGCAACAAGTTCTACGAGGAGATCTTCTCGCGCGTGATGTATAACTACCGCAACGTCTTCGACAAGGAGTCGGGCTTCATGCGCGGCCGCCTCAAGGACGGCAGCTGGCTCGCACCCTTCGACCCCTACGAGTGGGGCGGCCCCTACTGCGAAGGCAACGCCTGGCACTACAACTGGTCGGTATTCCACGACGTGCAGGGGCTCATCAACCTCTACGGCAGCGACGAGGCGTTCACCGCCAAGATCGACTCGGTATTCACCGTGCCGAACGTCATCCGTCCGGGCACCTACGGCGGCATGATCCACGAGATGAAGGAGATGGAACTGGCCGGCATGGGGCAGTACGCCCACGGCAACCAGCCCATCCAGCATATGATCTACCTGTACAGCTACGCCGGCCAGCCGTGGAAGACCCAATACTGGTCGCGGCAGATTACCGGGCGGCTCTACAACTCCTCGGAGCGCGGCTATCCGGGCGACGAAGACCAGGGCGGCATGTCCTCGTGGTATATTTTGAGCTCGCTGGGCATTTACAGCGTCTGCCCCGGCACCGACCAGTACGTATTGGGCAGCCCCGTGTTCCGCAAGGCGACCATCACGATGGAGGACGGCCGGAAGTTCGTCATCGAGGCCGACGGCAACTCGCAGCAGAACGTCTATATCCAGTCCGCGACGCTCAACGGCAAGCCGCTCGACAAGAATTACATCACCTACAAGGACATCGCCGACGGCGGCGTCATGCGCCTGGTAATGGGCCCCGAGCCCAACAAGGAGCGCGGCACGGGCAAGGATGCGGCTCCCTTCTCGCTTTCCAAACCCGAATGAACCGATCGACAACCGAAATTCCGAAGGACATGTTCAAATCCCTGAAAACAGTATCCCTGTCGCTGGCGGCCCTCTTACTCGGGGCCGGCAGCGCCTGCGGGCAGCAAAGCGACAGCTACGCGCACAAGGTCAACACCCTGATCGGCACCCGGGGCGTGGGGCTGACCTCGGGTTACCTCTATCCCGGGGCGACCTACCCGTTCGGCATGGTACAGTTCACGCCGACCTATTTCGCCAAGCGGGGCGGGTTCGTCATCAACCAGTTGAGCGGCGGCGGGTGCAGTCACATGGGTAATTTCCCGACCTTCCCCGTGACGGGGAAACTCGACTCTTCGCCCGAAAACATCCTCGACTACCGGGTCGGCATCTGCGGCGAACAAGGCCATGCCGGCTACTACGAAGCCACCGTGCAGGAGGCGGTCAAGGCGCGGCTCACCGTCACCGAGCGCACGGGCATGGCCCGCTATGAATACCCCGCGGGAGAGGCGTTCGGCACCGTGATCATCGGCGCGGGCATCGCCGCCACGCCGATCGAACAGGCCGCCGTCGTCATCACCGGCCCCAACAGCTGCGAGGGCTATGCCGAAGGCGGCAGCTTCTGCGGCGTACGCACCCCGTACAAGGTCTACTTCGTCGCCGAGTTCGACACGCGGGCCGTCACGACGGGCATCTGGAAAGAGGATCGGCTCACCCCCGGCGGACGTTTCGCCGAGGGGAGCGAATCGGGCGTCTACTTCACGTTCGACCTCACCGAGAACCGCAACGTACAGTACAAGATCGGCGTTTCGTACGTCTCGGTGGAGAACGCCCGCGCAAACCTCGCGGCCGAAAACGCCGGGTGGGATTTCGCGGCCGTGCAGCACGCCGCCGAACGGAGGTGGAACGACTACCTGGGGCTGATCGAGGCCGAAGGCACCAACCCCGACCGCACGACCCAGTTCTACACGCACCTCTACCGCGTATTGATCCACCCCAACGTATGCAGCGACGTGAACGGCGAGTACATGGGCGCCGATTTCCGGGTGCACCGAAGCCGTTCGAAGCAGTACACCTCGTTCAGCAACTGGGATACCTACCGCACGCAGATCCAGCTGCTCTCGATGCTGGCGCCCGACGTGGCGTCCGACGTGGTACTCTCGCACCAGCATTTCGCCGAGCAGTCGGGCGGCGCCTTTCCCCGCTGGGTGATGGCCAACATCGAGACCGGCATCATGCAGGGCGACCCCACGCCGATCCTGATCGCAAACGCCTGGGCGTTCGGCGCACAGGACTACGACCCCTTCCCGCTGTTCCAGATCATGCGCAGGAACGCCGAGGTGCCGGGTGCCAAATCGCAGGACGTGGAAGAGCGCCCGGGCTTGAAACAATACCTCGAAAAAGGGTACTACAACGCTTCGGAGCAGCTCGAATACACCTCGTCGGACTTCGCCATCGGGCAGTTCGCGCTGCACGCCTGCGGCGACGAATTCGCCAGCTGGCGCTATTTCCACTACGCCCGCTCGTGGAAAAACCTCTACAACCCCCAGACCGGCTGGCTGCAGTCGCGCAATGCCGACGGGTCGTGGAAACCGCTCGGCGAAGACTGGCGCGAATCGACCTATAAAAACTATTTCTGGATGGTGCCCTACGACCTGGCGGGGCTGATCGAAACGATGGGCGGCAAGGCCGCGGCCGAAAAGCGGCTCGACGAATTCTTCGTGCGCCTCGACGCGGGGTACAACGACCCGTGGTTCGCCTCGGGCAACGAGCCGAGCTTCCATATCCCGTGGGTCTACAACTGGCTCGGACGGCCGGACAAGACCTCGAAGGTCATCAACCGCATCCTCAACGAGCAGTACACGAGCGCCCCCGACGGGCTGCCGGGCAACGACGACCTGGGCACGATGGGAGCCTGGTACGTCTTCGCATGCACGGGGCTCTACCCCATGATCCCCGGCGTAGGCGGCTTCACGCTCAGCACCCCGGTCTTCGACAAGGTGGTCATCCACCTCAAGCACGGCGACATCACCATCACCGGGGGCTCGGAGAAACAAATCTACACCACGGCGCTCAAACTCGACGGAAAACCCTACGGCAGCACATGGATCGGCTGGGATGCGCTCCGCAACGGCGCGACGCTGGAATATACGACCTCGGCCAAACCGTCCGGAAACTGGGGCCGGACACAACTGCCGCCCTCGTACGAATAAATCCGCTCACCAAAACACAACAAACCGCATAACCATGAAAAGAATCCTTCTATCCCTTGCGGCGGCGCTCTGCATGAGCGCTTCCGCCGCGGCGCAGACCGTAGCGCCGTTCAAGGACGGCGACCGCGCCGTATTCCTCGGCAACAGCATCACCGACGGCGGCCACTACCACTCCTACATCTGGCTCTATTACATGACCCGCTTCCCGTACATGGATCTGCGGGTGATGAACGCCGGCATCGGCGGCGAGACCGCAGGCGACATGTACAAGCGCCTGGACGGCGACGTTCTCAGCAAACGCCCCACGGTGCTGACCGTGACCTTCGGCATGAACGACACGGGCTACATGGAATACAACGGCGACGATGCTGGGGCATTCGGCGAAAAGAAGTACCGGGAGTGCTACGACAACTTCAAGAAGATGGAGAAGCGCCTGCAAACCCTCGACGGCGTGCGGGTGGTGATGCTCGGGGGTTCGCCCTACGACGAAACGGCCCAAATCGAGAACAACGCCCCGCTGCGGGGCAAGAACGCCGTGATGGATCGCGTCGTCGGGTTCCAGAAGGAGTCGGCTGCAGCCAACGGCTGGGAGTTCGTGGATTTCAGCGCCCCGATGGTCGAAATCGGCCGGCGCGTGCAGGCCGGACAACCTTCGTTCTCGCTGTCGATGGGCGACCGCATCCACCCGGACAACGACGGGCACATGGTGATGGCCTACCTCTACCTCAAGGCACAGGGCTTTGCCGGCAGGGAGGTGGCCGACGTGCAAATCGACGCGGCGAAGGCGAAGGTTCTCAAGGCTGGCAACTGCGAGATCACCGGCCTGCGCAGGAACGGCCGCGAAATCTCGTTCGACTACCTGGCCGAAGCCCTGCCCTACCCGCTCGACACCCTGACGCACGGGATGGGATCCAAGCGCAGCCAGGCCGAGGCCACGAAGCTGGTTCCCTTCATCGAGGAGATGAACCGCGAAATGCTGACCGTCAAGGGGCTGAAAGGCGACTACACGCTTTACATCGACGGCGAGCGGATCGGCACCTGGAGCGGCAAACAGCTAGGCGAAGGCATCAACCTCGCGGAGCAGCAGACGCCGCAGTACCGGCAGGCGATGGAGGTGATGCACCTGAACGAATACCGCTGGGAAATCGAACGCAACTTCCGCGACTACGCCTGGGTGCAGTACGATTTCTTCCAGAACAAGGGGCTGCTCGACGCCAACGACGCACATGCCGTGAGCGTGCTCGACGCGGAAAAAGGAAAGAACATCTGGCTCCAGATCCACCGCGAAAACTACGCCAAGCTCATGCTCCCGCATGTCCGCGAGGCACGCGCGCAGCAGATGGAACTGCTCGTGGAGACCATCTACGAGATCAACAAGCCGCAGACGCGCAAGGTCGTACTGCGCCCGAACTGATCCGGGCAGGCTGCAAACAAGTGAAGGGGAGGCCGATGCGGCCTCCCCTTGTTTTATCCGGATGCTCCCGGTGGCGGCGTGCATCCGCCCCACGACCGAGGGCGGGGCGGGATTTACTCCTTGTCCTTCCCCAGCGAAGCCTCGTAGGCCCTGCGCAGCGCGAGCAGCTCCTGCGCCTTTTCGGGATACCTGTCGATCAGGTTCTCCGATTCGGTGCGGTCGATCTTCAGGTTGGTCAGGTACAGCCCTTCGAGCGTCTTGTTCCTGTCGTTGGGCAACACGTCGATCGCATTGCAGATCAGCTTCCAATCGCCCCGGCGCACGGCCCACTGCCTCTCGAAATCGAAGTGCAGCACGTCGTGCGGCGAAGCTGCGGCACCGTCGCGGATCAGCGGCACGATGCTCGCCCCGTCCACGTCGATCCCCGAGGCATCCAGCCCGCACAGGTCGAGCAGCGTCGGGAACCAGTCGATATTCATCGCCACCTGATCCCGGACTTCCCCTGCCGGAAGGTGCCCCGGCCAGCTGATGACGGCCGGCACGCGGATTCCGCCCTCGAAAAGCGAAAACTTGCCGCCCCGGTAGTCCCCGCAGTAACCGCCCCCGCCGAAAGTCCGCACCTCGGTGCTGTGCCCGTTGTCGGACTGGAAGACGATGATCGTATCGTCGGTCAGTCCCTGCGCATCGAGGAACGTGCGCAATTCGCCCAGGTAGTCGTCGAACGTGGAGACGAACGCGGCGTACATGCGCCGCGGATCGGGCAGTCCGGCGTAGTAATCCAACCACTTCTCCTTGGGTTGCAGCGGGTAGTGCGGGATGTTGACCGCCCAGTAGAGGAAGAAGGGCTGCCTGCGATCCCCCGCCCGGATGAACTCCTTGACTTCGCGCAGGGTCTCCTCGGTGAAGAACCGCCCCTCGTAGTGGATCTCCTCTCCGTTGCGCCAGAGGTCGTGGACATTGGGGCCGCCCCAGTAATAGAAATGCGAGTAGCTGTCGATGCACCCGCCCAGGAATCCCCAGAAATAGTCGAAGCCCCGGTTGTTGGGGGCATATTCGGGACGGGAGCCCAGGTGCCACTTGCCGATGCAGGCCGTCCGGTAGCCGTTGGCCTTCATGCGCTGGGCGACGGTCTCCTTTTCGGGCGGGAAGCCCGTCCAGCCCGCATTGCCGGTCAGGCCGGCGCGCGCGGCGAACTGCCCGGTCATCAGGCCGGCGCGCGAGGCGGAGCTCACGGGCGCGGCGTAGAACTGCGTGAAGCGCACGCCGCTCGCGGCCAGCGCATCCATGTTGGGCGTACAAAGGTCGGGCGCCCCGTAGCAGTTCACGTCCAGCGTACCGTGGTCGTCCGTGTAGATGACGATGACGTTGGGCGCCGCTGCCTGCGCCGAAGCCGCACCGGCCAGCAGCAGGCCGCCGGCACCCAGCATGAGTTGTCTCCTATCCATATCGGTCAATTTTTAAAGTAAGGCAAACCGGAGCCGCTCCGCGGCGGCAGCATTCCCGATACGGGCGGGGCCGCCATACCCGGGGCACAGGCCCGGCCTGTGCCCTCCGGCAGCGACGGAGCCCCTCCGCATCGTCCCGGCCCGGGGCTGTCCCTCTTGCCCCCGTGCCGGGTATCCTATTCCGCCTCGGCCCTGTCGAGCGCCCGGATGATGTTCCGGGAGATCCCGATCGAGACGAGCTGGATGATTCCGATGATGAGCAGCGCATAGCGGATCGCAAAGGTATCCGACAGGCAGATCGTCAGGACGATGAACAGCCCGCATCCGAAGAAACGGCCGAGGTAGAGAGCGAATTCGTGGACGAAAATATAGGCGTAGGAGTTGCGGTTCTCCTTCCGGCTCACGTAGTCGATGACCCGCAGCTGGATCGGGAAATAGCCCAGATCCATCAGCGGGCGCCCCATCACCAGGCACAGCATGAATACGATCGCGCCCGTCGCCGAATAGAGCACGGCGTTGAACGCCCCGCCCAGTGCGAAGAGCAGCAGGCCCGAGGAGAAGATCAGCACCCGGTGCCTGGCCGAAGCGAAGCGCCCCAGCAGGTAGAGCAGCACGGCCGAAACGATGGCGCTGACCGATTGCAGCGTCCCGAGCGTGGATTCGTTCCCGACGAGCGTCATGACCAGCATCGACGGCGCCGTGACGATGTATCCCTGGGCGATCCCCTTCAGGACGGCAAGGCGCATCATCCTGTTCCACAGCACATCGAAGCGCAGATAGATGAACCGCTCCTTCGGGGGATTGGAGAACCTGCCGCGGAATACGACGGCCGAGGCGATGATCGTAAGCACGAAAACGAAGAGGGTCACCAGTTTATAGGCCAGGTTGATATTTCCCCCGAGCCAGTTGTGGTCGGCCGTGGCGCCCAGAAACGCCCCGATCATACCGGGTACGACGACCCCGGCGACGGTGTTGAAAAAACTTTCCAGACCGTAGTAATAGTTGCGGTTGCCGTCGTCGGTGGAATTCAGGGCGAGGAAATCGCGGTTGGCCCAGAAAAATCCGTACGAAAGCCCCATGATAAGCCCCGCCACGACGATCCCGGCCAGGTCGAGCGTTTCGAGCGACATCATCACGGCCATCGAAACGCCGCTCAGCAGCATCCCGAACGAATAGAGGTGCGAAATCCGGATGCGGCGCATGAGAAAGCCGTTCACCAGGAAGGTGAGCGGGATGCCCGTGTAGACGGCCAGCTGGTAGCCCACCACATACGCCAGCTCCGAGCTGTTGCGCATGATGTAGGTGCCGACGAAAAGTTCCACGACGGGGAGGACGAACGCATACAGCATGTTCGTCAGCAGGAGTATCCGCATGTTGAACGGATAGGTTCCGAAATGCCGGATTTCCGAGAAAGCCTTGCTGAAAATGCCGTTGCCCGAGGTCGAGACGGTTGTTTCTTTCATGTCAGTAGTTTAGTATTGCCCTACAAAAATAAGCCCCCGGGGGCGTTGCAAGGTATACTATTGTAACCGAAACGTATCTTCACGCGGGAAAACGGCGCTTTTGCCCGCTCAGCGCTCTTTTTCGCGCATCTCCTTGGGCGACATGTGGTATATTTTGGCGAACTCGCGGTAGAAGTAGGACTTGTTGTTGAAACCCGAGCAGAACATGATTTCCTGGATGGTCATATTGGTCGTCCGGAGCAGGTGCGTCGCATGGCTGATCTTCACCGAGCGGATATATTCGCTCGGCGTCATCTGCGTGATCTCGCGGATCTTGCGGTAGAGGCTCATGCGGCTCACGCACATCTTGTCGCACAGGAAATTCAGCGACAGGTTCTCGTCGGTCATGTTCTCCTCGATGATCCCGGCCAGCTGTACGATGAACTTCTTGTCGTCGGCGTCGATCGTATTCCCCTCGTAGACGTCCGACGAGGAGATCACGGAATTGTAGTAATCCCTCAGCGAGAGGCGGTTGTTGAGTATCTGGTGTACGACGGCCAGCAGGTGCTTGGGATGGAACGGCTTGGAGATATAGGCGTCGCCGCCCAGTTCGTAGCCACGGATTTCCTGTTCGACGTCGCTCTTGAAGGAGAGGAACACGAACGGAATATATTTGGTGATCTCGTTGCCCTTGAGGTATTTGAGCAATTCGAGCCCGTCCACGTTCGGCATGCTGACATCGCTGATAATCAGGTCGGGGCGCTTGTGTTTGAGTATCTCGATGGCCTCCGTCCCGTCGGCGGCCTGGATGACGGAATATTCGTCGGAGAGTATCTCGGCGATCAGGTCGCGGATCTGCTTTTCGTCGTCCACCACCAGGATCGAGGCCCCCGCGGCACGCGACTCTCGGGCCTGCCCCGTCCGCATGTCCTCGACGTCGGGCAGCGGATAATCGGGCACGCTCTTCTGTTCGGGTTCGGTCACCAGGTCGCGGCTCACCTCGGGCAACGACAGGGTGAAGGTGGTATATTCGCCGGGGTTGCTGCTCACCGTGATATTTCCCGACAGCATGTCGGCCAGGCTCTTGGCGAGCGCCAGCCCGATGCCGTTGCGCATGACCTTGCCCTCGTTGGCCTGCCGTTCGAAATTGTCGAGTATCTCGAAGCGGTTGAAGACATTGCCGATGTCCTCGGGCTTGATGCCCTTGCCCGAGTTCCTGACCCTCACGGTCGTACGGCCGGCCTCCACCCGCAGCTCGATGCTGATGAATCCGCCTGCGGGCGTATATTTATAGGCATTGGAAACCAGGTTGTAAAGAATCTTCTCCAGCGCCCCCTGGTCGCTCACGAGGATGACCTCCTGCGCCGGGAAGTCGATGCGCAGGTCGATGCGCCGCTGCTCGTTGACCTCGTTGAAATTGTCGGTGATGGTCGAAATCAGCTCCGTGACGTTGACCAGCACGTACCGGGGCGTGTAATGCCCGGTCTCGACCCGCCGGAACTCCATCAACTCGCCGATCAGGCGCTGCATACGCGCCGCATTGTTCTTCACGATGCGGACATGCTTGGCGACGTCGGGCGCGAGGCTGTAACTGTTGAGCAACTGCTCGCCCGAACCGTAGATCAGCGTCAAAGGGGTGCAGAACTCGTGGGCGATGCTGGTGAAAAAGCGGAGTTTGGCCTCGTAGTTGTCGCTCTGCTGCTGCCGGCTCATCGACTCCATCAGCAGCCTGCGCCGCTGCTCGATCCGGTCGTTGACCACGAACCAGACGACGTACAGCACCACGAACGAGAGCAGCAGGTAGACCATATAGGCCCACACCGTGTTCCACCACGGCGGACGCACCCGGATATGCAGCGAAGCGGTATTGCCGCTCCAGATTTTGTCGCCGTTGGTACAGCGCACGTAGAATTCATAGGCTCCGGGCGGCACGTTGGTGAAGACCGCCGTGTTGTCGGTGCCGATATTCACCCAGTCGTCGTTGAACCCCTTGAGGATGTAGGCGTATTCGCAGTTGCCGTTGCGGATGTATTCCAGCGCGGAGAACTGGATGCTGAAAAAGTTTTCGCTGTGCGACAGGACGATCTCGCGGTCGGCACGGAATCCGGGCACGGGCGTCTGCTTGATCAGGAAATTGTTGAGCTGCACGGCCGGGGCGTACGTCCGCACGCGGATGTCGCGGGGATCGAACCGGTTGAACCCGGCCACTCCGCCGAAGTACATCCTGCCGTCGCGCGAACGGTAATAGGCACCGTCGGAAAATTCGTTGCTCTGCAACTCCTCGTTGTTGTAATAGCTGATTATCCGGTTGTCGCCGGGGTTCAGCTGCGCCAGCCCCTTGTTGGTGCTGAGCCAAAGGTTGCCCGAGTCGTCCTCCAGGATACCGTGGATGGTGTTGTTCGGCAGCCCGTCCTTTTCGATATACCAGCGGAAACCGCCCCGTCCCCCTGCGGTGGGGCTGAGCCGGTTCAGACCGTAGCTCGTCCCGATCCAGAGCGTCGAGTCGCGCCCGGCGTAGAGCGACAGGATGTCGTTGCTGCTGATCGGATAATCGCCCGAGGAGGTCGTGTAATGGGTAAACTTGCCGCTGCGGGTGTCGAAGAGGTTCAATCCGCCGCCGCGCGTTCCGACCCACAGCTTTCCGCCGCCGGCCGGGACGATCGCGAACACCGTATTGTTGCTCAGCGAGGTGGCGTCCTTCTTGTCGTTGACATAGACCCGCTGCCGCCTGATTTCGTAACGCCCGCCCGACTCGGCCAGCTGCAGCCCGATCAGCCCGTAGCCGTTCGTCCCGAGCCACACGCAGCCGTCCGACGGATCGCGGTAAATCGCATACACCGAACCGAAATAGGTGCCCGGGACAGGTTTGATGGACGAGATGCGCCCCGTGGCACACGAAAGCACATCGAGCCCGGCGCCGTCGTGCCCGATGAACAGGTCGTCGCCGAATCCCCCGGCGAGGGCGTAGACGGAATTATTACCCAGTCCCCCGGATACGTCGTAGACCGCGCCCCGGCTCCCGTCGGGACGCAACATGCCGATCCCGTTGCCTTTCGTGGCGACATAGACGTTCCCGCGGCTGTCCTCGCAGAAGGCGCGCACGGGGCAGTTCCTGTCGCCGAAAATCCGGCTGTTGGGAATCTTGTCGAACTGGATGCCGTCGTTGTATACCTGGAAAACGCCCTGCCCGTCGCTGCCGACCCACAGGATGTCCTGGCTGCCGTAGCAGAGCGAAAGGATGTTGATGTCGGGCATTTGCGACATCCGGTGGAACGTCCGCCCGGGCATGTCGCAGACATACATGTCCGGCGCCCCGGTCGCTATCAGCAGGTAATCGTCGCCGTATTGGGCGACAGCGCGTATCTCACGGGCCGGGGGGGGGGAATTTGCCCACCGCCGCCAGCTCCCCGTCGCGGCGTTCGTAGCGGTAAATTTCCGCATCGGCCGTAACCAGGTAGAGCGCCGTCCGGCTGTCGAACACCGACTTGACCCCGCCTTCGGGGAAGAGCCCGACCTTTTCCCGCACCTCCATGCTCCCCGCCGCGGACAGCCCGTAACGAATCCGAACCAGCTCCTCCTGCACGGTATGCAGCAACAGGGTATTCTGTCCGCCGTAGTAAACGGCACGTATCTCCGAAGAGTTGAACTGCGGGACATTGAGTGCCGAAAGCCGGCCCAGCGCCTTGTCGTAGCAGGCGATGCCCCACCCCGTGGCGGCGCAGAAAATTGTGCCGTCGGCCGCGGCCGCGACCGAGAATACCTGCTCGGCCGTGGGGCCGTTGTCCTCGTAGCCGGGGTAGAAGCGTTCGATGCGGTCGTTTTCCACGTCGATGCGGTTGATCCCGTAGTCGGTGGCGACCCAGAGGATGCCCTTCGCCTCCTCGACGATGTTGCGGATGACGTTGTTCGAAATCGTATTCGCATTGTCCGGCGCGAACTTGTAAGTCCTGAAGCCGTAACCGTTGTAGGCATTCAGGCCGTCCCATGTCCCGAACCACATCATCAGGGTCGAATCCTGATAGATGCAGTTGACCGAACTGTTCGACAACCCGTCCGCGCTGGTCAGCGTATCGTACTTGAGGGAGGCCACGGCGGAAGGCATGGCAACCCAAACCGCCGCCAGCAACAGGAAAATCAACTTTTTCGACATAACGCTTCGCATGTTGTTACAAAGATATGTTTTTATCCGGAACCGCAAAATCACGCGGCAGGCCGTTTCCCGAAAAAAGCGGGAAGCCGGGGCGGATCATCCGCCCCGCCACAGAACGGGAAAGCCATGGCAGGGCGCGCCCTGCCATGACCCTGCGGATGTTCCGTCCGCGCAGTCCGCCTCCCTGCAGGCCGAATCCGGCCCGGAAACGGGGCGGACGGTTTCCTTAATAGCGTTTCGCGCCGTCCGTCCAGTCGTCGGTGCGGAACGGCCCGGCCGGAAGCCCGGCGCCGTTGCTGAGGTTGCAGACCGGGTTGTTGGCCCAGGCATAGCGCACCCCGACAGGGAAACGCACCCCGTCCGAAGAGACGACGACCGTATTGCCTTCGATGACGGCCTTGGCGGCATGGAACTTATGGTCGGGGCCGGCGATATAGAACCCCCTGACGGGGCCGCCGTCGGAGGTCTTGAGCCCCTTGTCCGTGTGCGAAAAGTCGATGCGGATCGTGTTCCCCTCGATGCGGTAACCCTCGTATACGGGCCCCGAATAGGGAATCTGCTCACCATAGGTCAATGCCCGTGCCACGAGCGAGAGGCGCCGGCCGACCGCCGGTTTGTTTTTCGGATGGAGGTCGTCGCCGTCACCGACGTCGATGCACACGGCCAGCCCCGTGTTCTCGAGGCGGAGCGCGTGTTTCTGCGCCTCGCGCAACTCGGCCCACTCCGACTCCTCGGGGCCTTCCTGTGCCTTCATGTAGTTGGGAAGCTGCACGATATAGAAGGGGAAGGCATACCCCCAGTGCTGCCGCCAGTCATGGATCATCAGCGGCAGCAGGTCGCGGTACTGCGCCGCGCGCGCCACGTTGGCCTCGCCCTGGTACCAGATGGCGCCGCGGATGGCATAGTCCACGAGCGGGTGGATCATCGCATTGAAGAGGAACGTCGGGTAGTTGGGTTCGGTGGCGGTGTTGACCGGCATGTCGGGGGCGTCGCCCAGGCCCATCGAGACCTTGTATTTCCATTGCCCGGCCAGCGGGAGTTTCTCCGAGTCCGATTTGGCGAGGGCGATGCTGTTCGCATCGCCGAAGATGCCGCCCTTGCCGCCCGTATCCATCACACGCACGGCTACGGTCGCCTTGCCGGCCTTGACCAGCGACGCGGGAATCTTATAGCTCCGGAAAGCCATGCAGCCCTCGGTATGCCCCACTTCGACGCCGTTGAAATAGGTGAAATCGTTGTCGTCTATAGCCGCAAGCGTGAGCGTCAGCTCCTTACCGGCCCAGCCGGCCGGGATCTCGACGTCCCTGCGCACCCACATAAAGCCGCTGAACCCGTCGAGGCCCTGATCCTGCACGAACCCCGGAACCGCGATCTCGCCCCACGACGAATCGTCGAACGAACTCTCGGCCCACACCGCGCGGCCGTCCTCGAACGCCTTGTCGGCCTGCATCATCCGGAGGCGCCACTCGTCCATGTCGTCGTGGAACATCTTGTTACGCGCTTCCCGGGATTCGGGGATCTGCTTCACCTTCTCGACACGGGGACGGAAATAGGGCATCTCGGACAGCGCTTCGGCGCTCGTCCACGACTCGGCGTACGTCCCGCCCCAGCACGACTCGATCAATCCGATGGGTATGCCCAGGTTTTTATAGAGCTCCTTGCCGAAGAAGTAACCCGTCGCCGAAAAGTCGGCGATGTTTTCGCCCGAGCACACCTGCCAGCCGCCGTGGCGAACCGAAGCCTCGTCGAGCGGCACCGGGCTGGTGGTGTTGTCGATATGCAGCAGGCGGATATTCCCGTAGGCATCGGCCTCCTTCATCTCCTGTTCGTAGTTCAGCACCCGGTCGGCAACGCGCATCTCCATGTTGGACTGCCCCGAACAGAGCCAGACCTCGCCGATCAATACGTTTTTCAGTTCGACGGGTTTGCCGTCCGAAACCGTGACGGTATAGGGGCCGCCGGCCACGGGGGTCGACACGCGCACCTCCCAGCCGCCCGATGCGGAGGCCGTCGCCGCGTAGGTCTTGCCGTCCCACGAGGTGGTGACTTTCACGGC
Source organism: Alistipes onderdonkii (assembly GCF_025145285.1). NCBI lineage: Bacteria > Pseudomonadati > Bacteroidota > Bacteroidia > Bacteroidales > Rikenellaceae > Alistipes > Alistipes onderdonkii. Next base: position 1,379,933 of record NZ_CP102251.1, read on the forward strand.
CTTGCCGGGTTTGGCCCTGCCCCAGATTTTCACATCGCTCTGTTGCTGCAACACCATGTTGTCGGTGAAGATCGCCGGGAGCGTGACCTTGGCGGAGAGCTGCAGGGGCAGCACGGCCGCCAGCAGGAAAAGGGTTCGTTTGAGATTCATGACAGCTTCGGATTAGTAGACGAAATAGTTTTTGTCGGTACCGTTCACCTTGTTGATGGCCGGCACGATGATCTTCTCCATGACCTTATAGCCCTCGCCGTTGGGATGGCATCCCTCGGGCGAATATTCCGGGAGCATGGCGTTGTCCTTGTCGGCCATCGCCGAGAAATAGTCGACATACTCCACGCCCTCGGCCGAGTCCGCATACTTCCTGAGCATCGCGTTGAGCTTAGGGATGATCTTCCCGGGCTCCACCTGCGGCCGCCAGTTGTAGCGCACGCACGGCGTGACGGAGCACAGCAGCACCTTTATCCCGTTGAAGCGCGCCAGCTCGCACATCGAAACGATGTTCTGGTAGGTATTTTCCAGGGCGATGTATCCGTTATTCATCGCAATGTCGTTCGTCCCGGCCATGATCGCCACGCACTGCGGGTGCAATTCGATCACGTCCTGGCGGAAGCGCACCAGCATTTCCGACGAGGTCTGCCCGCCGATGCCGCGTCCCAGGAAGTTGTTTTTCTGGAAGAACTCCGGGTGCTGGTTGAACCACCCCTCGGTGATGGAGTTGCCCATGAAAACCACGTCGGGGCGCACGTCGCCCAGCGTTTTGTTCACCTGGGCATAGGCCCTGAGCCCCGCCCAGTCCCGGTAGAGGAGGTCGGAATAGGCCTGGCCGAAAACAACGCCCGCCCCAAACAGGCAAAGCGCACATAACAAGATCAGTTTTTTCATTTCCGCAAAATATTAGATCGGTTCCACAAAGTTAAAAATTATCCGTCCGGAACGGCACTACGGGCTGCCCGAAGGCATCCCACAGGCAGCCGACGCTGCAATTCTTGAAATTATAGCGCAGGTACACGGGGCTGCCCACGTCGTAGTTCGAGACATAGAGCACCGTGGGGTCGGGGCGCCGGCGCACGGCCTTCGCGGGGCGGAACACCCCGTCGCTGCCGGCCAGTTCGAAGCCCTCGATCTCGCCCTTGACGAGGAACCCGCAGTCGCTGCCGTCGAAATGCACCCTCACGACACCGCCTTCGAGCACCTCCATCGACCTGAACCGCGGCCCGATGGTCTTGACCGCATCGCCGTAGCCGTAGTCCCGGCTCAGCGCCCAATAGGCCAGACGCCGCGCGATGGGCTCCTTCTGGCTGGGATGCACGTTCCACGTCTCGTAGTCGTAGACCAGGTCGTTGGTGCAAACCATACCCACGTTGTCGGTCATGTCCATCACCCGCGCCTGCTGCTCGCGCACCAGCGCCTCGTTCACGTTCTGCTCGCCGTCCTCATGGGGTGCGATCTCGACGTAGTAGAACGGCTTGCGTTCGCCGCCCCACAACTCCCGCCAGTGGTCGATCATCGCCACCATCTTGTCGGCGTAACAGGTGCTGCGCCCGACATTCGAGCAGCCCTGATACCAGCAGAACCCCTTGATCGCAAAGTTATGCAACGGGTAAATCATCCCGTTGTAAAGGATTTCGACCGTATTCATGCCGCTCTGCCCCTCGCGCGTGGCGACCGACGCCGGGTCGAAATCGGCGAACCCGCGTTGCAGCGACGCCGGGAACCACGCTTCGATCCACGTGCCGCCGCAACTGCTGTTGATGATCCCCACGGGGACGTTCAGCGCCCGGCGGAGGTTGCGGCCGAACAGGTAGCCGATGGCGCTGAAGGTCTTGACGCTCCCGGGCGAGGCTTCGCACCAGGCACCCGTCACATCCTCCCGGGGACGAAGCCCGCCGTCGATTTTCACCGAGAAGAGCCGCACGTCGGGGTACTGCGCACTTTCGGCGATGATCTCCTGCGCATGTTCGATCGGGCAGTCGCGGCCTCCCTGCACGGGGATCTCCATGTTGGACTGCCCCGAGCAGAGCCACACCTCGCCGATGAGGATATTCTTCAGCACGACGGGTTCGCCGTCGCCGTCGCCCAGGGCGATGCTGCGCGGCTCGAACGAGGCGGCCGGGGTTGCGACCGTCACGCACCAGCGTCCTTTCTTGTCGGCCTGCGTCCGTACGGCGCCGCACCACGAGGGGGCGACGCTGACTTCGGCCTCGGGCGCCGCCCAGCCCCAGAGCTTCACTTCGCAGGACTGTTGCAGCACCATGTTGTCGCCCACGATGGCGGGCAGCTTGATTTTCGCTTCGGACGGCGCCCATGCCGCGCACAGCAGGAGCGCCAGCGCACAAAACCTTTTCATACCCGCAATCAATCGTTATAGGGCCTTGCGACCAGTTTGTAGGTATCGTCCCCGAGCAGCGACTCGTCGATCTCGATGTCGACCTTCCGGGTCTCGCCCCGCAGCAGCGTGAAGTAGTTGTCGTCCATGATGACCGGCAGTATCTGCTCCCCGGTCGAGGCGTAGACCGGCATGAGGCGCACGGCGAACGCCACGCTGCGGCCCCGGTTCGTGACGGTCGCGCGGATGATGCGCTTGCCGTCCACCGTTTCGGCTTTCGTGCGTACATCCAGTTTCGCGGGTTCGAGGTCGTTCAGCGCACGGTAGTCGCCCAGGCGGTTCGAACGCCAGTAGAAATTCTCCGAGAGCAGGTTCCCAGCATCGTCGGCCAGCCGCAGGCGGATGAAATGCACGGGCGAAAGTTCTTCGGCCGGGGTTTCCGGGCCGTAAAGCTCCATTTCGAAGAGCACCAGCTGCCAGTCGTCGTGGGGCGCCGTGCCCTGCAACTTGACATAGCGCGCCGTCACGGGGTCGATCCGTATCCGGTCGATGGGCGTGCTGGGCTTGCCGCTGGTGTAGACCGTCCGCCACGTTGAGGCGTCGTCCGACGCGAGTATCTCGTATGCTTTGGCCGCTTCGCTCTCCCACGTCAGGACGATGTCCGAAAACTCGGTGGGCGCGCCCAGGTCTACCATGACCCACTGCTCACCCGGGCCGCCCGAGCGCCACGAAGAGCCCGTATTGCCGTCGGTGACGGACTTGGCGGCATGCGAATCGTCATTCTCCGACGACGAGGCGACGGTTTTCTTACCCCGTGCGAGGTTGCGGTCTTCGGGGAACGGCAGCGTCATCACCTTGACAGCCGTATTGGGCAGCGACGACAGGGCGGCCCGCTGCGCGTAGCGCTTCACCTCGCTGCCGTCCATATTGTAGACCGCCGCCGTGGCACGCAGGCCGTTGTAGGCCTCGCCGCTGGCGTTGACCACCTTGACCGTGTTGTCGGCGTAACTCCACTGGATATGCAGCGGCTCGCAGGCCTTGCGCACGCCCCAGTAGGCGCCGTTCAGGTCGTAATAGTAATCGTAGGTCTGCCATACGAACGACGGGTAGGCCGACTGGCTCATCCAGGTCAGGATGCCCGAAGCGTCGTTCCACAGGTGGTGCTGCCACCCCTCGTACATCGCCTTGTTGACCTCGATGTTGAGCAGCTGCGCCTTGCGGCAGAAATCCTCCGCGCCCGCGGCCTTGCCGTAATTGTACTCCACGGCCGCGAAATAACGGGTCGGACGCGCATTGCCCGCCGAGTTGCCGAAGAAATGCTTGTCCAGCATCCCGGGCGAAGCCGGCCACCGCTCGGGCTCGGGCATGAACTTCTTATAGCTCTCGTAGTTGGTGAACACGGCCGAACCGATCTCCGTGCGGAAGCCCCAGCCGTCGAGCTTGTGGTCTCCGTAGCCCAGCGGGTGGGCCGTGAAGTACCAGATCGGATGGGCATTCACCCAGGGGCCGCTGCCCGAGAATCCGTACTCGCGCGAAATGGGCTGGTACCAGCGGTCGCCGCCGTCGAAGGCCTTGACATCCTCGCGCAGCCACTCGTTGAGCGGCGCCAGGGGCACGCCCTCGTTGTCGCCGCACCAGACGGCGATCGAAGGATGGTTGCGCAGCCGCTTGATTTTCTCCACGGCGTTGCGGTTGAAGGCGAACACGTCGTCCGGCAGGTTGGGATGCGAATTGAGCCAGAAATCGTCGAAGACCATGATGCCGTAGCGGTCGCACGCCTCGTAGAACTCGTCGTCGGTTGTCGAACCGATCCAGTTGCGGATCATGTTGTAGTTCATCTCGCGGTGCAGGCGGATTTTGAGGTCGTACTCGGCGCCCCGGCAGCGGAGCATATACTCGCTCATGCCCCAGTTACCGCCCTTGCAGTAGATGCGCTCGCCGTTGACCGAGAGCTGGAACACGCCCTTCACGAAATCGTAGGAGTACTCCCGGATGCCGAACGTCACCGTCCGGCGGTCGGAAACCTCGCCGTCGACCTCGCACGTCAGCTCGCACGTATAGAGGTTTTGGTCGCCATACCCGTTGGGCCACCACAGGGCCGGGTCGTCGACGGTCAGCTGCGGGAACTCGCGGGGGTCGACGCCCACGGTGCGCTGCTGGCCCGCCCCTATTTTAAATCGCTTCTCGAAGGTAATGTCGCCCGGGCGGATGACGCCCCTCACGACCCCGGTTTTCTCCTGCTGCGAGTGGTTCTTCAGTTCGGTGGTCAGCGAAATGACGCCCTGCTCGCGCGAAGGCACCCTGGTACGCACCCACGGGTCGACGAGCGACACGTCGCCCGACGTGGTGAAATACACGTCGTCGGTGATGCCGCCCAGCAGCCCGGGGACGTAGGGCATCCAGTCCCAGCCCGCACTGGAAATATAGGTCGGGCTGGCATGGTTGGCGATCGGGTTCGTCGGCACGCGCACCAGCACGGCCAGCACGTTGGGCGCAGCATCCTGCCGCAGCAGGTGCGTAACCTCGAACATGCCGCGATCCATAAACCCGTCGAGCGACCCCAGCCGCGCGCCGTTGAGATAGACTTCGGCCCCGCGGTTCACACCCTCGAAGCAGATCCAGCGGCGCGCACCGGCGGGCAGGTCTTTGGTCGCGAACTCGGCCCTGTACCAAAAATTGCGGTCGTACTTGCTCCTGTCCACCTTGTAGGCATTGTCGCCGAAGTTGGGGTCGGGTTCGATCCCCGCCTCGACGAACGACGTGAAGGCCGCCCCCGGGACGACCGCGGCGACCCAGCCGGACGCATCGTAACCGGCCCCGAGCATGGCCTTCGCATCGGGCACCTCGTCCTGTGCCCGGAGCTGCCACGCGGCAACCCGGCCGTCGCTGTTGAGCGACACTTTCTGCACAGCGGCTGCCAGGGGAAGGCTCAGCAACAGCGACGCTGCGATCAACAGATATTTTTTCATTCCTTCATTTTTTTACGGATAATTCGCTCCCGCACGGCTTCAACGCCGCCGGTCATCCGGCACCTCCCGGCCACACGCGAAGGGCGGCAACCTGCGGATGCAGGCCGATCCGGACGGCCCGGCCGGAAAAAATCCCGGCGACGGCGAAGTGAAACAGAAACGATCCACTGCCGTCGCCGGATTATCATACCGCCCCGGGTAACCGGCCGGGACGGCCTTCACAACCGGTTTTTACCAACCGGTATTCTGGACGAGGTTCGGGTTCTGCGTCGTTTCGGCATAGGGGAACGGCCACAGGTAGAAGCGGTCGCTCCAGGTGCCGCGCGTCGACAGCGGGTCGTAGCGCACTTCGTAGTTGCTCCAATCGGTAGGATCGGTCGTACGCTTGGTCGCGTCCTTGAGCCCGACGAGCCATGCGCATTCGTTACCCCAATGCTCGCTCACGCCGTCGATCGAAGTGTCGGTGATGAATTTCTTGTAATCGCCCCAGCGGATCAGGTCGACATAGCGGCTGCAATCCTCCAGCCACAGCTCGAAGCGGCGCTCGGCCTTGATGCCGTACTCGGCGTTATCCATATCCAGCGCGGGGGCGTCGGTCAGGCCCGCACGGCGGCGCACCTTGTTCAGCGCCTCCAGGCCCGAGATATTGGCCGTACCCTCGCCCGACATGCAGACAGCCTCGGCATAGAGCAGCAGCACGTCGGCATAGCGCATCAGCGGGAAGTTCGTCCGGTTGCCGTTGGTCTGGCCGCTTGCGAAACGCTCGGGAACCACGTCGTCCACATAGTCGTAGTATTTCATGCGGAAATAGCCCTCGTTCTCGAACAACATGCTCGACATGACGCCGCGCACGTCCTTGTTCAGGTAGGGGAAGTCGTGGTACACCTCGCTGTAAGTGGCGATGGCCGCACGGCGGCGCACGCTGTTGCCGTCGTGCTTGGCAAATGCATAACCGAACGTGCGGGTCGGGTTGATAAAGCCCCAGCCGTCGGAGGCGGTCGTCGTGTTGCCCGGCAGGTTGACCTCGTCCTTACGCCAGTTCATGTAGGCGCGGAACCAGTAAGGCTCGGTGCTCGTGATCGTCGTCATGTCGCCGTCGATGTCCAGCTCGAGCAGGAACTCGTCGCAGAAATCGGCCTCGGCACGGTAGAGCGTCAGGTATTCGTACTCCTCGCTGCCGTCGCTCCAGTTTTCGTTCTGGCTCTTGGCCAGCTGCATGTTCGTGCCGTAGCTCGACGGGCCCATGGTCGCGGTCTTATCCCAGAGTTCGTATTTGCCCGAGTTGATCACCTTGGCCAGTTCGACCTTGGCGTTGGCATAATCGTTCTGCCACATGTACCCCTGGCCCTTGTAAGCGTAGCAGGCTTCGGCCGTCCAGCGGCCGCCGATGGCTTTCTGGCCGCCCAGTCCGCTCTTCGAGGGAAGCACGGCAGCAGCCTCGTCGAACTGCGTCATGATCCATTTCCAGTTGTCCTCGGGGTTCGAGTTGCCGGGATAGAACGAATAGTTGATACCGTCCAGCACGTGATCCACGAGCGGGGCCGAGCCCCACAGCTGCGTCAGGCGCATCATCGCCCATGCACGCCAGGCCTTGGCCTCGGCGATCACGCGCTTGCGCTCGGCGGAACCGTCGTTGAGTTTGTCCACGATCATGTTGCATTTGTACATGATCTTGTAGAAACGGGTATACATCTCCTTGTAGGCGTTGTTCTCCGAATCGTCGATCATGGCCGACATACGGTGGTATTCGGTACCGTCGTTCGGGCCCGAACCGCCCGGCCAGCACTCGGCCGTTTTGGCCGAGGTGGTTGCAATGTAGTGTACGCCCCAGTCGCCCATCATCAGGTACTTGGCCGTGACGTATACGTTCGCGATCAGCTGTTGGGCCGTCATATCGTTCGCCTCCGCATAGGTCTTGTCCACCTCGGTGACCCCGAGGTGCTCCACTTCGTCGAGACGCGCCTGGGAGCACGAAGTCGCCATCATCGCTCCGGCAAGCAGACCGGCTAATGCCAAAATATGCTTTTTCATAATAGTCATAATGTTTTTAGGTTAGAACGAAAGGTTTGCACCGAATGTCAGGGTCTTCGGGGTCGGGTAGTCGCCATTGTCCATACCGATGCCCGACGTACCGCTGACAGCTTCCGGATCCATACCCCAGTAGGGAGTGATGCAGAAGAAGTTGTCGAGCGAAACATAGACGCGCAGGCGCGAAATGGCGATCTTCTTCGTAAAGGACGAAGGCAGCGTGTAACCCAGCTGGATCTGCTTGATCTTGAAATAGGAACCGCTCTTGAGCCACATGCTCGAGTTTCTGGAAGCGGTATCGCCGATCGGATCGGGATGCGGGTATTTGGCCCCGGCGCCCTTCACGTCCCATGAATCCGTCCACAGTTCGGAGGGCTTGTTGGCCGAAGGCGTCAGGCGGGCGCCGTAGAGGCTCAGCAGGCCGCCGTGGCTTCCGCTGCCGAATACCGTCAGGTCGAAGCCCTTGTAAGCGGCGTTGAGGGTGATGCCGTAGGTAAAGTCGGGGATGGCCGAACCCAGGTACACCTTGTCCTTGTCGTCGATCGTGCCGCTCTTGTCCTTGTCGTAATACATGGCGCTGCCGTCCTCGGGATTGACACCGAGGTATTTGTAACCGTAGTAGCTCCACATGGGCTGTCCCTTGTCGAAATAGACGAAATCGGACAGGTCGTTCACGATACGCGCACCTTCCATCTCCTTGACCTCGCTGCTGATGGTGGCAAGGTTGGCATTGACGCCGTAGGTGAACTCACCGACCTGATCCTGCCAGCCGAGTTCGAACTCGAAGCCGTGGTTGTTCACCTTGCCTATGTTCTTCGCCATGCTCGTGGTACCCGTCGCAAGGGGTGGCGTCAATGTAAGAATCTGGTCGACGGTATTCTTGTTGTAGAAATCCATCCCGAAAGTCAGCCTGTTGTTCAGGAAGCGTGCGTCGACGCCGACGTCGAACTGCCGTGCCGTCTCCCATTTCAGATCCGGATTGGCCAGCACATCCGAAGGATAGACGGTGGAAACCAGCGAGCCGTTCATGGGGTAATAATCGCCCACGCTCATCGACGAGCTGTACATGAAAGCGCCCAGTGCACTGATATTACCGTTGACACCGTACGAAGCGCGGAGCTTCAGGAACGAAATGATCTTGGGGTCGATATCGCGCATGAACCGCTCGTTGGAAATCGTCCAGCCGGCCGACACAGAGGGGAAATAACCCCACCGGGCTTCCTTCGACAATTTGGAACGGTCGAAAGCGTCGGCGCGGAAATTGACCATGATGTTGTAACGGTTGTCGAACGTATAGCCGATACGGCCGAAATAGCTGATACTGGACATTTCGCCTACTCTGCCGCCCACGCCTTTGGTGGCATCGGTCGAAGCGAAGTCGAGGTGGTGGAAATTGCTGCTGCTGTCGGTCAGGCCGTTGGTCGAACCCGATGTGAAGTTACTCCACTCGTACTGGTAGGACATACCGACCATCGCGTTGATCGTGTGCTTGCCGAACGAACGGTTGTAGTTGGCGAAGTTCTCCCACATGTAGAAGCGGTTCATCGTGGTCTTCCCGTCCAATTGCATCTTCGTACGCGACGACACGGCAAAGTAGGTCGGCACGCCGTAGAAGCTGTAATTGGTCGATTCGAGCCGATAACCCACGCGCGACGTGACGGTAAGACCCTCGACGGGGGCGAAAACCAGCGACGAAGCACCGCGCAGGGCGAAATTCTTATGCTCGCCCGTGTTGCTGTAATAGTGGGTAAGCGGGTTGACTGCGTCCTTGGCGGCGAACGGGATGCCCACGTAATCGCCCTTTTCGTTCTTCATGAACATGTCGTCGCCCTGTTGTGCGATCAGCTCGGTCATGTATGCGGGCAGGTTGTCCTTGTCCCAGAAAGCGGGCAGCAACGGATCCATGCCGTAAGGGTTGATAAACTGGTTGCTGTTGCCCAGCGTGCTCACGCCGTCGCCGCTGTTCTGCGAACGCGAACTTTCGACCGTATTGTTGGTCGTGAAGGTGAGCCATTTCTTGACCTTGTAGTCGCCGTTGAGCTGGAAGGTGACACGCTTCAGCCAGTCCTTGTTGCCATAGTACATACCGTCGTTGTCCATATACGACAGCGAAGCGTAAACCGAACCGTTGTCGTTGGCCATTTCGATGCCGGCCGTATGGCGCTGGAACGAACCGTTGTCGCCGTAAAGCACGTCGAACCAGTCGGTATCGGTCTTGCCGTCCCACGCGGACAGCGACTGGTTGTTGCCGGCGGCCGTCTGGTAGGCCACGTACTGCTCGGCATTCATCAGGTCGGCCTTACGTGCCAGCGAGGTGATGCCGTAGGTGAAATCGTAGAAGATGCGGCCGTCGCCCTTCTTACCCTTCTTCGTGGTGATGAGCACGACACCGTTACCGGCCTCGACACCGTAGATGGCCGCCGAAGCGCCGTCCTTCAGGATCTCCATCGACTCGATGGACGAAGGATCCAGGTAGGAGATGTCCGACACCTTCAGGCCGTCCACTACATACAAAGGTTCCGAAGCGCCCGAATTGTTCGAGCTGAAACCGCGGATACGGATCGAGGGGCTCGAACCCGGAGCGGCCGAAGAGGAGAGCACCTGCACGCCCGGGGCCTTTCCCTGCAGGGCCTGCTGTGCGTTCTCGACCGAACGCGATTCGAACACGTCGCTCTTCACCGAGGTGATCGAACCCGTCACGTCCCTCTTCTTCTGGACACCGTAACCGATGACGACCACTTCGTCGAGCGTCTGGTTGTCTTCCTTGAGCACGACCTTCATATTCGTCTGTGAGCCGATCGCAACCGTCTGGGGTTCATAACCGATGAATGTCACCAGGAGGCTCTGGTTCGCCATAACGCCGTTCAGTGCGAAGGAACCGTCGGAACCCGTCGAGGTACCCTTCGTCGTCCCGTCGATCACCACGGCGGCACCCGCAACCGGATTCCCCTGTGCGTCGACGACGGTTCCGGTCAGATTGTGCGTCTGTGCAACAGCCTGACTGCCTGCGAACGGAGCGACAAGCATCAACATCACTGCTGCAAAAGCTAATTTCAGTAAGCTTTGTTTCATAATTTTAATCAATCATTAATGTAGTTCGTTGGTTGTCATTTCTTTGCTTCCCGCGGGAACGCCCGGTTCCCGGCGGATCGGTAGGTTTTACATCTTTTCAGTTTATGGCCAATTAGGTGTTAAGTTAATAAGTGGTTTATAATTAGGTATTTATGAATATCACAACGCTTTTTACAGGGTGCAGTCGGAAACACCCGCCGCAGGAATCAGGGGTGTCAGCGTACAGGGTGTGCCCGTCGGGGCACACCGATGCACGCGGCATTCCGCACGATTATTCTACGGGGAGACCCTTATAGGCGCGGTACGTAGCGGCCAGGTCGGCAGTCCTCAGGAACACGTATTTCCGGCCGTCGTTGCGGGCCTCGATCTGCTTTTTGAGCTCGGACGCATAGGTGGTCACATCCTCGCTCGCCGTGCCGATCATGACCGACAGGAACAGCGGTTCGTCTACCGGGGCGCTGTCCAGCACCTTGTTCAGGTATTCGGGACGCGAATTGGTCGTACCGATATGGAAACAGTCGTTGTCCATGTGGTATTCGTCGGAACCGATGCCGCGCCAGTCGGTGCCCGCATAACCGCCTTCGAGGCAGTAGGGCTGTACGTTCCAGGCCACGGCTTCGCCGTCGACCATCTGCTTGAGGGTGTGCATACCGGCCTGCCTGAGGTAATGCCGCGTCAGCGAGCAATAGAACGAGAAACCGCTGTAACGGTCGGTCGTCGGGGAGCCGTCGCCCATCATGGCGCCCATCTCCTGGCCGCCTTCGTTCATCACCTGCTCGTACCAGGTGAAAACACGCGGCGCGAGGTCTACGATGGCGGGGTTGATGATCCACGTCACGGGGACGTCGCCGTAGGCGGCCGACTCCTCGATCGTGTAGGGCATGTAGATCATCGTATGCAGCAGGTTGTCGCCGTCGGAGACGAGCATCGCGATATAAACGGTATTGGGCTCGGCCTTGAGCGCCTTGGGTTCGATGGGCGTACCCTGCACCGAGGGGAACGAAGACATGACGGTCATGTTCTCGACCGAAATGAACGGCACCATGAAATACCCGTATTCGGCGAAGAGCTTGTCGGCCTTCAATTCGTCCGTCCAGCCCATGATCTGGGTGCCGGCGGGGTATTTCTTGACGATGTTCTCGTAATATGCGCACTGGTCATGATCCTGGATGTCGAGGAAATAGGTGAACAGGCGGTTGGCAACCACGTAGTCCTTGTTGGCTGCGCCCCAGCTCTCCTGGAAATCGGTGGTCATGTGCGACCAGGTGAAAGCCACGTCGCGGTTGGCCGTCTCGAAATAGTTTTCCACGAGCCAGTCGACACACTCGATGTTGGTCTTGAACATCCCGCGCAGATCCCGGATCACCGGAAAATCGTACCCCTTCACCTCCTCGTAAAGGCGGGGTGAAACGATCAGGGCGTCGGTCTGTGCCGCGATCGTGGTCGCCGCCTCGATCGTGGCCTCGACCAGTTCGGGGTCATAGATGACTACGCCCTTGATATGCTTCTTATACTGCTCGACAAGCGCCGAGAACCCGGGATTGGACTTGGTCGCATCGAGCGTGAGGGTCTCCTGCGGAATATCCTTCAGCACACGGTCGAGCCAGAACTGCCCCATCTGGGCCATGTCGTGCGGGCCGGTCTTCCAGCCGCCGTGGTTGTCCTTGCAACGGCTGTTCATCACATAGATCTTCTGTTCGCTGTCGCGGTTGACGATACCCTGCAGGCCGATGGCAGCGACCTGCCCCTCGATATCGTCGTTTTGCAGGTCTACGATGACAAGCGATTTGGTCGGGGTTTTGACTTTCGGATAGAGCCTGCCCGTCAGGTCGACGTCCGTGGCGGCCTGGCCGCAGCACGAACCGCCGTTCTGGCACGAAGCGAGCGTCATCAGACAAAGCAGGGAACCGAAACAATAGGTCAAAGTTTTCTTCATGAGTTTTAAGTAGGTTTTATTAGGATTTCTATTATAAGTCTTTGCGCAGGTTTTCCAGGATTTCGCCTACGGAGAGGTCGGCCCGGCAGATCACCTTGTCCGAAGCCCCGTAGTACAGGGCGATGCGGTCGCCATCGACCAGGTGGCCGTTGGTGAAGATGACATTCCCGAAGAAGCCTTCCAGTTCGTAGGGTTCCTCAGGCTCCATGACGGGCGTGCGGCTGCGCGCCAGCACCTTCGACGGGTCGGCGGCGTCGAGCAGCATCGCACCCAGGCAATAACGGTGCGAAGCGTCTGCGCCGTGGTAGATCATCAGCCACCCTTCGCCTGTACGGATCGGGGCACACCCGGCACCTATGCGGGCGCTGTCCCACATCCCCTTGCGGGTACGGGCCACACACCTGTGGTTTCCCCAGTGGCGGAGGTCGGGGCTCTGGGCGATCCAGATATAATTCCCGCCGATCTCGGGGCTGCTCGGGCGGTGCAGCATATAATATAGGTCACCGACCTTCTCGTCGAAGAGCGTGCAGTCCTTATTGTGCGGCGGCAGCACCAGCCCGTAATCGGTGAAACGGCGCCAGTCCGACGTGCTGCGCATCCGCACCGCCACGCCATTGGCCGAGACGGCCGTATAAGTCAGGTAATACTGCGTGCCGATCTGCGTGACGCGGCAGTCTTCGATCCCGTACGCTTCGTAACGGTCGCTGCCCGTCAGCGGCGGATACCCCGCCTCCTCGCGGAAACGGATGCCGTCGGTGCTGCTCACAAGCCGCAGGTGGGACATCGTCGTGAGGAAATCCTCGCCCTTGTAATTGATGACCCTCGGATCCGAGAGGTCGAGTTCGGGGGAGGCGGCCGGGACACGCATCACCGTCACGCGGTTCTGCGCGTCGAGCACCGGGAAGCTGATCTCCCCTTCGGCCTGTGCAGGGCGTTCGGCGACCCTGACCAGCATCCAGACCTTCCCGTCGTAACGGAATACACCAGGATTCAGCAGGCATTCGATCTGCATCGAGGGTTGGCTCGGACACAAATCTTCGGGGCTCAGGATCGGGTTATGTGCGTAGCGCATGGTCAGTGGTTTTTTTGTAATTCAAAAGTAGATTATATTCCGCGCCGAATTGTATACAATACTACCAAAATGGTATAATCACAGGATACCCGCAAGAACCCGGGAATGTTCCATACGGACACATTAAATACTAATAATCAGCAACAAACAGTATGATTAAGGCACACCTCCCGCCCGAAAAATCCGTATACTCCCTTCCCCGGGCCGCTCCCGGCAGCCCCAAACCATCCCGCCCGCACATCCCCGTCCGACGGCCGGCCGCCATGCCCGTACCCGCCCCCGAAACCACCCCCGGGAACCATCCCCGCATCCGCCCGGAACCACTCCGGAAACATCCTCGAACTCACCCCCCCGGAACCACTCCCGAAATCACACACACTCCTGCGCCTGCTCCCGCACCCACCTCGAAAGCATCTCTGAAACCTCCGCCCACGGAACCTGCTCTCGGAAGCACCCACCCCGCCCGAAACCATCCTGCACCCACCCCCGGGAACCGGCCTTGAAACCATCCCTGCAACCACCAACTCTCGAAACCATTCCCGGAACCATCTCCGAAACCACCGCTCCCGGAACCGACCTTCAGACTCCCGGCCCTCCCCGGCCCCTCCGCAAACCGGGGCATTTCCCGCGTTCCAAGGCCATCCGCCCCGGGCAGGGGATACTCCCGGGCACGAATATCGACCGGGAGTGATAAAATAATGCCCGATAATGCTAAATTTTCTCATAATTATTCTTAATTTTACCACATATTTTTAGAATGATGACTATTAATCCAAAACTTATTTAATCTAAGGAACACCTATGAACAAACTCTTTGCAAGTGTGCTGCTATGCGCCGCGTTATTGGGTTCCGGGATTCTCCGGGCTGATAACATCGTTATTTCCAACAGGAAAAGCTCTATCCTGATCACGGCCCAAAAGGGTGAATCGCCCCGGATACAGTACTTCGGCCCCCGGCTGGCGAATCCCGGCGACGTATTCGACAGCGGGAGCGCCTTCAACGACCCGGTATACCCCCAGTTCGGCGTCCAGTGCTCGCGTGAAACAGCCATTCAGGCAACCCACAACGACGGCAACATGTCGCTCGAACTGGTCGTGGAGTCGGTCACCAGGGAGAACCGCGACGGCGGCCAGGTCACGGCGATCGCGACCCGAGACAAATTCTACCCGTTCTATGTCACCATCTACTACAAGACCTATCCCGACTGCGAGGTGATCGAGACCTGGACGGAGATCCGCCACCTGGAAAAGAAACCCGTCACGCTCTACCGTTTCGCGTCGGCCTTCCTGCCCGTGCGCCGCGGCGACAACTGGCTCTCGCACTTCCACGGCCCCTGGGGCGCCGAGGCATACCTCTACGAGGAGGCGCTGAGAGACGGCATGAGGGTCATCAAGGACAAGGACGGCGTACGCAATACGCAGAACAGCTGCCCGTCGTTCATGCTCACGCTCGACGGGCGCCCCGACGAACAGCACGGCATGGTCATCGGCGGCACGCTGGCATGGAGCGGCAACTACCGTATCGCCATCGACAACGACAATGCCCACACCACACGCATCTTCGCCGGCATCAACGAAGACCAGTCGCAATACATCCTCGAACCGAAAGAGGTCTTTACGACCCCCGTATTCGCCTTCACCTTCAGCGACGAGGGCAAGGGCGGCGTCAGCCGCAACTTCCACCGCTGGGCGCGGCTGCACCGGCTCAACCACGGCGGCGAGCAGCGCAGCATCCTGCTCAACAGCTGGGAAGGCGTCTCGATGAACGTCAACCAGGAGGTGATGGATCAGATGATGGCCGACTTCGCCGCCATGGGCGGGGAGATGTTCGTGATGGACGACGGCTGGTTCGGCGACAAATACCCGCGCAACAACGGCACATCGAGCCTCGGCGACTGGGTGGTCTGCAAGGAGAAACTCCCCGAGGGCATCGAGGGGCTGACGGCCTCGGCCAGGGAGAAAGGGCTCAAGTTCGGCATCTGGATCGAACCCGAGATGACCAACTCGAAGAGCGAGCTTTTCGAGAAGCACCCCGAATGGGTGATCCAGCAGCCCCACCGCGAGATGCACAAGGGTCGCGGAGGCACCCAGCTCGTGCTCGACCTGTCGAACCCCGAAGTGCAGGAATTCGTGTTCGGCGTCGTGGACAAGCTGATGACGGCGCACCCCGAAATCGCCTACATCAAGTGGGACGCCAACATGACGCTGTTCAACTACGGGTCGACCTACCTGCCCCGCGACAAACAGTCGCACCTCTACATCGCCTACCACCGCGGCCTGGAAAACATCCTCAAGCGCATCCACGCCAAATATCCCGGCCTGGTGATGCAGGCCTGCGCCAGCGGCGGCGGCCGTATCAACTACGGGCTGCTGCCTTACTACGACGAATTCTGGACGAGCGACAACACCGACGCCCTGCAACGCATCTTCATCCAGTGGGGCGTTTCGAACTTCTTCCCCGCCGTGGCGATGGCCTCGCACGTGAGCGTGGACACCAACTACCAGACCGGCCGCAAGACGCCCCTCAAGCTGCGTTTCGACGTGGCGATGAGCGGACGCATGGGCATGGAGCTCCAGCCCGCACACATGACCGACGAGGACAAGGCCTTCGCCCGACGCGCCATCGCCGACTACAAGCTGATCCGCCCCGTCGTGCAGCAGGGCGACCTCTACCGCTTGATCTCGCCCTTCGACAAGACCGGGTACGCATCGCTGATGTACGTCTCGCCCGAAAAAGACCACGCGGCCTATTTCGTCTACAAGCTGGAACAGTACCACAACATGCCCCGGCCGGCGTTCCGGATGGCCGGGCTCGACCCGCAGAAGAGATACCTCGTCAGGGAGCTCAGCCTCGACGGCAAGCCCATTCCCCAGGACGGCAAGACCTTCACCGGGGCGTTCCTGATGGAGACCGGCCTCGACTTCGAGGTGGGCGGCGAACATGCCAGCCACGTACTTGAACTCAAGGCGGCGGAGTAATCCCGCCAGCCCCCGGCCGGGCCGGCATCGGCCCGGCCGGACAAAATACTTGCGCCATGAAAAAACTATTCCCCCTGATCGCCGTGCTGGCCACGCTGTGCGCAACCGCGGCGCAGCGCCCCCTGCAACTCATCCCGCAGCCCGTCCGGGCCGAACTCCGCGAAGGGCACTTCGCCGCCCCGGGCTGTAAAGTCACCGCTGAAGGCTTCGCCTCCCGGCCCGAAGGGCTGATCCGGGTGGCCTCGGCACTGGCCGCCCCGCACGGAAAGCAGCCGGCCCGGAAAACGCGGAACACGCTCCTCCTGCAACTGGACGCCCGCGCGGGCATCCCCGCCGAAGGATACCGGCTCCGCGTCGCCGAACACGAGGCGGAACTCACGGCGGGCGACGAAAGCGGCATCTTCTACGGGCTCCAGACGCTCCTGCAAATGGCCGACGCCGACGGCAACATCCCCTGCGCCGAGATCGAGGACTACCCCCGCTACGGCTACCGGGGACTCCACCTGGACGTCTGCCGCCACTTTTTCCCCGTGGAGTTCGTGAAGGGCTACCTCGACCGCATGGCCGCCGCGAAGCTCAACCGCTTCCACTGGCACCTGACCGACGACCAGGGCTGGCGCATCGAGATCAAACACTACCGCGCCTGACCGAAGTCGGGGCGTGGCGTTCGAAATCCCAGATCGGCAGCTACGAAGAGAAGCCCGCCACCTTCGAATTCGGAAGATACGGCGGCTTTTACACGCAGGACGAGATCCGCGAGGTCGTCGCCTATGCCGCCGAGCGGCACATCACGGTCATCCCCGAAATCGAAATGCCCGGGCACTCGCTCGCAGCCCTCACGGCCTACCCCTGGCTGGGGTGCGTGAACAACCCCGAATCCTACGAAATAGCGGGTTGGATCTGCGGCCCCGGCAACGTCCTCTGCCCGGGCAAGGAGAGCACCTTCGAATTCCTCGAAAACGTGCTCGACGAGGTGCTCGCGCTCTTTCCCTCGAAACTGATCCACATCGGCGGCGACGAGTGCCAGCGCACCCGCTGGGAGGCCTGCCCCGACTGCCAGGCCCGTATCGCGGCCGAGGGGTTGCATGACGAGACGCAGCTGCAATCCTACCTCACCCACCGCATCGACAGCTACCTCGCATCGAAAGGCCGGCAGCTGATCGGCTGGGATGAGATCATGGAGGGCGGGCTGTCGCCCGGGGCGGTCGTCATGAGCTGGCGGGGCACGCAGGGCGGCATCGCGGCGGCCAGAGAGCACCACCATGTGGTGATGACCCCCGGCCAGTACCTCTATTTCGACAAACGGGGGACGGATTCGCCCGACGAGCCCGTAAGCCTGAACCTCTCCCTGCCGCTGGAGAAGATATACGGCTACGACCCGGCCGAGGGGCTCTCCGAAGAGGAACAGCAATACCTGCTGGGCATACAGGCCAACCTGTGGACGGAATTCGTGGCGACCGGGAAACGAGTCGAGTACCAATTGCTACCGCGCATCTATGCCCTCTCCGAGATCGCATGGTCGCCCGTGACGCGCAAATCGTGGGAAGAGTTCTCCCGGCAGCGCCTTCCGGCATACCTTGCGCGGCTCGACGCCGAAGGGGCAGCCTATCAGGTTCCGCAACCCCACGGCATCCGCGAAGAGACGCTCGAAGGGGGATGTTTCCGCTTCACGATCCGCCCGCCTTTCCCGGGCTGCCGGGTCTATTACACGCTCAACGGCGCCACGCCCTACGACTTCGACCGCGAAGTGCCGGGCGAATTGGAGGTCATCGTTCCCCGGGGGGAACAACGGGTGCTCAAATGCGTCGCCGTCACCCCCGCCGGACGCCGGAGCATGGTCGTCACCACCCGCATGGGAAACCCCGGAGAGTAACCCGGCGGATCGAAGGCCAATGCGCACGCTTCCCGCCCGCGTTTCCCGCCCCGCCGGAAAAACGCGCATTCGGGACACCTCCCCGACGGAGGGAATAACAATAAAAACGGGGAGGGGTGCCCGCTAACCGCAGGCCCCCCCTCCCCGTTTTATAACCGGACTTCACTCCGACGCCCCGCCCCGAACGGCGGCGTCGCAGTCCCTGCTCATGACATCCGCACTGTAATCGAGCGACACGACGCAATCCTCAAGCTCCTCGCGCGTAATGTCCATATCCTGTATGTTACGGTCGTTCATCGCCCTGAGTTGCCGAACCCCCTGCATCAGGATTTCGACATCGAGCGGGTACAGTGCGAAATATTGCCGGACGGAGGGCAGGCTCGTCAGCTCCCGGACGGCTGCCAGAAAATCTTTGCGGTCGCCGAAAAACTTTTCGGTAAAGAAGGCCTCGGCCGCCTCTTTTTGCCGCCGCTGCAACTGGACGGAGGTGTCGTTCAGCATGTTCCGGAGTGCGAAACAATGCCCGATACGCTGTTGTAAGGCATAGTTGTCCAGCGTCCTCCAGATATCGCTGCTGTGGGCGAATACCCCTTCCGCCGCAGGGTTCACGATATAGAACTTATCGGCGAAAAAACTATTGAGGTATAAGCCCAGAGTATCTGCCGGCACCTCGTCGAGCCGGTCGGGATAACGATCCAGCACAGCCCGGAAAACCGTATCGTACCGGAGGAAAGTTTCGCAGTCCGCCTCCAGCTTGCGGATCGAATATTCGATATCGCCGATGGTCATCAGCGCAGCCGTCCGCCCCATCGCCTTTTTGTCGCAATACTCCAGATACCCCGTCGTACCGAAGGTGACGACGATGCCCAGCAGCGCACCGAAGAAATTGGTCGACAAGTCTGCCCACCACTGCTTCGTGAAGAAAAAACGGGTCTTTTTCGGTTTCATGGTGATTTTTGTCAGGATCGCACCCCGTCGGGACATCCCGTTCGGGATGTCAAAACTAACGGAAAAACACCCGATTTCCGCCGGGCGGGCGGAAAAACGACTCCCAATTTGTCATCTTGTTGTGTCATGTTGTCCCCGGCAGCAGGGCCGGCACGCATACAACACTGTCAATCAAAATATTATGACAAAGTCACACAATAATGCGACAAATTGGGACAGCGGCTTCCTTGGAAAAGATTGTTTCCCGCCATATATTTGTAAATAAATCTTTCACAATTCACAATCTTTTAAAGAACAAGAAAATGAAATTCAAATCTTTTATTGCCATGCTCGTTACGGGCCTTCTTTGCATCACTTTGTTCTCCGCCTGCAGCGACGACGACGATGACAAGGACAAGACCTATGCCTATGAAATGGTCTTGGAACTGACCGATGCCGGCGACCTGTCGCAAGACAATATCCAAGTGCTCAACACCACCTTCGCCGCAATGGAATCCCAGGTCGGCACCCAGTATGCGACACCGGCCGCGGTGAAGCGGATTTTCAACGAGAATGTTTCTCAGATCAAAAATTCTGTCGGAACAGTAGTGGCGGGGATGTCGCACACCAAGACCGTAAAAGTGAAATTCGGATTCTTCAACACGGGCACCCAGAAACTCGAAGTGTCGCAGGTATTCGAATTCAATTAATCCCCCGTCCGAACATATCATGCAGCCAGGAAAGGCAGCGGGACAGGGATTCCGCTGCCTTTTTCGATCGAAACAGTCACAAAACACTACATCAGGCATGAAATCCATACTGTCATTTTTCGCCCTTTTCGCGGGCATCTTCGCCGCCTCGGCACAGGTCGACACGATCTATACCCACGAAGGGGTCATCCCGTGCAACATTACCGAGATCACCGAGACGGCCGCCAAGTACCAGTACCCCGGCGAGTCGCACAGCAACAGCCTCTCGCTGAACGCCGTGAGCAAAATCGTATTCCGCAGCGGCCGTGTGCAGGAATTCGCCGCCCGCACCTCGTTCCGCCGCCTCTCCTCTCCGATGGAGTGGGAACAGGTCTCCATCGCGAGCGTCGAGTCGGAAGTGCAGGGGCTTTATAAAATCGACGACGTGAGTTCCAAGGCAAAGGGCACGACCGAATTCTCGAACCAGGAGCGCGTGAAGCGCCGCGCCCTGGACAAGATGAAGATGCAGGCCGCGATCCTGGGCGGCAACGTCGTCTACATGGTACAGATGCGCAGCGACGGCACGAAATACAACTGGCTGACCGGCGCCGGATCGACCGCCGAAACCTCCCTCTTCGGGGTGGCCTATTCGAGCCAGATGCCGCGGCTGGCCGACGTCCGGAAACTCGTGGACGGGCACACCGCGTTCGACGTGGTCGAGGAGGTGACGATGGTCAACACCGATTCGCGTTACAGCCAGGACAAGATGTCCGAGGCGCTCACCATCGACCGCGTTTACGACGACAGCGGGCTAGTGATGCTCGAAGGCAGCATAAAGGGAATCAAGGAGCACACGTTCCGCGTCACGTTCTGCAACGAATCGGATTTCTACATCGCCTGCAAGACCCGCCGCGGCGTATTTTCCTATAAGGTGAGCGTCCGCTAAGCGGGCAGCCCCCGCAGAGGAGCCGTCCCGTCCGTGCGCCGGGCAAACGTCCCGCCCGGACAGACAGGCCCCGGCGCGCGCTCCGGCACATGGGCAGCATAAACGGCAAACATACTCAATACGAATCGGAGATGAAAAAAACAATCGCAATCCTGGGATCGGCGTTGCTCCTCGCCGCATTCCCCGCGCAGGCGCAGCAGCCGCAAAGCGGATCGGCCGCGCAGGATACGGAGCAGGCGGCTCCCCTGAGCAGAGAGGAGCTGATGAGGATAGCCATCCGGCTTTCCGAAGAGAACGTAGCGGCCGGCGGAGGCCCCTTCGGCGCAGTCATCGCCCGGGACGGCAGGGTCGTCGCCACCGGTGCCAACCGGGTCACGCCCGACTGCGACCCCACGGCACACGCCGAGGTGAGCGCCATCCGCGCCGCAGCAAAGAAACTGGGCACGTTCGACCTGAGCGGCTGCGAAATCTACACCTCTTGCGAACCGTGCCCGATGTGCCTCGGGGCGATCTATTGGGCGCGGCTGGATCGGATGTACTACGGCAACGACAAGCACGATGCCGCCAGGATCGGATTCGACGATGCGTTCATCTACCGGGAACTCTCGCTCAAACCCGCCGACCGGAAACTGAAATCGGCCGTCCTGCTGCCCGAAGAGGCGATCGCAGCCTTCGAAACCTGGGAAGCCAAGTCCGACAAGGTCGAATACTGACCCGGCAACCGGCCATGAAAGGGCTCCGGCGGAGGATTCCGCCGGAGCCCTTTCATGGATATGCTTCGGCGATCAGCCGCACTGCGCCTTGCGGAACTCCGAAGGCGTCATGCCGTACCGGTTCTTGAACAGGCGGTGAAACGACGAGAGGTTGGGAATCCCCGCCTCCTGTGCGATGGCATTGACCGTGTATTCGGGATAGCGGATCAGCAGGCGTGCGGCATACTCCATCCTCAGCCCGTTGAGATAACCCGCCAGGTTGGTGCCCGCACCGGCCTGGATAACCTGTGCGATCTGGTTTTTCGAAATGTTTATCAGCCGCATCAGGTCTTCGCGCGACAGTCCGGGATTCAGGAAAAGCCGTTGCTCGTTGATCTTCCGGTCGAGCTGTTCGAAAAGCCTCATCGCCTTCCGGTCGTCCCCGTCCGAACCGTCGACCGCACCGGAATCCCCCGTCACAGGGGCGGGAACGCAGCCAGTCCCCTCTTCCGTCTGCCCTCCGACATGCAGCAGGCGTTCCTTATAGGCGAGCAGTCCCGCCACGGTATCCACCATCGCCATGTTCTTGCGGCGGATCGTATACATGTAATAGCGGTTGCGCCACAACAGCACCGCCAACAGGAGCACGATGGCCAGCGCCGATACGAGCAGGATGCTGTGGATGCGGAGCCGCGCGGCCGTGGCCTGCAACTGCTGCTCCTTTTCATGCACGTCGTTGGCAATGGCCAGATCCATCGCAGCACTCAGCTGCTCGCGGCGCTTGAGGCTGTCGGTCAACACGGCCAGCCCTTCGAAATAGGCCGCAGCACGTTTGAAATCGCCGCGCGCCTCATATGCCCGCCCCAATGTCCGCTTTACGGACATCATGTGGTAATTGATCGTGTCCCCGTGCTCGATCAGGAAGCGCTCGCGCGGCTCGCAGAGCCGGATGGCCTCGTCGTAACGCCGCTGCCCCATCAGGTAGGGAATGACCAGGTAGTCGTCCTTGGTGTAGGCACCGCCGATGCGCACCCACTCCTGATAGGCCCGTTCCGCTTCATCGTAACGCTTCAGCTGGCCGTACAGCACGGCACGCTGTGCCATCAGGGTCTTATGCTCCTTCTCGTACAGGCCGCCAATCGAGGGTACCCCCTCCGAAGAGCTCCCGATGACCCGTTCGAGGTCGTCCAACACCCCCACGGCCTCTTCCAAACGGCCGTCGCGCTGCAACAGGATCAGCAGCGTATTGTAATCGTAACGCAGGTTGTCGTACTTGTATTTGTAATCCGCCCCTTCCATCAGGGCGATAGCATCCCGGATCAGCCCGTAGCCCCGCTCCTTATCCTCCTGATAACAGAGCATTTTGCCCATGTTGAACAGTGCGACCGACTCCATCGCCGTATCGTTGCAGGCGCGGGCCTTTCGGAGCAGCAGCTCGGTACACTCCGCCTGCCGCTCCTCGTCGTGGAGGCAATCGTAGGAGGAGATCATCCGGTGCAGGACGTCCATGTATTCCGCATCGCTTTTCCGCACCACATCGCTTTCGAACGCACGCCTGTAATAACGGAGCCCCTGGTGGTGGCGCCCCGTATTGAAATAGAGGTCGCCTTCGGCAATATCCAGCCGGTAGGGTTCGAGTATTTTCCGCTCGCGCATCCGTTCGATAATGCGCCGGGCCTTGCCGAAATCCGTAAAAGTATATTCGTAGAGATAATCTTCGGTGAGCAGGCTGTCCGGCAGCTCCTCCTCCGCAGCCGCACGGGAACCCGACGCAAAGAGCAGGAGGCCGGCAAACAGGAACAGCCTTCTGAACGGCAAACAGACCATAGACGCGATAAAATAATAAGAATACAAGTACAAATATATGAAAAATTCAGGGATATTCCCCTCGTGGCTCCGCCACAAAAATCCGCCCGGTGCAAAAACAAAATTGCCCGGCAGGCAAGTGCCGGGCAATCTTTCCGGGAAGATCCGCACCGCAGACCTAAAAGGATCCTATGGCAAAATCGAACCCGGCATCCACGGAGGTCGTCTCCGCAAGCCGGATCTCGACCGTGCCGGGCGTATGGTAGGGGTCGAGCAGATCCGCCGAAGCGCCGAGCTTCACCTGCACCCTGTACCTGCCTGTCGGCAGTTCGATCGTCGCAGCCTTGCCTCGGAAGCTGCCCGGAATGGTATAATCGGGCGCCTTCGAGGTGCTGGAGCTCTCCTTCCATATCCTAATATCGGTCATATATTCCCGCCCCGTCTTCGTGTTGGCGAGTTCGAGCACGCCCTTCGGGATGCGGTTGGGCTTCAAAAGCGTCACCCGGAACGTCCGGTCGCCCTCGGGCACCGCATCGTCCCACGACGAAGTGGAGAAATCTGCCGCCGACGAATACCAGTGGTAGGATTCGTAGGTCGGCTTCACCCACACGCTCATGGCAAACTCCTTCGTATCGTTGTCCGCGGTCGAAGGCACGTACCATATCCACGACTGATGGATCGTAAAGTCGCTCGATGCGATCGACGGCACGGAGGTGTATTTCTTCCCGCTCGAGGTATGAGGCCTGTTGTTGACGTCGAACACGTAACCGACCTTCCCGCCGGGGCTGTTCTTGTTGATCGTAAGGTCGGAAACCGTCCGCGTTTCGGAGTTGTTCCAGCCGATGCTGCCGCTCAGCGTCCCGGAAACCTGCGGGTCTTTGCCCAGCATACCGCCGGAGATAGAGCCTCCGATACTCCACTGGAAGCCGCTCGAATAACTCGTGGATCCGATCGTGGTCTCGGGCACAGGAGTTCCCTGGCTGGGGAATTTAACCCCCGGAAGCACAGTGCCGTCGGTTGCGCAGAGGGAGTTGCTCACCTCAAACTTCTTCAGGTAGAAACCGCAAAGGTGCGACTTCACACCGCCGTGTTTTTTCGTCCACGAGCCGTTGTACATCTGGTCGTTGTGCACGGTGAATGTCCCCTCAACGATATAGTAGTCGCCCGCCGAGCTGCCGTTGGCCTGGAACGAGTAGAGCGGATAGACCGAATAGGCGACGTCGATCGTGCCCGAACGGGTCAGTTTGTCGGCCTTCGACGCCACGACATGCGCGAGCGTCTTGTCATTGAGGCACATCTGGTAGGTATGGTTGACGGTCTGGGGTGCGAACAACTTTTTGATGTCGTAATCCGCCCGGGTCGCCCCGCCCAAAAGAGAGGCGGAACTCTCCTCTGCGGCTGCGGCGTATTTATTGACCCAGCTGACGAACGTGTCGAGGAAGATGTTGCAACTCCCCTCGTCATCGTCATGGACGAAGTCATCGAGGAAATAATAATTCGCATTCTTATTGAACGCATACAGCAGGTGGTGATCCTCCCCGTTGTCGAGCCCCCCGTCCCCGGCATAACGGACTCCGTTCTCATCGCACCAGTCGCTGAGCTGCACATCGTCGGGATTCACGACGACGACCACTCCCCCGGCCCCGTAGACGCCGAGCAGTTTGTCCGTATTCGCGGCCACCTGATCCTGGGCGATCACCACCACCTTCAGGTCATCGGAAATCTCGCTTCCGGCATTCGTAAATCGCACGTTCAGCGCCGTCTGGAGGTAATCGGGCATCCGGCCGACGATCGCCGCCGGCAGTTCGACCTTTTCGTCCGAGGCCGTGACAGGGTCTGCGAGGCCCTCGCCTTCCTCGATATAAATTCTGTCGTCGTCATGGTCGGTGTCTTTCTCACACGACGAAAATGCGACTGCCGCTGCGGCAATCAGCGCCGCTGCAAATAAAATTTTCCGTTTCATCTTCCGGTTTCAATAAATTACAGTCCCTCGGGACGGGTTTCCGCGAAGCACGGCGGCAGGGGGCGGAGTGGAATGCCCCGGCCACCGCAAGGAGCGGGCGGACGGCTAAAAAACGTCCGGATTATATAAATGTATTCGAAAGGAGCGATGCCGCCGGCGTTCAGAATTTCCAGCCTACGGTCAGCGTAGCCACCCGGTTCGTCAGCTTATAGTCCCCGTCCTTGAGCAGGTCGGTACAGCCGATATGGTAGCGCAGATCCAGCACGAGGCCCATCTTGAATGTATAGGAGATACCCACGGGAATTGAGAAATCGACGGAATTGAGTTCATCCTTCAGGTCTGCCGTCTCCTTATAAGACCCGCCGTCGAGCGTTGCGGATATTTTGTTCTTCGCGCTTACCAGGAACGACGGCTGAATGCCGGCCTTGAGCGCAAGGCCCTTCGTCACATAGAAGTTGGCCAACACGGGCACGTCGATATAGTTCAGCTTGAAATTGTTCTTGGTCGTCTGGTCTAACTCCGAGGTCTTGATGCTGAACTCGTTCTCGGCGCCTTTCTGCGCGAACAGCACGTCGGCCGAAACGGCCAGCCATTTCACGGCGCGGTACTCGGCAAAAGCACCGACCACCAGTCCGGTTCTCACTCCGGATATCTCATCGTTCTTTTCGTCATCGTCGGCATGAAGGTCTGCGACGGTAAAACCGACCCTGGGCCCGAACGTAAACTTTTTCTGCGCCGACACCGGCACGGCAACGAGGATGACGAGCAAAAGAAGGAGTACTTTTTTCATACTTCGATTTGGATTAATGGGTTAATAGAATTTATAATGAAAAATAGACGTCCCGCAAAAACCGGAGTTTCAAAAAGGTTGGAACAAAGATAGTCAGGGCAT
This sequence comes from Alistipes onderdonkii, assembly GCF_025145285.1. Lineage (NCBI taxonomy): Bacteria > Pseudomonadati > Bacteroidota > Bacteroidia > Bacteroidales > Rikenellaceae > Alistipes > Alistipes onderdonkii. The sequence goes on from NZ_CP102251.1 coordinate 1,406,103, forward strand.
CCCCTCCCGGCAAAACCATACCGCGGGAAATGTATCCCAGATTGTCGCCTTGTTGTATGAATTTATCCGGATCACGGCATGGGCGACCGGGCGGGGCGGGACGAACCGGAAGGAAGGGGCAGGGCCGGAAGGAAGCGGTATCCCGGGTGCCCAGACACCCGCAAAAGAGGGCCGGCACCCGCCCGCGGCCCGAAGCCAGCACCCCGTGCAGCTGCCGATGCTGCCAAAAAAGTACATAATCCTGCCACGCGCCCTGTTTTCCGGCGCAAAATTTCGGGCATTGCGGCGAAATTCCTACCTTAGCAATGCAAACCGACACCCATGAAACACTATATCCTTATGCTGTCGGCCCTCGTGGCCGTATCCGCAGGCCGCGCACAGGTGGCCGTACACGAAAAAAGCCCGAAAACCAAATACGCCTTCACCCTCGCTTCGCCCCGCCAGACGGCCGCGATCCTCTACGACGCATCCGACGCCGCGGTGGTGAAACGCGCGGCGGAGCTCTTCGCCGCCGACGTGGAGGCCGTAACGGGCCGATACCCGCGGGTGACCTCCGCGGCCGGGGAAACAGGCCCGGCGGTAATCGTCGGGACGGTCGGAGGCAGCGCCCTCATCCGCAGGCTGGCCGAAGCGGGGAAGATCGACACCGCCCCGCTCGAAGGCGCCTGGGAACGTTACCTGATCCAGACCGTCGCCAATCCCCTGCCGGGCATCCGCAAAGCCCTCGTCATCGCGGGCAGCGACCGCCGCGGCGCGGCCTACGGGCTCTTCACGCTCTCGGAGCTGATCGGCGTATCCCCCTGGTACTGGTGGGCCGACGTCCCGGTGAAAAAACATGCGGCGCTCCATGTCGACGCCCCGCCGACCTACTCCCAGACGCCGTCGGTGCGCTACCGCGGCATCTTCCTCAACGACGAAGACTGGGGTCTGACGCCCTGGGCCTCGCAGACCTTCGAGCCCGAGCGCGGCAACATCGGCCCCAGAACCTACGCCAAGGTCTGCGAACTGCTGCTGCGCCTCAAGGCCAACTACCTCGCCCCGGCCATGCACCCCGTTTCCACCTCATTCAACCAAATCCCCGAAAACAAGCTCGTAGCCGACACGTTCGCCATCGTGATGGGATCGACCCACTGCGAACCGCTGCTGCTGAACACCGCCAGCGAATGGGATACCAAGACGATGGGGCCCTGGAACTACGACAAGAACAAGGAGGGTATCAACCGCGTGCTCACGCAGCGCGTGCGCGAGAACAGCCCCTACGAGAACGTCTATACGCTGGCGCTGCGCGGCCTGCACGACGGCGCCATGTCGACCACGCTGCCCATGCACGAAAAGGTGCGGATGCTCCAGCAGGCGCTGCTCGACCAGCGGCGAATCCTCGCCGAGAACATCGACCGACCGGTCGAGACCGTCCCGCAGGCGTTCACACCCTACAAGGAGGTACTGGAGATCTATTCCAACGGGCTGGAACTGCCCGACGACATCACGATCGTCTGGCCGGACGACAACTACGGCTACATGAAACGTCTGAGCGGCGTGCGCGAGCAGCGGCGCACGGGGCGCTCCGGGGTCTACTACCATGTCTCCTACCTGGGCGTACCGCACAGCTACCTCTGGTTCAGCACGACGCCCCCGTCGCTGATGTACGAAGAGCTGCGCAAGGCCTATGACACCACGGCCGACCGGCTGTGGCTGGTGAACTGCGGCGACCTGAAAGGCTCGGAGATGCAGGTTTCGCTCTTCCTCGACATGGCCTGGGACATCGGCCGCTTCACGGCCGACAACGTCGTGACCTACCCGGCACGCTGGCTGGCCGGCATCTTCGGCGAAGCGTACTACGACCGCCTCGAGGCGATGACCCGCGAACACCTGCGGCTGGCCTTCCCCCGCAAACCCGAATACATGGGCTGGGGCTACCACTGGAACCGCTTCGACCACAACTGCGAGCAGCTTACCGACACCGATTTCTCGTTCACCAACTACGACGAGGCACAGCGGCGGCTGGAGGCCTACCGGCAGCTCGGCGCCCGGGCCGAAGCCCTGTTGCACGAGATCGGCGACGAAGCCCGCCCGGCTTTCTACCAGCTGGTCTACTACCCCCTGCGCGGCGCCGAACTGATGAACCGCATGACACTCGGCGGCCAGCGCAACCGCTGGTACGCACGCCAGGGCCGCGCGGCGACCAATGCCGTGCGCGACGAGGTGCAGCGCTGCTACGACAGCCTGCAGGTCATCACCCGGGGGTACAACTCGCTGCTCGGCGGCAAATGGAACCACATGATGTCCATGCGCCAGAACTACGACGGCGTGAGCGCCTATTTCAACCTGCCGCACCTGGCAACGCACGATGCCGCAGGCGCTCCCCGGCTGGCATTGCAGGTCGCAGGCGAGGACGTCACGGGCGCCCGGGCCTTCCACGCCCTGCCTGCGTTCGACAACTACCTGCGCCGCACCTACCCCGTCGAGATATACAACCGGGGCGGCGGCACGCTCGCCTGGACGGCGCATGCCTCCGAACCCTGGGTCGTCCTGAGCAAATCCGCCGGAAAAACCGCCGACGAAGAGCGCATCACGGTGGGCATCGACTGGGAGAAAGCCCCCTCGGGGAACGCGGTGCCGGCCCAGATCGTCTTCCGCGCGGGTGAACAGTCCGAGAAGGTGCTCGTATCGCTCTTCAACCCCACCGCCCCGTCGCGCGCCGAGCTCCGCGGCATCTACGTCGAGAACAACGGCTGCGTCTCGATCCCCGCCGCAGGCTGCCACCGCGTCCGTGAAAGCGACCGAATCAAAATAACAGCCGTCGAAGACCTCGGCATCGAAGGCCCCGCGCTGCAGCTGGGCGACCCGACCGCCCCGCTCCAGATCTTCCGCAGCCGCGACGTCCCGTGCGCCGAATACGACTTCTACGCCTTCGATGCCGGTTCGGTCGATGTCTACACCTACGTGCTGCCGACCTTCCCGCTCCACGCTGACCGCGATTTCCGCATCGGCGAAAACACGAACACCGACACCAAGTACAGCGTCCAGATCGACGACGGGGCATTGGCCACCCCCTCCTCGTCGCACGTCGAATACTCGCAGGTGTGGTTCGAAAGCGTGCTGCGCAACTGCGCCGTCAACAAATCGACGCTCCACATCGACAAGCCGGGACGCCACACGCTGCGCATCCGCGTCGGCGACCCGGGCATCGTCCTACAAAAGATCGTCCTCGACTTCGGGGGCATGAAACGCTCTTACCTCGGCCCGCAATCGACCCTAATCGAATAACTTATGAAATACGTAACTCTCCTTTTCGCATGCCTTGCGGCATACTGCGCCGCGGCGCAAAATACGGCCTCGGCAGCCGGCAGGAGCGGCAACCCCGTCTTCCCGGGCTGGTACGCCGACCCCGAAGGGGTGGTCTTCGGCGACACCTACTGGATCTACCCGACCTACTCGGCCGACTACGACGAGCAGACCTTCATGGACGCCTTCTCGTCGAAAGACCTCGTACACTGGCAGAAGCACCCCCGGATCGTCTCCAACGACGAGGTGAAGTGGGTGAAACGCGCCATGTGGGCGCCCGCGGCCGTTCATGCCAACGGCAAGTATTACCTTTTCTTCGCCGGCAACGACATCCACGAGGGTGAAACCGGCGGCATCGGCGTAGCCGTGGCCGACTCCCCGGCCGGGCCGTTCCGCGATGCGCTGGGCAAGCCGCTCATCGACAGCATCGTCAACGGGGCCCAGCCCATCGACCAGTTCGTCTTCCGCGACGACGACGGCAGCTACTACATGTACTACGGCGGCTGGGGGCACTGCAACATGGTACGCCTGTCGCCGGATCTGCTGCGTATCGTGCCCTTCGACGACGGCACCCTCTACAAGGAGGTCACCCCCGCGAATTACACCGAGGGGCCGTTCATGCTCAGGCACCGCGGAAAATATTACTTCATGTGGTCGGAAGGGGGCTGGACGGGCCCCGATTACTGCGTCGCCTACGCCATCGCCGACTCGCCCTTCGGGCCGTTCGAACGCATCGGCAAGATCCTCGAACAAGACCCGGCAATCGCCCGCGGTGCCGGGCACCACTCCGTCATACAGGTTCCGGGGTGGGACGAATGGTACATCGTCTACCACCGCCGCCCGCTGGACGAAACGGCAGCCAGCAGCCGTGAAACCTGCATCGACCGCATGTATTTCGATGCCGAGGGGCACATCGTCCCGGTCAGGATGACCCGCGAAGGCGTCGAAGCCCGCCCCATTCCCGCTGCCGGCAAGGCGCGGTAAACCTGTCCCGCAACCGGAAACCGTCCACGACCAAAATCCCCGTTCGGCAGCATTGCCGAACGGGGATTTTGGTGCCTGCCGGCACTTATGGCGAACGGATGCGGCGTCATTCGCCCAGCCGCTCGGAGAGCCAGCGCACGAGCGAGTTTCGGAACTCGTCCTTGTATTTAAAGGTCTCGTTCCAGCCCCAGCCGTGCCCGCCCGTCGGATAAATATGGATCTCGCCCGGCACCGAGGCGGCTTTGAGCGCATTGTAGAACAACGTGCCGTTGACCGGGGGCACCCCGTCGTCGTCATCGCTGAAGGCGATGAACGTCGGCGGAGTCCCGCTGGTCACGCGCAGTTCGTTGCTGAACGCCGCAACGAGTCCCTCGGCCGGCGCTCCGCCCAGCAGGTTCCTCCGCGACCCTGCATGCGTAAAACGTTCGTCCATCGTAATGACCGGGTAGACCAGGACGGCGAAATCGGGACGGTTCGCATCGCAGGTGAAGTGCGTCGCAGCCGTCGAGGCCAGGTGTCCCCCGGCCGAAAAGCCGATGACGCCGACCCGCGCGGGGTCTACGCCCCACCCGGCCGCATTCGCACGCACCAGCTCGATCGCCTGCTGCACGTCCCGGCGGGGCAGGTCGTAGTTGCCGTGGGGCATGGTGTATTTCAGCACGACGGCGGCAAACCCGCGCGCCGCGAACCACTCCGCCACCTGATAGCCCTCATGGCCGATAGCCAGGCCGCCGTAGGCACCGCCCGGGCAGACCACCACGGCCGGCGCCGGCTTCTTCCCTTCGGGGCGGTACAACGTGACATAGGGGGCGTTGTCGCGGTCGAATCCGGCACCGAGCCGCTCCGGGGCATACTTCCCGGCCTCGGGCCATAACCTGAACTCCTCCTTCTGCTGTGCAGGGACAGCTGCGGCGAGCAGCAGCGCCCACGCCGCCAAAATCAGTTTCTTTGTCATATCCATCGGTTGTTAACAGTAATACGATTTTTTCCGGGGTCAGCGCACGACCCGCACCCCATCGGGTGCCGACACGCTCGTCGAGACCTTCCCGTCGGCACCGCGCTCGTGGCGCACCCGGATAACGCCCCACGGGGTCGGGAACGTCCCCTCGGCCCACTTCAGGTGTCCCAGGTGGGGGCGCACCGCCACGGACTTGCAGCCCGGTTCGAGCGGCACGATGCCCAGCACGTGCCGCGAAAGCCAGGGAGTGGGGCCCGATGCCCAGCCGTGGCAAAGGCTGTGGCGCAACCCCTTGTAGCAATAGGCGCCCGACTCGGCATGGATGTCGAATTTCCCGGCCGGAACCGGCTCGTCGATACGCGCCGCACCGGCCGCATGCGCGTAATTAAGGTCTTCCCAGAAAGTCGTGGCCCCCAGGTCGAGCATCGCACCCCAATAATCGGAGATGATCTGCAAGGCCTCGTCGTAAAGGCCGCCTTCGGCCAGCGCCTCGAGCATGTAATATCCGTAGAAGGTCGAGAAACCTTCCGCCCCGCCCCGGGCGATCACCGTCCGGCACACCTTGCCGGGGTCGGCCAGCCCGGCCAGCACGAGCATCGCCGCCGCCTGCTTGTTCCGCAGGTGGTCGGGCACGTGCCGCCGCAACCGCCGCAGCGCCCCATGGCACTCCGACTGCATCTGCCTGTCGCCGAGCCAGCCGCCGATTTCGGCGCCGGCCTCCATGGCCATCACCATCAGGGCCTGATACCCGGCATGGATCACGTCGGGCATCTGGGACGTGGGCCAGTCCAGCAGGCGCTGGCCGCCCTGCAGGTTCTCGCGGTCGCCGTCCATCTGCGACGCCAGCACCCGCAGCAGGGCGCGCATATATTCCTGCTGTTCACCGAGATAGTTCAAATCGCCCTCGTACATATACAGGTCGCGGTGGATAATGACCCACCACATCGAGTAGGCCGCGATCCAGTTCATCCACCCGGGCAGCGGCGTATTGTCGCGCACGTGGTCGAGGCTCCGGCGCACGACCTCATTGCCGCCGAACACGCTCTGGACGGTCATCACCTCGGGATGCATGTCCCCGAGCCATACCAGACGGTCGCGTTTTACCCCGTCCCAGAGGTACTCCTGCATATTGAGGTGGACGGTGTAGGCCCCCGTCTCCCAGATGCGGTTCAGCCGTTCATCATCGCAGCGGAACGACCCCAGATAAGGGACGTCGCGGTAACGGAGGATCGCCCGCACGGCTTTCAGATTGAGCTCCGCATCGGGCTCCACCAGGTCGATCCGCACGAAGCGGAACCCCGAGTTCCCGGCCTCGACATTGCCCAGCCACGGCACGCCGAGCGTAAAATCGCGCAGCGAATGCTCGTTCGTGGCGCTGGCCATCGGGGCGTCGCCGCCGACGTCGCTCATCGCCTCGCTCACCGATTCGCCCAGGCGGATCCGCACCTTCAGCGCCCGCTGGTCGGCGCGTATCGCCGCCGAGAGCGCGATCCCGCCGCACAACTCCTTGCCGAAATCGAGCAGCACGGAAGCCGAGCGCCCGTCGCGGGTCGAGAGGCGGCAGACATCGGGCGTCCCGGTCGTCAGCTGCCCGTCGAAATTCCGGAGCAGCGCTTCGGGATTTTCCACCCCCGCCGTCAGCTCGCCGGGCAGTGCGACCAGCCGCAGCGGGGTCACGTACCTGCGTGAAATCACATCCGCGGCACTCCGGCCTTCCAGCCCCTTCTCCAGTATGTTCTCCTGCCCGTACACGGCCGCCGCAAAGGCCAGCAGCAGGGCAAGCAGTGCTATCTGTCTCATCGTGCAATCATCCGTTCGATTACCACCGGGTTGAACAGCCCCGAAGGCTGTAACTGCGAATCGGGACGCCACGGATTGTTCAGCGTCCATGTCCCGCGCTGATCCTCGGGGAGCCTGCTGTCGCCGATCAGGCGGTTCACCCACGTATTGACCACGTCGATGACGAGGGTATTCTTCCCTTTGCGCACGAAGTCCGTGACGTCGACCCTGTACGGCGCCGTCCACACGCCCCCGGCGTACTTGCCGTTGACATAGACCTTGGCCATCACGCCGACCTGGCCCGTGTTCACGTACAGCCGGCCGGATTTCTCCTTCCCCCTGAGGTCGAACGTCGTCTCATAGCGGACACTGCCCGAGAAATAGCGCACCGACTCGTCGTCGGAGAGCCGCAGGTCTTTCAGTTCGTCCGCCACGACAGGCTCCGCCGGGCCCCGGCGCCCCTCCTGGAAGGTCAGTGTCCACGGCCCGTCCAGCGTCTTGACCCGCACCGGGGTCGGGAAATTCGCCGTCCCGTCCCTGTGCGCAGCGCCCGCCCCATCCGCGCGCAGTACGACGAACAGGCTTTGGTTGGGCTCCAACACCATCGGCAGCGTCGTCCTGCGACCGTCATCCTCGAACTCCGGCAGCGGACGGATCGCCCCCGTCACGGCATCCCATGCCTCGGGCACAGAGCCGGTCACACGCAGCGTGCAGGGGAAAGCGATGCGCGCGTCCGACTGGTTGGTCAGGAAGTAAATCTGCTCGTCGCCCGCATCGCGGTGCCCGAAGAGCACGGGGACATCGGCCCCGACCTCGCAGTCGGGCAGGCACTGCACATAGGCCAGCGCCTCCTCCATGGTCATGCCGTCCAGCACGGCGCCCTTGCCGTAGCGGGCGGCCTTCACGGCCTTGCCGTCGACCCCGCCCCAGAGCTCCGCAGCCATGCGGCGCACCCGGGCGTCGGCATCGGGATAGCCTTCGAGGCTCGGCGAACGCTGCGGCGCAGGCCCCAGCAGCACGCCGCCCTCACGGACGAGCGCCTGCAGCTTCGCAAGCAGTTCGGGGCGCATCGTCTTGAGCTTCGGCAACACCAGTATCCGATATTGCGTCCCGTGCGGAAGCGTCCACAGGCCGTCCTTCACGGTGGCGCGTTCCAGCAGCACCTCGCCGTTGATATAATCGTACTGGTACCCTCGGGGCAGCGCCGGGTCGGTGACGCCCGTCATTTTCGGAGCGTCCTCGCCGATGAAATAGGCCACGTCGGCGACGTTGAGCCCCTGCTGCAACATGTAATTGACACGCTTGAGGTAATCCGTGAAGAGGTCGATATGCGAGAACCACGTGTTGTTGCGGTTGAATTCCGTTCCGAACCAGGCATTCATGCCGGGCAGTTCGTCGCCCGGCTGCGAAATGTAGACGTGCAGCAACGTGTTGTTGATCCCCTCGGAGAAGAACCTGTCGCCGCGCGGCTTCACCATCGCCGGATAACGCCCGAAATCGTTCCCGGCCGAGGTGTACGACTCGGCCGACACTTTCCGCTTGCCGTAGATGTGGGCGCACGACGAGGCGGCACGGTTCTCGATGTCGCCCAGCGACCCTTCGCCCCAGAATTCGCCCCCGACCTCGTCCGACTGGCCGCCGTACTGCAGGAACTCGCCGGGGTAACCCCAGTGGCCGTAGTTCTCCAGCCACAACGTCAGCCCGTATTTGTGCGCGATTTCGCGCAGCCCCCCGATATGCGCATAGGCCAGCTTGTCGGCCGCCAGGCGCCGCATGTCCCACAGAAACCGGTCGGAGATATCCTGGCTGCCGACCACCACGCCGTCGTAAACGGGCAGGAACGGCAGGGCGTCGTAGCCGTAACGCTCCCTGAAGTCGGTCAGGAAGGTATCCGTAAAGTTCTGCCCGCCCTTCTCGTAGCTGTCGGCCACCACCACGCGGAACGTCCTGCGGTCTTCGGCCGGGATGCGGCGGAGTATCTCACCGATAAAGGCGTCGAAATGGTGCTGCAGGTAGGCCGGGGTCATCTTGTCCACTTCGAGCCCGGTGCCTTCGGGCGCCGCGGGCGAATTCTGGATGCCGGTCGGGCGCATCCCGGTACGCATGACGACCCACTCCCCGGCAGGGGCTTCCCACACCAGGCGGTCGCCGTCGAGACATTCCGTTATGTCGACCACCTCCGCGGGGTCGACCGCCAGCGACTCCGCGTCCAGCACGGGCTGATCGCGCCACTGGTACTCCTCCCAGTAGGGCAGCGGCGACTGGAACATCTTGGCAAAGGTCTTCTCCGCATAACGCTCCACACGGGGCAGCGACGAGAGAAGCACCTCCCCCAAACCCGTATCCTTCCCCGCGCCGCGGACTATGAGCCGGAACTCGCGCCCCGTGGTCTTCGCCACGCTGACCGAAACCGGGGCGTAAGGGTCGAAACCGACCTCGATATTGGGGTTCGAGCGGTCGATCCCGAACGATGCGACCGTCCGGTAGCCGTCCGCCCCCTTCACCTGCAATTCGGCCTCAGCACGTATCGGACGGCGGGCGGGCCACACCGTGATGTTGCGCAGATCCAGGTCGGCGTCCGTCACCAAGTCGATGACGGCTTCGGGGCTGCCGTCGAAGAGGAGCTCCGTCGCCGGGTCGCCGTCTATGAGGCATTGCGCCCCGGCAGTCGTGCCGGCAGCCGTCACACGGGTGTCAGCCGCCGTCAGCGCCGCACGCCCCACGGCGGGAGCGGGATAGGCGACCACCCGCACGTCCTGGAAATCGGCCGACGGGCGCGGCAGCTCCACCTCGACCTTCCCGCCGCCCCGGACATGCGCCTTGACCGAAGCCAGGTAACGCATGGCCTGCCCGGGTTCGATCCACGGCCCTCCGGCCTGGCTCCAGCCGGGGCTGTTGAACATGCCGATCTCGATACCCAGCTCCGAGGCGCGTTTGAGCGCCGCATGGGTCACTTCCCACCATTCGTCCGTAAAGAGTTTCACGGGGGCATAGGGCGTCGCCAGCTCCCCGAGGCCGATATTGCCGATGAAGGCACGGTTGATCCCCGCCCGTTTCATCGCTTCGAGGTCTTTCACCACGCCCTCCTTCGAGACATTGCCCGAAAGCCAGTACCAGTAAACCGAGGTCTGGACAGAGTCGGGCGGCGCCACGAACCCCGCGGCCAGGGCGGCATGGGAGCCGCCCTTCGGGGCGGCCTGCCCCGCCAGCGGAGCGAGGGCCAGCGGCAGCATCAGAATCAGTTTCGATAGTTTGTTCATCGCAGGAATATTTCAGGTTATGGGTAAAAATCGTCCTGTGCAGGCAGCCGTCCCGCACGGGAATGCGGCCCGCGGCAGCAGCCTTCCGCCCCGAGGCGGAAGGGTCATTTGGCCACCCTGAGCGTCAGCGTATGGCTTCCGGCACCCAGCTGATGCACCTTCCCGCCGTCCACGTTGGCCGGCAGGTAGAGCGTTGCGGTACTGTTGGCCGGGATTCGGACGCGGTAGGTCACCGTATTGCCCCGGCGCGTCCATGCCGACACGATCCGCCCGCAGGGGGCGTCGTGCGAAGCCTCGAATTCCTCGGGGCCGACGAAATTCGGGCGCAGCAGGATGTGTTTGAAGCCCGGCGCTTCGGGGTCGGGCTTGATGCCGCCCAGCCCCTTGAAGAACCACCCGCCGATCTCGCCGAACATCATGTGGTTGTCCGAGATGTCGCGCGTGGCTTCGAGGTTCCAGTTTTCGAGCAGCGTGGTGGCGCCGTTCACGATCCACCATCCCCACGAAGGATAGGTGTCCTGCACCGCGACCTTGTAGGCCGTTTCGGCATGGCCGTTCTCGCTCAGCGCATTGAGGATGGCCTTGGCGCCCAGCACCCCGACGTCGAGGTGGAACCCGGCTTCGGCGACCTTGCGGGCGAGGTTGCCGGCGACCTTGGCGACCATCTCCTCGGGCACGACGCCCCACATCAGCGGAACGCTCAGCTCGGTCTGCGTGCCGCTGGCATAGATGCCCGTCGCACGGTCGAGGTATTTGTCGTTGATGGCCCCGCGGATTTCGCCGGCCAGTGCCTCGTAGTGCTTCCGGTCGGCCTCCCGGCCGAACAGGGCGGCGGCACGGGCGAGGATCGTGGCATCGACGTAGAAATAGACCGACGAGGTCAGCTCCAGCGACGACTGCGAGCGGACGGGCACCCAGTCGCCGCGTCCCCACGAGGAGAGGTGCCCCGGGCTGCGGCGGTCGACGTAATCGACATAGCGTTTGATATTCTCGTAGCAATCCTCCAGCGGCTTCGTGTCCCCGTAGAAGAGGTAGAGGTTCCACGGGATGATGGCGATGGTACTCGTCCAGTCCAGCCCGTTGGCCGTGCCGTAGCCCCAGCCGCCGGTGGGGATGATGTCGGGCAGCACACCGTTGGGCTGCTGTTCGTCGCGGTGGTCGGCGAGCCACTTCTCGTAGACCGTAATGCCGTCGTAGTTGTACAGCGCCGTTTCGATAGCGAGGTGACCGTCGCCCGTCCAGCCGTTCTTCTCGCGCTGAGGGCAGTCGGTCGGGTAACCCATCAGGTTCGAGAGGTAGGCCTTGTTGGTGGCGTCCCAAAGTTTGTCCACCAGGTCGTTCGACGTCTCGATATGCCCCACGGGAGTCACGTCGCTGTGCATGGCATAGGCCGTCAGGTTCTCCGCAGACAGCTCTACCGGCCGGTCGGCAACCACCTCGACATAGCGGAAGCCCTTGTAGTTGAACCGGGGCATGAACTCGTCGTCGCGGCCGCTCAGGGTCACCACGTCGGTCTGGAACAGGTCGTCCTTGTCCGTCGGACGGAAATAGACGTCGATGTTCGACAGGTCGGCATGGCCGTCTTCGCGCAGGCGTTCGGCATGGATGAGCCGCAGCTGCGTCCCGGCTTCACCCCTCAGGCGGAGCTTCGTCACACCGGCCATGTTCTGGCCGAAATCGTAGAGGTAGCTCCGTTCGTCGAGCTTGCGCACGCTGCGCGGCCTGTATTGGGTGACGTTGCGGATCGGCACCGTCTGCTGTGCCGTGACCCTCTGCGACGGCGCGCCGCGGTACATCACCCCACCCCAGGCCGAGTCGTCGAACCCGGGAGCGCTCCAACCCGGCTGCTCGAGCCGCGCGTCGTAATGCTCCGAAGTATAGATGCTGTTGAACACCAGCGGCCCGCCCGAGGTGCGCCAGTCGAGGTCGGACTTCACGACCTCGTGCGTCCCGTCCGCATACTCGATACGCAGGTCGAAGCAGAACGCCGGGCGGTTGCGCCACGGCGCCCGCTCGAAGTTCCACACGGCGCCCGACTGGTGGTTGTACCAGCCGTTGCCCAACAGGATGCCCACGGCATTGGCCCCGTCCTGCAACTGCCGCGTCACGTCGTAGGTGACGTAGAGGTTCCGGCGGTCGAAGCGCGTATACATCGGGTCGAGGCGGTGGTCGCCGACCTTCCGCCCGTTGATATGGAGTTCGTACAACCCGGCCGCCGCGACATAGGCGCGGGCCGATTTCACGCGTTTGCCCACGGAGAACTCCTTGCGGAAATAGGGCGCGGGCTTATGGTTTATGTCGTGGTGGTCGCTGATCCAGCATCCCTGCCAGTTCCCGGCCCCCATCATGCCGGTCTCGAACGCCGCGACCCCGGACGAGGAGCGCGCGTAGTCCTTGTCCCAGACCGTCACGGCCCAGTAATAACGGGTGAAGGGATCGAGCTGCGGCCCGGCGTAACGGACGAGCATCCCGTCCGAATCCGTGCGCCCCGAATCCCACACGTCGCCGCGTCCGGCGGCCACGGCGGCGGAATCCCGCCCCACGACGACCCTGTAAGCCCGCTGGAGTGCCCCGGAACGGTTGTCGTCCAGACGCCAGCCCAGTCGCGGCGCCGGGGCGTCGATGCCCAGCGGCGCCTCCAGATGTTCGCACCGCAGCCCCACGGGCGTACACGGTGCCGCGGCCTGCGCACCGATCGCAGCAGCCGCAAAACAAAGCGTTAAGAGTATCTTTTTCATAAAACGGTAAAATTATCGTTTCCGTCCTCCGGCGGCAACAGCACCCGCCGCGTTCCGGGGTACAAGTACGGACAGCTCCGGCGCCCGAAGCCGCAGGGATACCCCGTCCGCAGGCTTCCGGCATACGGGGATGCCCGTCGGCCGCCGCTCCCGGGCGGGGGTTGCCGTCCCCGCCCGGGGCATCGTTGGATCAGAGGTTGAACGCCCGTTTCAATTCGTCCATCTGCTCCTGCGTCGTCCCGGCGGGCTCGAAGCCCATCGAACGGGCCGTGAGGTAGATCTGCGCCGATTTCGAGAGCACGTCGACCTGGTCGAACGCCTCAAAGATGTCGGGCCCTACGGCACATACGCCGTGTTTCTCCCACATCACCACGTCGTACTCGCGCAGCTGCGCGATGGTGGCCTCGGCCAGTTCGACCGACGAGGGCATCTTATAGGGGACGATTCCCAGCCCCTTGGGGCAGAAGGCCCGCGTCTCGGGAATCATGCTCCACAGGAGGTTGGTCAAGACGTCCTTTTCGAGGAACGCAGGGTTATGCGTCATGGCGATCAGGTCGATGGGATGGGTGTGCAGCGCCGCCTTGTAGCCGTTGCCCGAGGCGATCATCTGGTTGTGCATCGCCAGATGCGAGGCCAGCTCCGAAGTGGGTTTCACCGCCTTGTCGGCGATGATCTCGTACGACGCGCAGTCGTCGAGGATGCGGATTACCGAGCCGTTCTCCATCGGGCGGCGCGCCAGGTCGCGCATACGTTTGTTGGTACCCTTGCAGAAGAAATAGCACCCCTTGAGGCGGGGCAGTGTGGTGCCGATCGGGAAACGCCCGCTGACCGGCTCCATCGCGCGGATCGCGTCGTCGACGTGCTCCGTGATGTTTACCGTGATGTTGCCGCCGTTGCGTTCGGCCCACCCCTTCTGCCAGAGGTAGCCGGCCGTTTCGGCCACTTTGTCCACCTCGGCGGCCAGCGCCGGGCGGTTTTCGAGTATGGATTTCATCGTCAGAACAAATTAGGAAATACGAGTGAGAAAATCAGGATCGCCAGGCCGCAGACCAATACGCCCACGGTCTTGGCCGACACGCCGCGCCACTCCCGGAGGATAATGCCCCACACGTTGGAGAAGGTGACGTTGAGCGCCATGAGGATGCACCAGGCGAATGCCGCCACGACCGACCCGGGCTCGAAGAAGGTCTGCCCGATGCCGAAGCCGAAGAACTGCGAGTACCACAGTGCCCCGGCCAACGCGCAGAACAGCAGGTTGTTGGCATAGAGCGACCCCTTGCCGTAGTCGCCGAACGTGCGGTTGCGCGCATTCTGCCACAGGCAGTAGGCGGCATTGGTCACGAAGCCCCCGAGCGTCACCATCAGCGTGGCGGGCAGCGTGCGGAACAGGGCGCTGCCGCCCTCGACCTGCAACGGCCGCCCGGCCTCCAGCCCGAGGTTGAAGCAGGCGCTCATCACGCCCGCCAGCAACGCCACGGCCAGCCCCTTCGTAAGGGCGAAGTCCTTGACGGCGGCGCGTTTCTCCTCGTCGGTCATGTTCTGCGAGCGCAGCGACCCGGCGTAGCCGATCACGGCGATGCCCGCCAGCGTAATCGAGACGCCCAGCAGCAGGATCAGCCCTTTGCCCGCAAAGAGGTTTTCGCCCGCGAAGATGGCGGGGAAGAGGGTGCCGAACCCGGCGCAGGTGCCCAGGGCGATCGACTGCCCGAGCGCCACCCCGAGGTAGCGCATCGACAGCCCGAACGTCAGGCCGCCCACACCCCACAGCACGCCGTAGCCGGCGGCCTTGAAGGCGGCGGAAGGGTCGGTCGAGAGGATTTCCCCGAGCGAGCTGCCCGCGGGAACCGCCAGCAGTGCCCCCAGCAGCGGGAACACCAGCCATGCGAAGATGCCCTGTACCAGCCAGAAGCTCTCCCACGACCACTCCTTCACCTTTTTGATGGGTACATAGGAGCTCGACTGGCAAAAGCTGCCGACGGCGATGATCAGAAGTCCGAGAAGCGTATTCATGGCCTTTGTTTTAGAATGCGGTACGGTATAGTTTTTCGATATCCCCGACCGAGGTCGGACGCGGGTTGCCGCCCGTGCAGACGTCGTTGAACGCCGCCACGGCCAGCGCGGGGATGTCCTCCTCCCTCACGCCGATCTCGTGCAGGCGCTGCGGGATGCGGATGCTCAACGACAGGTCGCGCACGGCCCTGACAGCCGCGGCCACGCCCTCGTCGACGCTCATGCCCGCGGTATCGACGCCCATCGCCCGCGCGATGTCGAGGTATTTGGCGCGCGAGGGCGACTCGGCATTGTATTCCATCACATAGGGCAGCAGCAGTGCGTTCGCCACGCCGTGCGGCGTGTCGTAGAACGCCCCCAGGGGGTGCGCCATCGAGTGCACGATGCCCAGCCCGACGTTCGAGAAACCCATGCCCGCGATGTACTGCGCCTCGGCCATGCCGTTGCGGGCGACGGGGTCGCTGCCGTCCTCGACGGCATTCCGCAAGTGCGCGGCGACCAGCTCGATGGCCTTCAGCTCGAACATGTCGCTCATCGTCCACGCCCCGGGCGTGATATACCCTTCGATGGCGTGCGTCAGGGCGTCCATGCCCGTAGCGGCCGTCAGCCCCCGGGGCATCGACATCATCAGTTCGCAGTCGATCACCGCGCACATCGGGATGTCGTTGGGATCGACGCAGACCATCTTCTTGCGGTTCTCCTCGTCGGTGATGACATAGTTGATCGTCACCTCGGCCGCCGTCCCCGCGGTCGTCGGCACGGCGAAGGTCGGCACGGCGCGGTGCTTGGTGTCGGCCACGCCCTCCAACGAGCGCACGTCGGCGAACTCGGGGTTGTTGACGATGATGCCCACGGCCTTGGCCGTGTCGATCGACGAACCGCCGCCCAGCGCCACCATGCAGTCGGCGCCCGAAGCCTTGAACGCCTCGACGCCCTGCTGCACGTTGCGGATCGTGGGGTTGGCCTTGATCTGGCTGTAAATCTCATAGGGAATGTCCGCCCCGCGGAGCACCTCCTCGATCTTCGCGGCCACGCCGAACCGGATGAGGTCTTTGTCCGTTACGAGCAGCACCTTTTTAAAGCCCCGCTTGCGGATCTCGTCGGCGATCACCGAGCGGCACCCTGCGCCGTAGTACGACGTCTCGTTCAGTACGATGCGGTACATGGCCTTAGCGTTTGGAGGTTACTTCCCTTTCGTACTGCTGGATCCCGGCGATGAACTCCTCGCCCACGGGCACGTCGTTGCGCAGGCAGAACATGTCCCATACGGCGTTCCAGGGCAGTGACTTCGACTCTTCGAGCAGCGCCAGGCGCTCGAAGCCCTGTCCGGCAGCCTCGTACCGGCGAAGCTGCGCGAGCGGTTCGAGCAACGCCTGCATCAGGCACTTCTGCGTGGCGCGCGAGCCGATGACATAGGCGCCGATGCGGTTGATCGAGGCATCGAAATAGTCCAGCCCGATATGTACGCGGTCGAGCGCATCGCAGCGTACGATCTCCTTGCACAGTTCCAGCGTATCGTCGTTCATGATCGTCACGTGGTCGGAATCCCAGCGCACCGGGCGCGACACGTGCAGCATCACCTCGGGGATGAACAGCAGCAGCGACGAAATCTTGTCGGCCACGATCTCCGTGGGGTGGAAATGCCCCGTGTCGAGGGTCACGATCTTGCCGCGGCTGGCTCCGTAGCCGATGTAGAAGTCGTTGCTCCCGACGGTATAGCTCTCCAGCCCGATGCCGAACACCTTCGACTCGATGCAGTCCTTCATGTGGTCGTATTCGGTCTCGAAGATGCGGTCGAGCGAGTCACGCAGCAGCTCGCGGTAGAGCATGCGGTTCACCGTAAGGTCTTTCGAGCCGTCGTGCACCCAGAGGTTCATGATCGAGGGGTCGCCCTGCGCCTTGCCCATCTCTTCGGCAATGGCGCGGCAGCGCTTGGTGTGTTCCACCCAGAAGTCCCGGATTCCGGGGTCGGGGTTGGCCAGCGAGAGATCGCCGCTCTTGGGGTGCGAGAACGACGTCGAGTTGAAGTCGAGCTTCATGCCGTGCTCTTTCGCCCACTCGATCCAGCCCTGGAAATGCCGGGGCTCCACCTGGTCGCGGTCGACCGTCTCGCCGCCGAACTCGCCGTAGATCTCATGCAGGTTCAGGCGGTGCGTACCGGGAATGAACGACTTGGCCTTGAGGATGTCGGCACGCAGCTCTTCGATGTTGCGGGCTTTGCCCGGGTAGTTGCCCGTAGCCTGGATGCCGCCCGTGAGGTCGCCGCCCCGGGTTTCGAAGCCCGTCACGTCGTCCGCCTGCCAGCAGTGGAGCGAGAGCGAGATGTTCTGAAGCGCCGCGAGCGCCTTTTCGGTGTCTACGCCGATCTCCGCATAGCGTTCCCGCGCGATGGCGTATGCCTTTTCGATAAGTTCCGTTTTCATAAGAATGACAGTTTTATTTTTTCGGTTGATATGTTTTCGTTTCGATCGAGCGGCCGATGTAGCGCCGCATTTCGGCGAGCGAAGAGACCACGCCCGCGGCACGCGCCTGCACCATGATGTTGCCCAGCGCCGTGGCTTCGGCAGGGCCCGCCACGACGGGGATGCCGACAGCGTCGGCCGTCATCCGGTTCAGCAGGTCGTTCTGTGCGCCGCCGCCGATGACGTGCAGGCATTCGATTTCGAACGGCGCCAGCCGCCGCAATTTACCGAGCACCTCGGCGTATTTCGCGGCCAGCGAGTCGAATATCAGCCGCATCAGCGCCGCATCGTCCGCCGGGACGGGGACGCCGTGTGCCGCGCACCACGCGCGGATCGCCTGCGGCATGTCGGTCGGCGCGGCAAACTCCGCGGCATCGGGGTCGATGACCCCCGGCGACGGGGCGGCGCCCTCGGTCATGCGCACGATCTCTTCATAGCTATACTCCCTGCCCTGGCGGCTCCACACCGCGCGGCACTGTTCGAGCAGCCACATGCCGGTGATGTTCTTCAGGAACCGCACCGTGCCGTCCACGCCGCCCTCGTTGGTGAAGTTCATCGCATAGGACTCCTCCGTAATGATCGGCTCCGGCACCTCGATGCCCATCAGCGACCACGTCCCCGACGAGAGGTAGGCGAAGCGGCTGTTCCGGGCAGGCACGGCCGCCACGGCCGAAGCCGTATCGTGCCCCGCGACGGCCACCACGGGCACCGCCCCCAGCCCGGTCTGCCGGGCTACGGCGTCGCAAAGCACCCCGATCCTCCGGCCGGGCATCACCACCCGCGGGAAAAGCGCGGGATCGACGCCCGCCTCGCGCAGCAGTGCGCCGTCGATCTCCCGCGTGCGGGGATCCATGAACTGCGACGTCGAGAGGATCGTATACTCGCATACCTTCTCGCCGGTGAGCAGGTACGACAGCGCGTCGGGCATGAAAAGCACCGACGCGGCATTTTCCAGCGCCGACATCCCCTCCCCGCGCGCGGCACGGAGCTGGAAGAGCGAATTGAAATTCATGATCTGGATACCCGTGCGGCGGTACACTTCTTGCCGGGGTATTTTCCGGAAGAACTCCTCGGGAACCCCGTTGGTATAGGGATCGCGGTAAGCCCTCGGAAGCCCGGCCAGCGTACCGTCGGCCGCCACGCAGGCCATGTCGACGCCCCACGTGTCGATACCGATCGAATCGACCGGAATCCTTCGCTGCCCGGCCAGCGTCAGGCCGTGCAGGATTTCCTCATAGAGGGAGTAGATGTTCCAATAATATTTGCCGCCGATCGAAAGCAGGCGGTTCGGGAAGCGGTGCAGAACTTCGAGGGCGATGCCGTCGCCGCAGAGCGTGGCGAGAATGACACGGCCGCTCGTGGCACCGAGATCGACACCGACGAAATAACGGTTCATCACGGAAAGTTTTAGGTTACTGATGCAAAACTATACAATCTTTTCCCTACCTTTGTTGATGGTTTTGACAAACTATATATAGATTTGACACTATGGACGACCGGCCGCTGAGCATCCTTCACTACCTGCCAGTCTCCCCGCGCGACGAGCAGTGGGGCATCGTCTGCACCACGGCCGGGCACCAGCACGTCCCGCCCGGAACGCCCTACCCCGTCTCGGAACACCCCGAGCACTACCTGTTTTACAAAGGCAGCGGCCGCACGCTCGACGAGTACCAGCTGGTCTACATCACCGCCGGACGGGGACGTTTCGAGTCGGCATCCTGCCCGTCGCAGACAGTCGAGGCGGGCACCATGCTCCTGCTCTTCCCCAACGAATGGCACTCCTATTCGCCCGACCCCGGCACCGGATGGACGGAGTGGTGGGTCGGCTTCCGCGGCGCCAATATCGACCGGCTGGAACAGCAGGGGTTCCTCTGCCGCCGGCGCCCCCTGCTGCGGATCGGGTGCAGCGGCGGCATCGAGCGGTGCTACCGCGAGATCATCGGCACGGTCGAGGAGGAGCGCGTGGGATTCCAGCCGCTCATTTCGAGCATCGTGCTCCACATCCTGGGGTCGGTGCTCTTCAAGCACAGCAACCTGCTCTACTCCGACAACCCCGTCGTCGAGAAGATCAACCGCGCGAAAGCCATCATGCGCACAGACTTCGGCCGCAACCGCTCGCCCGAACAGATCGCCCGCGAAGTGGGCATGGGCTACACGTGGTTCCGCCGCGTCTTCCGCGAATACGTGGGGATGGCGCCGGCGCAATACCAGCACACGATGCGGCTCAACAAGGCCCGGGAACTGCTCGCGACGACAGCCCACAGCATCTCGGAAATAGCCTATGCGCTCGGCTTCGAAAGCGTGAGCGCCTTCTCGCTCTTTTTCCGCCTCCGCGAACGGCTCAGCCCCAGTCAGTACCGCGCCCGCTTCCGGGGCGGGAAGGGGCAGTGACCCGCCGGGGCAGGCCAAGGCAGCAACCCGCCGGGACAGGCCAAAGCCGTGACGCACCGCGGGCAGCCCAAGGCAGCGATACACGGGGGCTACAACCCGCCGCCGACCAAAGCATTGACCCGCGGGCGCAAATAGGGGTTGATATTATGTATTAAACTGAAATCACGGCATATCACTTACAATCTGCAAGCATAATACACCAAAAAACTGCGCATCCTTTACTTTACTTCCCGTTTCAGCCTAATCGCCCCCGATAAAATCCCCTTTGAGAACTCTTTACGGGGTTTCGCGTATTTCCTCCGTACATCACCGATCGCCGGAAAATTGTTATCTCCTCAGGTTTTCGGGGAAGTTCGTCCCCTCCGGCGAAAAATATTTTTATATTTTTTATATTTTTTTCAAAAATCCACCCCGCAGGTTGGCACATATTAAATATTATTAAAAAAATAAGGTATCCAGAAACACCTACGACCGGAAACCCACCGCATATCAAACCGTACCGGAGGGTATTTTTTCGCCCGAAAACCCCAAAATATTCAAAATACATTGAATTTTATTTTCATTTTTATAAAAATATTTTAGCCCATATTCAACAATGATTCTTCGGGTTAAAACAAAATGTTAAGTTATTTATACTTAGTCTTATAGCACCTGTTTTCGCCCTGAAAAGAGGGCCGGAAAGACCCTTTCCGAACACTCCTGCTTACATTTCATCTATTTTGAACATTTGGCAAATTCGTTTTAATTATTTTTCTTTGTTGCGTAAGAAAGTATCATTTACTTATGCAAAAAACGAAACTCCTACTCAACATTCTTGCATTTTTCCTATGTGCCCTGCCGGCGATAGCCGTAGCGCAGGGGGGGGGAAATGTGACCGTCAGAGGCATCGTCACCTCGGCGGATGACAAGCAACCCCTCATCGGGGTCAACGTGATTTCCGGGGCCGCCAGCGGGGTGAGCACCCTTGCGGACGGAAGCTACTCAATCAGCGTCGCCGCAGGGACGACACTCACCTTCCAGTACATCGGCTACAAGCCCGCCACCTTCACGGTTCCGGGCGGCAGCGCCTCGCTGACCTACAACGTCTCCCTCGAGAGCGAGGCACAGGCGCTCGACGACGTGGTGGTCATCGCTTACGGTGTCCGCAAGAAGGGCACCATCGCCGGATCGGTATCGACCGTCAAGGCCGAAAAGGTCGAGAACACCCCTACGGCGGCGTTCGACCAGGCCATCCAGGGACAGGTTCCCGGCCTGACGGTACTTTCCAATTCGGGTGAGCCGAGCACGTCGGCAACGATGATGATCCGGGGCATGAACTCGATCAACTCGGGTACCTCGCCGCTCTACATACTCGACGGGGTCGCCATCGCCAGTTCCGACTTCAACACCATCAACCCGGCCGACATCGAGAGCATCTCGGTGCTCAAGGACGCCTCCTCCACCTCTATATATGGTGCGCGCGCGGCCAACGGCGTGATCGTCATCACGACCAAGCGCGGGCGCATGGCCGAGCGGGCGAAGATCAACTACCGCATGCAGCTCGGTTTCTCGCAGATCGCCTACGGCAACTGGGATCTGATGGACACCGACGAACGCATCCGGTACGAGAAGGAGATCGGGTTCACCGACGGCAAAAACTACAACGTCCTGGGCAAGACCAACGTCAACTGGCTCGACGAGGTGTTCAACGATGCCGCCCTGCTCCAGAACTACGAACTTTCGGTTTCGGGGGCCACCGACAAGACCAATTACTACGTCTCGGGCGGCTACTACAACCAGGAGGGCATCGCCGCAGGTTCGGCCTTCGAGCGCTTCTCGCTCCGCGCCAACGTCGAGCAGCAGGCCGCCAAATGGCTCAAGCTCGGCACCAACACGATGATGAACTACCAGACCATCGAACGCGCCGAGTCGGGCGAATATACGCTCGTGACCCCCATCTCGGCCGCACGTTTCATGATGCCGTACTGGAATCCCCACCGCCCCGACGGCTCGCTCGCCTCGATCAAGGACGGCACCTGGAAGGGCGAAGGCCAGAACCCGCTCGAATGGCTGGCCAACAACAAGATCTCCTATAAAAAATACAAGGTGATCTCGACGCTCTTCGCCGAGGCCACCCCCATCGAGGGGCTCACCATCCGGTCGCAGTTCGGCGTAGGCTATTCGCACACGACGGGCTTCGGCGCCTCCTACCCCAACTACCCGCCCAACCTGGGCTCGGGCACGGCCCAGCGCTACTCGACCGACGGCATGAGCCTTTCGGTCACCAACACGATCAACTACCGCTTCTCGCTCGACGGCGGACACTCGTTCAACTTCCTGTTGGGCCAGGAGGGCGTCGATTACAGCTACGAGGAGTTCACGCTGGCCACCCGCGGCCAGAACAACGACAAGCTGGTCAACATCTCGTCGGGAACACGTGCCACGTCGTGGAGCGACGTCACCGACGACAACTACGCCTTCCTGTCGTTCTTCGCGCGCGGCGAATACAACTACGCCGACCGTTACTACGTCGACTTCTCCGTCCGTACCGACGGCTCCTCGCGCTTCGGCACCTCGGGACGCTGGGCGGCGTTCGGCTCGGTGGGCATGATGTGGAACCTGCGCAACGAGAAATTCATGGAGAACTCGCGCCGCTGGCTCACCAACGCGCAGATCGCCTTCAGCACGGGTACCTCGGGTAACTCGTCGATCCCCAACTACGAACACATGGCGCTTGTGAGCGGCGGCCTGAACTACTACGGCGACGCCGGCATCGCCCCCTCGCAGCCGGGCAACGAAGACCTGCAGTGGGAGAAGCTGTGGATCACCAACCTGGCCGTGCACCTGGGCTTCTGGAACCGCCTGAACGTGGACGTCGAACTCTACCACAAGAAGAACAGCGCCATGCTCATGGAGGTTCCCGTTTCCTACACCACCTCCAACGGCTTCGGCTTCCGCTGGGACAACGTGGGCGACATGACCAACCGCGGCGTCGAGGTGAGCCTGGCCGCCGACGTCATCCAGCACAAGGATTTCGTGTGGAGCGTGAACGCCAACGTCTCCTACAACAGGAACAAGATGACCAAGCTCTACAGCGGGGTCAGCGAATACGAGCTTTCGAGCACCAATACCAAACTGGTCGTGGGGCACTCCTTCGGCGAGTTCTACCTCAACCGGTTCGCAGGCGTCAACCCCGCCAACGGCGACGCGCTGTGGTACACCAAGGAGGGCGAGCTGACCACCGAGCTCCGCGACGAGGACAAGGTCATGGTCGGCAAGAGCTACGTGGCGCCCTGGCAGGGCGGCTTCGGCACGACGCTGGCCTGGAAGGGACTTTCGCTGTCGGCACAGTTCAGCTGGGTCGCCGACCGCTGGATGATCAACAACGACCGTTATTTCGACGAGTCGAACGGCCGATTCGCCTCCTACAACCAGTCCAAGCGCCTGCTCAACCGCTGGAAGAAACCCGGCGACATCACCGACATCCCGCGCCACGGCGTCTACACCGAGTTCGACGACCGCCTGCTGGAGGACGCTTCGTTCCTGCGCCTGAAGAACCTCATGCTGAGTTATTCCTTCCCGCAGGAGTGGCTGCGTAAGACACGCTTCATCAGCGGCGTGAAGATCTACGCCCAGGCCCAGAACCTCTTCACCTTCACCAAATTCACGGGCCTCGATCCCGAAGGGTCGAGCAATATGTACCAGGCACAGTACCCGATGGCACGCCAATTCACCTTCGGACTCGACTTAACATTCTAATCAGGGACTATGAACATGTTACGCAATATAAAATTCTATCTTTCGGCCCTCGCGATACTTGTCGGCGCCACCTCGTGCCTGGACAAGTACCCCGGCTCGTCCATCCCGGAGAAGGAGGCCATGCGCACCTTCGCCGACGCCGAGCAGACGCTCACCGGCATCTACGCCTCGCTCAAGAGCAACGCGCTTTACAGCGGCTACCTCACCCTGCTGCCCGACATCCAGGCCGACCTGGTCTATGCCGTCGAAGGCAACACCAATACCTACGGCTCGTTCTGGCGCTGGGACATACGCCCGACCGACCTGCAGCTCGAAGCGGTTTACGCCGCCCTCTACAAGGTGATCGGCAACTGCAATTTCTACCTCGACCGCATCGACGAGGTGATGGCCAACGAAATCAGCGACACCAACATCGAGAAGCTCGAGCAGTACACGGGCGAGGTCTACGCCGTGCGTGCGCTCTGCTATACCGAGCTGCTCAAGACCTTCTGCAAGGCCTATGAGCCGGACACGGCCCAATCGGAACTGGGCGTCGTGCTGCGCACGAAATACTTTACGCCCGAGGCGGCCCGCCGCGCGTCGCTCTACGACTCGTACCAGTTCGTGCTCGACGACCTAGCCGAGGCCGAGAAACGCCTCGACAAGGAGAACGACGCCTACGGCAACGTCTACATGACCTCGGCCTCGGCCGAGGCGCTGCACGCCCGCGTTGCGCTCTACATGCAGGACTGGGACACGGCGATCGAATATTCGAGCACCCTGATCGACGAAAAAAAAGCCACCTTCCAGCTCTCCGATGCCAAGACCAACTACACCTCCGACTACACCTATTTCGACTACATGTGGGCGTACGACCTGGGATACGAGGTCATCTGGCGCATCGGCTTCACCGACACCTCCTACGGCGGGGCGCTCGGCACGGTGTTCCTCAACTTCAACAAGGACTACACCTATTTCTATCCCGACTATGTCCCCGGCCAGGCTGCCCTGGATCTTTACGACGATGCCGACCTGCGCTATTCGGGCTACTTCTACCAGACTGAGACCGGTTATGCTCACGGGCTGAGCTGGCCGCTGCTGGTCAAATACTACGGCAACCGCAACCTGATCGCCAACCAGATCTACCATGTCTCGATGCCCAAGCCGTTCCGCCTGGCGGAGCAGTACCTGATCCGCGCCGAGGCCTACTGCCAAAAGAACGATTTTTCGAAGGCCGGCAACGACCTCTCGACGCTGCGTAAGATGCGCTACAAATCGGGCGGCACGATCAACGTCACGAAGGACAACTGGTTGCAGACCATCTCCGACGAGCGCCTGCGCGAACTCTACATGGAGGGTTTCCGCTTGCACGACCTCAAACGCTGGCACAAGGGCTTCGAGCGTAAGCCGCAGGCCAATTCGCAGGCCGAGGGAAGCTCGCTCAAGATCGAAGCCGACAACCCGCTTTTCGTATGGCCGATCCCGCAGCACGAGCTGGAAGCCCCCGGCTCGGAGATACTCCCGAACGAAAGCAACAGATAGCAACAACGAATAGAAGAGAGACAATGAAACGAATTATCACGGTTTTGTTTGCAACGGGACTCCTGGCCGCCCTCGCAACGGGTTGCAAGGAGGAATATAAGACCTACTCCGATGCGGAGTACGTGCTGTTCGCCGACACCCTGGCGACCTACGCCGTACTCCAAGACCAAGACTATTTCTCGGTACCGGTCTCCTCGACCGTCGCGTGCGATTACGACCGCACATTCGGCGTGGAGATCATCGACCAGGGCAGCAATGCCGTCGAGGGGAAGCACTACCGCCTCCTGTCGAACACCATCACCATAAAGGCCGGTTCGCGTAAGGCCGACGTACAGGTACACGGGTTCTACGACAACATCGAAGATACCGACTCGCTGGGCTTCATCCTCAAACTGGTCATGCCCGAGCAGCTGAAATGGGATCTCTACCACGACCGGACGAAGGTCGTCATGCAGAAAAGCTGCCCCTACGACATCAACGAATTCACGGGCTGGTGCGTGGTGACCTCGACGTTCCTCAACAGCTACCCCGGCGTGGAAAACAAGAGCATCCAGCGCCTCATCCGCACCGAGAAGCACCCCACCGAAGAGAACATGATTATCCTGCACGACTGGCTCTTCTCGGGCTACGACGTCACGATCCGCCTCGACCCGCGCGATCCGATCGAACCGCTGGTAACCATGGACAAGAACCAGGTACTGGCCGACGAGGCTTCGATCTTCGGACAGATCGTCGGGGACAACAAGATACTGGTCACTAACAGCCCGCTCTACGACTCCTATTTCAACAGCTGCCAGCACTACGTGGCGCTGTGGATCAAGGTGCATGTCGAGGACATGGGCGTGAATATGGGCCTGGTAGGCCATTTCTACAACATCATCGAATGGGTCAGCGACGAGGAGGCCGAACGGCTCCAGCGGGAAGAAGGCATGCTCCCGGGAGGCGTCACGGCGTCCGGATCGCTCTAAATCATAACGTAAATAAAGAAACGAAATATGAAAAGACATTATTTACACTTGGTGATGTCGCTGCTCGCCGGAGCATGTCTGGCGGCCGCTTCGTGTTCCGATTCGGATGAGGATACGAAGCTCCCCAGCCCCAACTTCCCCGAGGCGGTTTCGGCGACCATCGAAGCCGGCGGCACCTACACGCTCGAGATAGAGCCCAACCAGAACTGGGAGGTGAGTGTCCCGACGGCCACCGCCGCATGGTTCTGGATACAGGACGAAACACAAAAAGTCTGGACGCTGCGCGGCGGTGCGGGTGCATCGCGGATCGTAATCGGCGTGGCCGAACTCGATGAGTTCGACGACACGCGCGTCTGCGAGGTAACCCTCAAGATGGGCGGCCAAAGCAAGGTCATCGCCACGATCACGCGCGGTACGCTCGAACGCGGCTTCAGCCTGCGCACATGCAAGATCGACGAGTACGGCGACTTCGAATACGGCGACAGCGAAACCGGCCTCACCTACTCCTATAACGAAGGGGAAGCCCAAAGCATCGACCTGACCTGGCCCGAGGGGCGCACCGATTTCTCGATGCCGATCCTGGTCGAAGCCAATTACGAGTGGGCGATCAACCGGATGCCGGAATGGGTATCCACCCCGTCGGTGACGGTCGGGCAGCCCGGCACGAAAGTCGAGATCCGCATCCAGGGCAACCCGTCGGCCTATCCGCTCGACGGGGCGCAGGACAAACTGGTGTTCATCGACAGGAGCAACCTCGACGCGAAGGTCGAGATTCCGATCACGATTCCCTCCTGCCGCGACATTTTCGACGTCACGCTCGACAAGGAACTCAAATTCAACGCCGCAGCCGAAATCTACAACAGCATGAACGGCGACTGGTCGCCCGGCGCCGCACGCGGTTCGGTCAAGAGCATCAGGGGCGCGAGGATCTACGTCATCGCCGAAGTCACGGATCGTTGGAGCAATACCAGCCTGAGCGGCGACGAAGCCGACACCAAATGGGTCACGGTCACGGAGAATGCCTGGGACGACGACCTGGTGATCATGGACAGGGGCTTCACCATCGGCACGCAGGTCAACCAGGGCGATGCCCGCACGGCACGGATCATCATACTCCCGGCATCGCTGGCCGTAGAAGACCCCAACGAACTCTTCGACTACGACATCAAGGAAGAGTTCCAGCCCTACGTCTTCGCTACGCTGACGCAGCTGGCCAGCCCCGGCCCGATCCAGGCTGCCAACCCCGACGGCATGGCGGAGATCGGCACCATGTTCGAGAAACTCCCCTCGACCCACTGGTCGCTCCGCGAGCTCGAAGTCGACGACGCCTACAAACTGACCTACACCAAGGCCTGGTCGAACGACCCCGAAGCCACGCTGACATTCGAACGCGACTTCACCGGCTATAAATGCTACGACGCCGACTGCCAGCCGCTGTCGGACGAAGAGAACTGGCTCTCGGTACGCCGCGTCGAAGGCGGGGCCATCATCGACATGGATCGCGAGGACGAAGGCTACATCGTCTTCTACGACGCCCAGGGCAACATCGCGGCCGTCAACTGCCTCTACGATCCCAATGCGGACATCGGCGGCACGGACATCGGGTTCGCATATCCCGAATACGTCACCGGCGCAACCCTCGAAGAGATCACCTCGGGCGAATACTATGAACAGTATGCGGAGTACGGCGCCCCGATCTACCACCTGACCTACGAGGGAGAAACCACGAACGCCGCGATGAACGTCCCGACCTACTCGAGCTTCATGGCCCAGGGCGATGCGGAAAGCTGGCTTACGGCCGAATCCTACGGCCCGACCCAGATCTACGTCAACATGGACTCTCAGACCGCCGCGGAGGGCGTCATGTTCCTCTACGGAGCCAACTGGAACGTGGTAATGGTGATTATCTGCACGCTCAACATCTGACCCCAATGATTCAGGGCCCCTCTCCGAAGGGGCAGGGGCCCTGTTCGATACGACTACAATTTATGGAGAACATACAGACCAGGTTTTTAGATATGAAACTTTTTAAATTTTCCGTAGCGGCACTCCTCGCACTGGCCACGGCCTTCCTCGGCGGATGCTCCGACGACGACGGCATCGACAACCGCGACCGCGATTACGGATACGTTCAGTTCAAACTACACAAGGAGGCGTCCTACGACGCCGTGAGCCGGGCCCAGAAACCCCAGCTCGACTACCTTTCCGAAGCCAGCAAGGTGCAGGTCTCGCTCTATTACGACGGCACGACCATCACCCAGTCGCTGACGCTCTCGGCCCCCGACAAGGAGAGCGCCGAATTCGGGCTGCGCAGCGAGAAGCTCCGGCTGCTGGCGGGACAATACCAGCTCATCACCTTCTCGTTATTCAATGCCGACGACGAGCTGATCTACAACGGCATGCCGGGCGAAGAGAGGCTCGACATCGTGGCCGGCGGCCTCGTTTCGCACGACCTGACGGTCGACGTGGAGCCGCGCGGCACGGTGCGTTTCTCGATCTCCAAGGACTTGTCGGACTTCACCGAGACACCCGTGGTGACGCGTGCCGCCGAACGGCAGTACACCTTCGACGAGATCGCGTTCCTCGACCTGACCGTAAGGCACAAGACGACCAACGAGCTCACCACGTTCGAAAAACTCCCCGCGAAGTTCTCGATCCACTTCAGGGACGACCGCGAGGACGGGGCCCCCGAGGACATCGAGGACGGCTACCAGACCTCCTCGCTCGAATGCGACACGCTGCTCTCGCTCAAGGCGGGCGATTACAGCCTGGAGAGATACCAGGCCTACGACAAGAACAAAATCCTGCTGGAGACCAACAAGCGTCCCAAGAACCTGGATTTCACCATCGAGGACAACAAGACCACCGAGGCCAAAGTCGGCGTCACGCTCTACGAGGCCGACGAGTATATCCGCGACTACTACGCGCTTTACGAAATCTGGAAGGCGCTCGACGGGGAGCACTGGTCTTACAGGGGTGAAAACTATCCCACCGGCGTCAACTGGGATTTCAACAAGGATCCCGACCTGTGGGGCGTCCAGCCGGGCGTGGAGGTGCACTCCAACGGCCGCGTGGCGAAGATCTCGATCGGCGAGTTCGGCTTCCGCGGGCACGTGCCGGCAGCCATCGGCCAGCTCTCGGAGCTCGTCGAGTTGTATCTGGGCACGCACAACGACGGCAACCTGCTCGAATACGACCCCTCGCTGGCACACGACAAGAGCCTCTCCGAGCGCAACCGCACCCGCATGGAGCGTCACAAGGAGTTCCTCTCGCTGATCCATATCCCGACCCAGACGTCCGAGCCGATCGCCCGGGCCCTGGCCGAACACGGCATCTCGATCCCGGCCACGTCGCTCTACAAGAATTTCACCGAGGATCAGATCATCGACCGCAAGACCGGCCTCCAGAACAATATCCGTCCCTACGACGTCGTACACGGCAAGCTCACCAACGGGCTCAAGTCGATCGACCCGGCCATCGGCAAACTCGAAAAGCTCGAGTACCTCAACATCGCCAACGGCGAGCTGGAGGAGATTCCCGCCGAAGTAGCCAACCTCAAGTCGCTGACCGACCTGGAGGTCTACAACTGCCCGAAGATGACCCGCTTCCCGGTGGAGATCGCGCAGATGCCCGAGCTCGTTTCGGTCAACATCTCCAACAACGCCCAATGGTCGGCCGAAGAGCTATACAAGGGGCTCGACGCCATCGCCAACGGCCCATCGAAGGAGAAGCTCCAGATCCTCTATGCGACCAACAACAAACTCAGGGAGATCCCCGAGTCGTTCAGCAACCTGAAGAAGATCGGCCTGCTCGACCTGTCCCGGAACCAGATCGAAACGCTCCATCCGCTGGGCAAGGAGGTCGCACCCGAACAGCTCTACCTCGACCACAACAACATCACTTCGCTCCCGGCCAACAGCGACGGCATCTTCTGCGGCACGGACGACACGGAGACCTTCTCGGTGACCTACAACAAGCTCAAGAAGGTTCCCAACATCTTCTCGGCCAAGTCCAAATACGTCATGAAATCGGTGGATTTCTCCTACAACGAGATCGACGGCTTCGAAGGCGAAGAGGAGGGCAAATACAAGGGCCTGCGGGTGGAGACCTTCTCGCTGGCGGCCAACCCCGGGCTGACGAAGTTCCCCAAATGCCTCGGCACGACCAATTCGCTGGTTTCCTACATCATCCTGCGCGGTTGCAGCATCGACGAAATCCCCGAGGGCAGCTTTGGCGGCAAGAACTCGACGGCGCTCATATCGCTCGACCTGACCTACAACAAACTGAAGGCCCTGTCCAAGGATTTCACGGCCGAGCAGCTGCCCTACCTTTACGGGCTGGATATATCGTACAACTCGTTCGACAAGTTCCCGTTCGGGCCGCTCAACTGCGCCGGGCTGACCGTATACGCCATCCGCGGCCAGCGCGATGCCGAGGGTAAGCGCTGCCTGCGCGAGTGGCCCACGGGGCTCTACCAGCACACGGGCCTGCGCGGGTTCTACATCGGTTCGAACGACCTGCGCAAGATCGAGGACACGATCTCCTACCTGATCTACCACCTCGACATCAGCGACAACCCCAACATCACGTTCGATGCCTCGGCCATCTGCTACTACTGGCAGCAGGGGGTCTACAACCTGATCTACGACAAGACCCAGAACATCCTGAACTGCGACAAAATGCTCGAATAACACCTAAGGAGAAACGACAATGAAAATAAAGAATTACATACCGGTCATCCTCTGCTCGATCGCATTATGCAGTTGCTCCGACGCCGACAAGAACATCGCGTTCGGGCTCGACAGCGACGCCATCAAAGCCGAAGCCGCAGGGGGAAGCCACAAGATCAAAGTATCGGCATCGGGGGACTGGGTCGCCACCACCGACGAGCCGTGGATTTCCATTTCGCCGGCCAACGGCCGCGGCACCACCGAGTGCAGGATCCTCATCGACTCGGCGCTGACCGACTCGCCCCGCCGCGGCGTGGTACGCATCCAGGAGCAGAACACCTGGGACAAGAAGGAGATCACCATCGACCAGCAGGGTTTCGACTACGCCATCACGCTCGGGGAGAAAGAGGTTTCCGTGGCCAACTTCTCGGCCTTCGGCACCCGTTATTTCGACGTGAAGGTCAAGACCAACGTCGACTTCGCCGTCGAAGTCCCCACCTCGGCCGAAAGCTGGCTCAAATTCGACAGCTATAAGGTCGAACTCGACCGCGGCATCCGCCCGCGCGAGGTGACCGTACGCTTCAACTGGAGCATCAACTCCCAGCCCAACGAGCGTATCGCCGACGTGGTGTTCAAGCCCAAACGCGAGGTGGAACTCGCCCGCCAGGACAACCTGCTCGTCACGCAGGGCGCCGCCGAACCCATCGAGGAGAACACCCGCAGCGGCGACTCGATCGCCCTGCTGGCCATCGCACGCACGCTCGGAACCAACAGTTCGTGGGAGAACGGCGAACGCATGGACAACTGGGACGACGTCACCCTTTGGGAGGAGGGCATGGCGGGTTACACGCCCGAGAAGAACGGCCGCGTGAAATACGCCCGGTTCTTCATGTTCGACACCAAGGAAGAGCTGCCTTTCGAAGTGCAGTACCTGACGGCCGCCGACGAGCTGAACTTCTACAGCAACGTCAACGCCTTCCTGAAAGACCTCACCACCGGCGAGTACATCACCAAACTCACGCAGCTCAAACGCCTCACCATCGCCGCCTACGGGCTGGTTTCGCTGGACAAGAACTTCACGGCGCTCAAGAACCTCGAGTTCCTCGACCTGAGCAGCAACAACTTCCAGAAGATTCCCGACGAGATCAATCCGACCAACTTCCCGAAACTGCGGACACTGCTCATGGGCGCCAACACGCGCAGGAATATCTATGACCTGAGCAACACCGTCGAAACCAACTACGGCGGCCTCGTCGATGAAGAAGGATTCCCGCGCCGCATGATCGAATGGGATCTCGACACGCTGCAACTATCGGTCAACTACCTACAGGGCCCGCTGCCCAAGATGGACGACTGGGAGAAATACACCGAACAGGACATCATCGACGCCGACACGCTGCCCCGTGCGCTGATCGGAACCCCGAAGGTGATGCCGCACACCAAGCGTTTCGCCATCAACCTCAACCGCCTGACCGGCGAACTGCCCGACTGGCTGCTCTACCACCCCGCCCTCGACTGGTGGTCACCCTTCCAGCTCGTGTTCACGCAGGAAGGTAAGGACGCGACGGGCGCATCGGCCGGATTCGGCAACGAACCCGCCAACCTGAACTACTACTATAAATTCTATGAGGGGTACAAGAAAGACCCCGGTGCGGAAGACGAAGACGAGGATACGACCAAATAATCAAGACGATGAAAAACTATTTATACGGCATTTTTGCCATTGCATTCCTGGCATTTACCGCCTGCACCAACGAGGAGCTCCCGACGCCCGGCACGGGCCCGGACACCCCTGTCGAGCACAAGTCGGGGGAGATACTCGTCAAATTTTCGCCTTACGTGAGCGAGATACTCGACAAGACGGCCGCAGCGACCCGCAGCGGCGGCCCCGCCACCCGCTCGGGCATCCTTTCGGTCGACGAGGTACTCGACATCGTGGGCGGCTACCAGATCGAGCGCGTCTTCCCCGTAGACGGCCGCAACGAGGAGCGCACCCGCGAATCGGAGCTGCACCTGTGGTACGTCGTACGCTTCGGCGACGACTACTCCGCCGAGGAGGTCGCCGAGAAACTTTCGGCCCTGGGCGAAGTCCAGCACGTGAACCTCAACCGCACGATCCGCCGTGCCTACAACGCCGGCAAGAAGGCGATGCCTCTCACCCGCGAGGCCCTCGCCGCCATGCAGCGTGCGACCCGTGCCGCCGGGGATACGGGCTATCCCTTCAACGACGAGCTGCTGCCGATGCAGTGGCACCTGATCAACCGCGGCAACCTGTTCGGCGACAAGTCGATCGTCGATGCCGACGTGCAGTGCGAAGAGGCGTGGAAATCCTCGACGGGCGACAAGTCGATCATCGTCGCCGTGCTCGACGAAGGCGTCATGGTCGAACACCCCGACCTGAAGAACAGCATGTGGGTCAACGAAGGCGAGGTTTACCGCTCGAAGCAGGACAACGACGGCAACGGCTACAAAGGCGACGTCTACGGCTACAATTTCGTATTCGAGACGGGCGTCATCTCATGGGATGACATCAACGACACGGGGCACGGCACGCACGTAGCGGGCGTAATCGCCGCGCAGAACAACAACGGCATCGGCATCAGCTCGATCGCCGGCGGCAACGGCGACATCCCGGGCGTGAAGATCATGAGCTGCCAGATATTCTCGGGCAACACGGTCAGCAACTCGCTGGCGACCGTCCGGGCCATCAAATACGCGGCCGACAACGGCGCCGTCATCCTGCAGTGCAGCTGGGGCTATGTCTCGGGCAGCGCCAACAGCTACGAATGGGGGACGCCGGGCTTCAAGGACGAAGAGGAGTGGGCGACGAACGCCCCGCTGGAAAAGGACGCCCTCGACTACTTCCTGCATAACGCCGGGTCGCCCAACGGCCCGATCGAAGGCGGTCTTGCCATCTTCGCAGGCGGCAACGAGAGCGCCCCGCAGGCCGGGTTCCCGGGCGCTGCCGAGGACTGCATCTCGGTATCGGCCACGGCTGCCGACTATACGCCCGCAACCTATACCAACTACGGCCCCGGCACGACGATCGCAGCCCCGGGCGGCGACCAGGACTACTACTACGAGTACTTCGACGACAACCACAAACGCGGCGAGATCGGCTGCGTGCTCTCCACGCTGCCCTACGACATCAGCGAAACGGGCTACGGTTACATGGAAGGCACCTCAATGGCCTGCCCCCACGTTTCGGGCGTCGCCGCGCTCGGGCTCTCGTACGCCGCACAGCTCCGCCGCCACTTCACGGCCGACGAGTTCAAGGCACTACTCTACCAAACCACCACGCCGATCGACTCCTACATGACCGGCCTGAAAAACTACTACCGCTACGTCGCCGACGTCGGCCTGAACCAGCCCATGCAGCTGACGCTGGCCAACTACCGCAACCAGATGGGCACGGGCCAGGTCAATGCGGCCAGGCTGCTCAATGCGGTCTCCGGCAACGGCAAGCAGGTTTCGTTCCCGAACCTCTACATCTCGCTGGGCAAGGAGGTGAAGGCCATCCCGGCCAACTACTTCCTCGGCGGCGAAACGCTGACCTACACGGTCAGCATCGCCGACACGGCGGTCGCCACGGCGTCGATGGAGGGTGCGAAACTGACGGTCAAGGGGCTGAAGGCCGGTACGACCAGGGCAAGCATCACTTCGAGCAAGGGCGAGACGCACAATTTCAACATCACGGTGCGTAAATCCGCAAACGGTAACGGCTGGCTTTAACGAACGATGCGCTGCGGAACGACGATAGCACGTATGCTCTTCTGCTGCGGGGCGTTGTGGGCGGTTACCGCCGCCACACCGCTCTGCGGACAGATCCGCATCGTCCCCCGTGCCAAACTCGACAGCCTGGCGCACCCCTCCACGGCCGACGGGGCCCAAGCCATGCGCTTCGAGCGCACGCAGATCGACGCAGGGCATATCGGCGAGGACGATACGCCGCCGAGCTACACGTTCAAATGGCATAACGAAGGAACGGCACCGCTCATCATCACCCGCGTGCAGACCACCTGCGGCTGCGCCGCGGCCACCTACGGCCGGCAGCCCGTCCGCACGGGCGGCGAAGGCACGGTGACGGTCACTTACCACCCGAAGGGACACCCGGGGAGCTTCGACAGGCGGATCTTCGTCTATACGCAGCTCTCGGACAAGATGCCGACGGCCATCCTGCACCTCACGGGCACGGTCATAGCCTCGGAACTCACGGACGGCGATTACCCCTATGCAATGGGGACGCTGCGGCTCAAACAGCAGTCCGTGCGGTTCGCCCGGGAAGGGTTGCAGAGCGAGCGCATCGAATGCCTGAACACGGGCGGCAAAGCCATGCGGCCACGCTGCGACGATCACCTGCTCCCGCGGGGAATCACCCTCAGGTGCGAGCCCGCAACCCTCGCCCCGGGCGCCAAAGGCGACCTGGTCATCGGGTTCGACCCCGCGCAGGCAACGCACAGGCCGCCGGCCCAGCTGCCCCTGATCCTCGAAGGGCCCGATGTCCCGCCGAGCGGGCGCACGCTGCAGATCCGGTTCGAAGAAACAGAGTAAGAAACAGACAAAAACGAGTCATATGAAAACAATTTTTAGATTTACGCTCCTTGCACTTATCGCGACGGCCTTCTGCGCCTGCGATGACGACAAGTCGTATGTAGCCCCCCTGGATGTCACGCCCAACAACCTCGCCGGCACGTGGCAGCTCGCCCAATGGAACGGCGCGCCCCTCGCCCAGGGCAGCTACGTATACATCGAGTTCATCCGCAAAGACCAGAAGTACGTCATGTACCAGAACTTAGACAGCTTCGGCGCCCGCAAGCTCACGGGACGCTTCGCCATCGAAACCGACGAGGAACTGGGCGCCATCATCTACGGCAACTACGATTACAGTGCCGGCGACTGGCAGCACCGCTACATCGTGACCGACTTTTCGAAGACACAAATGATATGGACAGCCAAGGACGACCGCTCGGACATTTCGGTCTACGAACGCTGCGACGGCATCCCCGAGGATATTACCGGAGGGAAAACGGAGTAATAAAAAGTTCACGCCGCAAGGCAGTAAAAGGGACTCCCACGCAACAGGGAAGTCCCTTTTATCTTTTGCCCGGAGCGCCATGACCGGCCTATCCGGGTTGGTAATGCGGGGAATTTGCAGTATTTTTGCGCAAAACAAAACGGACTATGACACGACCACTGCAATTCATACCTTTCAAATCCCGCGCTGACAAAGGCTGGGCCGAGGCCTGGGAGCTTTACGAAAAGTCGTTCCCCTACAACGAACGCTGGGGCGAGGAGGCCTACGACCGGGCTTTCGGCGACCCGAATTTCGAAGCCGACGGCATCTGGCGCGGCGGGGAGTTCATCGGCATCCTCTTCCACTGGGGTGCCGACGGCTACCGTTATGTCGAGCACCTGGCCGTCTCGCCCGCCCTGCGGGGACAAAACATGGGCTCCGCGGCACTCTCGGCCTTCTGCCGGAAGGTCGGGCGCGTCATCCTCGAAATCGACCCGCCCGAAGACGACATTTCGATCCGCCGCCGGCATTTCTACGAGCGGCTGGGGTTCGTCGCCAACCCCTACCAATACATCCACCCGTCGTTCCGCAAGCCCTTCACGCCCCATCGGCTGGTGCTGATGAGTTATCCCGGCGCCATCACCTACGAAGAAGCCCGCAGTTTTGCGGACTTCGTTCGGGAGGCAGTCCTCCGCTATTCGGAGCACGAAGCCCCTGCGCTGCCGAAACTGCCCTGAACGGACATCGCCCGCACACCGCCGCCCTGCGGCGGCAGGCGGGAACGGGCGGTGAAAAGCAGCGGTAAAAAGCAGCGGTGAGAAACGGCGGTGGGAAATAGCAGAGAGAAACAGCGGTGGAAAACGGCAGGTGAAAAACAGCGGGTACAGCGGATGCCGCTATAAGACCCCGACCAGGTATTTGGTCACGAAATAACCGCCCACGACCAGCCAGACATACAGCAGGCCCGCCAGCACGAAGGGCTTCGCCCCGGCCTGCCTGAACTTGTCGATGCTCGTTTCCGTACCCAGCGCCGTCATGGCCATCGTCAGCATGAACGTATCGACATATTCGATGGCGCCGTTCAACGGGATGTCGCGGACACTCTCCGCCCCGGTCAGGTATTGCAGCAGCGAATTGAGGCCGATGACCGCGATGAAGCCGAAGGCGAACCACGGAATGGTAATTTTGCTCTTCTCCTTGCGCCCTCCGGCGGTTTTCCGGCGGCCCGCCAGCACGAACCCCAGGATAACCAGCACGGGCGCAAGCATCATCACGCGGATCATCTTGGTGATGGTCGCCGTCCCGGCGATACCCAGGCCGTCGGTCGGATCCATCGCATTGCCCGCCCCCGCCACATGGGCCACTTCGTGAAGCGTGCTGCCCGTATAGACGGCCACGCCCGTGTCCGTCAGGGCGTCGAGCATCCCCGTGCGGTACATCAGGGGATAGAGGAACATCGAGAGGGTGCCGAAAATCACGACCGTAGAGACGGCGATGGCGGTCTTGTACCCCTCGCATTTCACGACCGGCTCAGCACCCAGCACGGCCGCCGCGCCGCAGATGGCACTGCCCGTCGAGGTCATCAGCGCCGTGTCGCGGTCGATCTTCAGCAGGCGGCCCAGCAGGACGCCGCCCAGGATCGTGACCGTCACGACGACCAGGTCGACGGCGACGGCCGGAATACCCACGGCGGCCACCTCGGAGAGCGTCAGGCGGAACCCGTAGAGGATGATGCCCCAGCGCAGCACCTGCTTGGTACAGAACCTGATACCGGGCACCCACGTTTCGGGCAGCTTGTTGCGCAGGCTGTTGGCATAGAGCATGCCCAGCACGATGCCGACGATCAGCGGACTGAACGAAAGTTTCTTTACGAGGGGGAACCCGGCGATATAGAATGCCGCGAACGAGAACAGGACGATCAGCAGAATCCCGTGCAGGGTATTCGCCCTGTTACCTTTTTTCAACATATCCTTCGTGTTTTTTAAGGAGCCGTTATAACCATTCCTTTGTTTCGCCGGCAAAGATCGCATCTTTTGGCGGGATATGGAACAAGAACCGGTTATCCTGCATAACATAAAGTTATAATGAAAGCCCCAGCCGTGCAGCGGTGCCCGGAAACGGAATATGGGAACAGAATACGGGAACGGGATACGGGATGCCCGCCGGGTCAGCGGTCAGCCCGGGCGAAATCGACGAACTGCCGGACAAGCCGGGCAGGTTCGGCCTCGGCATGCACGAACACGAAGTCGCGCGTGAGCGACAAGGAGTCGACATCGACGATACGCAGCGTACCGCTGCGCAGCTCGTTCACGACCGAAATCACCGACAGGATGGCCATGGCGTCGCTGTTGCGCACGAACGCCTTGATCCCCTCGGTCGAGCCGAGGCGCATCACCACGTTCAGCTCCGGGATGCGAATCCCGGCCTTGCCGAGTGCCGTCTTGATGACTTCGAGCGTCCCCGACCCGCCCTCGCGCAGCACGAGGGGAATCTGCCGCAAACGGTCGGGCGTCACGGCATCCGTCCGCGCATAGGGGCCGCCCGTACGTGCGACCAACACCAGTTCGTCGGGCGCGAAGAGCGTGTAGTGCAACCCCTGCCGGCGGCTGAGGCTCTCGACCATCCCCAGGTCGATGCCGCGCCCGCACAGCGCCTGTTCGACCTGGTCGCTGTTACCCGACATCATCGAGACCCGCACGCCGGGGAAGCGCGTGGTGAAGCGGGCGAGGATCGGCGGCAGGAGGTATTGGGCGATGGTCGTGCTGGCGCCCAGGCGCAGTTCGCCCTCGACCGCACTCGCGCAGAGGCTCATCTCGTACTCCATGCGGCGGTAGTCGCCCGCCAGCCGTTCGGCGCAGGCCAGCAGGGTCTCGCCGGCCGGGGTCAGCTCCAGGCGGCTGCCGCAACGAACGAAGAGTTGCGTCTTATAACGGGATTCGAGCTCACCGACATGCTTGCTGACGGCGGGCTGGGAAATGAACAACTGCTCGGCAGTCCGGGTGAAACTGAGCGTCCGGGCCGCGGTGATGAAAACTTTAAGTCGGAAATCGTCCATAACTATCGCAGGTTATCGGTGCATGGCCACCAGCCGGAGCGGCCTCAACCCAGGTGCCCGTCTTGGGCGAACTCCTTTACCGACTTGATATAGTGGTCGATAGTCTCCTGCATCGAAACGAACGATTTACCTCCCGCGGCATTCTTGTGGCCACCGCCGTTGAAGTACTTGCGGGCGAAGAGGTTGACGTCGACATCTCCGCGCGAACGTAAACTCACGCGGATGAACTTGCGGTGGGCCAGGAACATGGCCGACATCTTCATCTTCTTGATCGTCAGCGCGTAGTTCACGAAACCCTCGCTGTCGCCCTGCTGGAACTGGAAACGGCGCATTTCGTTCTCCATCAGCGACATGTAGGCCACCGTCCCGTCCTGGATGATCTCCATCTTGCGGTTGATGACATAACCGAACAATCGTGCGCGGCCTTCGGTATAGGCGTTATAGACGTTGTTGTGTATCTCGGGAATGCTGATGCCCTTCTCGACCAGCACCGCCACGGCGCGGAACAGCTCCGGCGTGAGGAACGAGTAGGCGAAGTTGCCCGTGTCGGTCATGATGCCCACGTAGAGCGCCTCGGCCATCTGCCGCGTAATGGCATCGGTGCCGAACAGCGCTTCGATGATGCTGTATACGAGGAAGCAGGTGCTCGACGAATCGGGATACGAGAACGAGAGGTCGAAATGCCCGTCGGGCGAAAGGTGGTGGTCGATCAGCACGCGGCGCGCCGTGGTGTTGGCCTCGATCGTATCGCTCAGGATTTCGAGCCGCGACACGGCGTTGAAGTCGAGGCAGAAGAGCAGGTCGGCCTCGGCGATGGCGCGCACGGCATCGCCCGCAGTGTCGTTCTTGAAGACCACGACCTGGCCGATACCCGGCATCCAGTCGAGAAAATAGGGGTATTTGTTCGGGACGATGCACGTCACCTCGTGTCCCATTCCCCGCAGCACCTCGGCCCATGCGAGCGAAGAACCCACGGCATCGCCGTCGGGATTGGTATGGGCGACAATCACGATCTTCCGGTTTGCCGGGGCGAGAAGTTCCCTGAGGGATTCGATACGCTCTTTCGATAGCTCCATTTCAGCCTTTCTTCACATTGGTGATACTGGGCAAAGGTAGCAAAAAAGAGGGAGATAACAAACCGCGCCCGCCGATGTATACTGAATTTGCACATTTGCATACACCCCGCAGCCGGTAATTTCGTTAATTTTGTTCCGGCTAACCAAAACCGTACGTATGAAAAAACTCATGTCCCTGCTGCTGGCAGGCCTACTCCTGGCAACGGCCACCGCGACGGCCGCGGCACCCTATGCCAACAACCGCGCCCCGCTGCGCGAAAAGCCCTTCGTGAAACTTCCGCTGGGCGCCATCCGCGCCGAAGGATGGCTCCGCGACCAGTTGCAGCGTCAGGCCGACGGGCTGACGGGGCACCTCGATTCGGTCTACCCCGAGGTGATGGGCCCGCGCAACGGCTGGCTGGGCGGCGACGGCGACGTCTGGGAACGCGGCCCCTACTGGATCGACGGGCTGCTGCCGCTGGCCTAT
Source organism: Alistipes onderdonkii (assembly GCF_025145285.1). Taxonomy (NCBI): domain Bacteria; kingdom Pseudomonadati; phylum Bacteroidota; class Bacteroidia; order Bacteroidales; family Rikenellaceae; genus Alistipes; species Alistipes onderdonkii. The sequence continues at coordinate 1,446,478 of NZ_CP102251.1, forward strand.
ATCCTCGGCGACAGGCAGCTGATCGAAAAGACCCGCCCCTGGATCGAGTGGGCGCTCGGCAGCCGGCAGCCCGACGGCTATTTCGGCCCGGCGGAAGACCGTCCGTTCGAAAGCCCGGCCATACAGCGCGACAACGCCCGCGACTGGTGGCCCAAGATGGTCATGCTCAAGGTGCTGCAACAATACTATTCGGCGACGGGCGACGAGCGCGTCATCGAACTGATGAGGGCCTATTTCCGTTACCAGTTGCGCGAGCTTCCGAAGACCCCGCTGGGGCACTGGACTTTTTGGGGCGAACAGCGCGGCGGCGACAACCTGGGCATCGTCTACTGGCTCTACAACATCACGGGCGACGAATTCCTGCTGGAGCTGGGCGACCTGATCCACCGGCAGACGCTCGACTGGACGGGCATCCTCGCCGGCGGGGAGGTGATCCCGACGCCCTTTTCGCTGCACTGCGTGAACCTCGCGCAGGGGATCAAGGAGCCGGTGGTATACTACCAGCGCAGCAACGACCCGGCGCATGTGGCGGCCGTGAAGAAAGGCTTCGCGGACATACGCCGCTACATCGGCCTGCCGACGGGGTTGTACGGGGGCGACGAGGCGCTGCACGGCGCCGCCCCGACGCAGGGTTCGGAACTTTGCACGGCCGTGGAGATGATGTACTCGCTGGAGGAGATGGCCGAAATCACGGGCGACGTGCAGTTCGCCGACCATCTGGAGCGCGTGGCGTTCAACGCCCTGCCCACGCAGGCCACGGACGCCTATGACGCCCGCCAGTACTACCAGCAGGTCAACCAGGTGATGATTACCGACCACCGCCGCAATTTCGAGCAGAGCCACGACGGCACGGACATCCTCTACGGCCTGCTGACGGGCTATGCCTGCTGCACGTCGAACATGCACCAGGGATGGCCCAAGTTCACGCAAAACCTGTGGTATGCCACCCACGACGGCGGGCTGGCCGCGATGGTCTATTCGCCCTGCAACGTCACGGCCGAAGTGGCCGGCGGCGTACGGGTGACGATCGCCGAGCGGACGCAATACCCCTTCGACGAGCAGATACGCTTCGAGATAAAGATCGACGGCCGCAAGGTGAAAACGGCCCAGTTCCCGCTCCGCCTGCGCATCCCCGGCTGGTGCGAAGGGGCGACCGTGGCGGTGAACGGTCAGGCCGTGGCAACGCCCGCCGGGGGCTCCGTGGCGGAGGTGCGCCGCACGTGGCGCACGGGCGACGTGGTGACGCTCCGCCTGCCGATGGAGGTCGCCGTCAGCCGCTGGTACGAACGCTCGGCCGTCGTCGAGCGCGGGCCGCTGGTCTACTCGCTGCGCATCGGCGAAAAATGGTCGAAAGTCCGCAACCCCGGCAAGCAGATCTACGGCCCGTGGTATTACGAAGTGCGGCCGACGACCCCGTGGAACTACACGCTCTTCGAGGAGGACGTCCGCCCCGAACGCATTGCGGAGGCATTCAGGGTCGAGCGGCGCGATATCGGCGACGCCTATCCGTGGACGCTGGAAAATGCCCCGGTGGAGATCAAGGCGCGCGGGCGCAGGCTCGACGAATGGGTGCTCTACCAGGAGAGCGCCGGCCCCCAGCCGTACAGCACCAACGAGACCGCCAATCCCGCCGAAGAGATCACGCTGATCCCCTACGGCTGCACGACGCTGCGCATCACCGAGTTCCCCCTGACGCGCGACCTGCGCAAGAACTGGTAGTGCGCCCGAAAGGCAGGGCGGGGAAAAGATAGTGCCTGGAAACGGGTGTCCGGGAAAGCGGATGCCGCAGGGAGGGATCCGGTGCCGGAGAAAACACCGTAACGGGAACCCGCAACCCGGGAGAAGGGAGGTTGACGGAAGAAGGGAACCGCCCGGAAAGCATGGCGCCGGGAGGGGTGAAAACCGGAACGGCACAACGTTTCCGGGGGGGGCCGGCAACGAGAAACGGCGCACGAGGGGATATGACCGTCGTGCGCCGTCCTTTTTTCGGGGAGGGGCAGCCCGTTTTCCGGGGGTCGGGGCCCCTTTCCGGGGCGGCGATTGGCACGGTTCGGGATTTTTGCGTAGCTTTGCAAATCTAAATCACACGTTATGGCTTCTTGTCTCCAGGTGGAAAACCTCACCAAATCGTACGGCGAGCAGGTGCTCTTCGAAAATATCTCGTTCACGATCGAGGAGGGCCGGCGCGTGGCCCTCGTGGCGAAGAACGGCACGGGAAAAACCACGCTGCTGAACATCATCGCGGGGAAGGAAAGCCACGATGCGGGCAGCGTCGTGCCGCGCCGCGGCCTGAGGATCGCCTACCTGGAACAAAGCCCCGCATACCCGGCGGGCATGACCGTACTGGAAGCCTGCTTCCACGCGGCAAACCCGGCTCTGAAGGCCATCGCGGAGTATGAGCGGGCGATCGGCAATGCGTCGGGCGAAGGGCTGCAGGAGGCAATGGCGCGGATGGATGCCCTCGAAGCGTGGGATTACGAGCAGCGCGCCAAGCGGATCCTTTCACGGCTCAGGATCCGCGACTTCGGGCAAAAAGTGGAGACCCTCTCGGGCGGGCAGCTCAAGCGCGTGGCGCTGGCCAACGTGCTGATCAGCGAATCCGACCTGCTGATCCTCGACGAGCCGACCAACCACCTCGACACCGACATGACCGAGTGGCTCGAAGAGTACCTCGCGGCGAGCAGCGCCGCGCTGCTGATGGTGACCCACGACCGGTATTTCCTCGACAGCGTGTGCAGCGACATCCTCGAAATGGAAAACCGCCGGATCTACCACTATGCGGGCAACTACTCCTATTACCTGGAAAAGAAACAGGAGCGCGAAACGGCCGACGCGGCACAGCGGGCGAGCGACATGAACCTCTACCGCCGCGAACTGGAGTGGATGCGCCGCCAGCCGCAGGCGCGGGCGACCAAGGCGCGGTCGCGCATCGACGCGTTCCGCGATCTCGAATCGCGGCTCAAAACGACGCGCCGCAGCGGCGAGGTGCGGCTCGACGTCGGGGCGTCGCGGATCGGCACCAAGATATTCGAGGCCCGCGACGTGAGCAAGCGCTTCGGCGACGTGGTGATCCTCGACAAGTTCAACTACAACTTCACCCGCTACGAAAAGCTGGGGATCGTGGGCGACAACGGTTGCGGCAAGTCGACGTTTCTCAAATTGCTGACGGGCATCGAACGACCCGACAGCGGTGTGATCGACATAGGCGAAACCGTTCGCTTCGGCTATTACAGCCAGCAGGGGCTAGAGTTCGACGACTCGATGAGGGTGATCGACGTGGTGACGGCGATCGCCGAACAGGTCGAACTGGGCGACGGGCGGCGGATGAGCGCCTCGCAGCTGCTGCAGCATTTCCTCTTCACACCGGAAACGCAATACAATTACGTGGCACGCCTGAGCGGCGGCGAGCGGCGGAGGTTATACCTCTGCACGGTGCTGATGCAGAGCCCCAATTTCCTGGTGCTGGACGAGCCGACGAACGACCTGGACATCGTAACGCTGGGCATCCTGGAAGAGTACCTGCAAGCGTTCAGAGGCTGCGTGATCGTGGTGTCGCACGACCGTTATTTCGTGGACAAGGTCGCCGACCACCTGCTGGTTTTCTGCGGCGGGGGCGAGATCAGGGATTTTGCGGGAACCTACTCGGAATACGTGGCCTGGAAGCGCGAATACGAAGCGGCACGCCGCGCCGAAGCCGCACAGGCCCGCCCCAAACCGCAGGCGGCGAAAACACAGGCGGCGGAGGCTGTGCCGCGCAAGCTCTCGTTCAACGAAAAGAGGGAGCTGGAAGCGCTCGAAACGGAAATCCCGGCGCTCGAGGCCGAGAAAGCGGCACTCGAGGCGTCGCTCTCGTCGGGGACGCTCCCGGTGGAGGAGCTCACGGCGCAGTCACGGCGCATAGCGGAGCTGATCGCGTCGATCGACGAAAAGACGATGCGCTGGCTGGAGCTGAGCGAGCGGTGAGAGCAGGCATCCTGTCCGGCGGAACGGCCTGCGGCAAGGCCGGCGGGCGTCCAAGATCCGAAAAAACCCGCGCTTGTCGAAGCGCGGGCATGAATCCGTACAAATCCGATTACCTTTTTATATTCAGCAGCGTGAGGTTTTCCAGCACGGTCTGCTGCGCCACACGCTGGATGTATTCGGCCTGTTCGGCCGGGAAGTCCAGCGTGCAGGCGGTCTGGTAGGGCTTGCCGTAGATCGTGGTGAAAATCACGTTCGCGGCCAGGTAGCTGCCCAGCGGCCCGGGGTGGAAACAATCCTGCGCATAGAGCACGTAATCGGGCCTTTCGGCACGCACCCGGCGCCATGCCATGCCCACGGGGGCACACCACGCGTCGTTGTCGTAGGCCATTTCGAGGTAGCTGGTAATCAGCCGTTCCTGCATGGTGCCGTAGCTGTTGGCGGGCGGGTACTCCGGAATCGGGAAGCGGTTGCCGTTCTTATGCCCCCACGTCATGTAGAAGATCACACGGGCATCGGGCGACGCGACGTGCACCAGGCTGTCGAGCGTACGCGCCGCAGGGTAGACTTCCCGTGCGACCTGTCGGGTCGGCATGGCCGGTGCGGAACTCTGCTCCTGGAGGATGACGTAGTCCCAGCCGCCCGCGGCGATGGCGTCGAGCAGTTTCTGGTTTTTCAGGTGGCCGGAAAGGCGCTCGCCGCCCTTGAGGAAGCGCGTACAGGAGAGTTTCACCTTCTGCGTGGCGGCGATCTGCCGGACGGTGGACGGCATGTCGTTGTAATAGGTATAGCTGTTGCCGACCCACAGCACCCGCAGCGAATCGGTGCCACGCGCCTGCGTGAAAAAGGGCACGAACAGCAACAACAGGAATTTCAGGACGATCTTGGTCATAGGTCTGAGGTTTGGATTGGGTTGATCTGTTTTTTTGTGTTCAGGGTGTTCCCGGCGGCCGGATCATGCCCCGCGCGGGAGGCGGGTCGTACCGGGCGGGACCGTCGACCGGAGAACGAACCGTCCCGGCAAAGCCTCCCCGGGCAAATGCCCCAAAACGTCGGGGGGGGGCACCTACCCTTTCGTCCGGTGGTCGGCGGCGTACTTGCGGCACCAGGCGGCGATCCCGCATTCGCCGCACTTGGGGCTGCGCGCCATGCAGACATAACGCCCGTGGAGGATCAGCCAGTGGTGGGCGAGCGGCAGCAGGTGCGAGGGGATGTTCTTTTCGAGCGTCAGCTCGGTCTGCAACGGAGTTTTCGAATTGGTCGTCAGCCCGATACGGTTCGAAACACGGAAGACATGCGTGTCCACCGGCATCACCTCCTTCTGCCACAGCACGGCGCCAAGCACATTGGCCGTCTTGCGCCCCACACCCGGCAGGCGCTGCATCTGCTGCAGGTCGCTCGGCACCTCGCCTCCGAACTCTTTGCACAGCATACGCGCCATGCCCGCGAGGTTGCGGGCCTTGTTGTTCGGATAGGAAATGCTTCGGATATAGGGGTAAATCTCCTCGGCCGTGGCCTTCGCCATTTCGAACGGCGTGGGGAAGCGCTCGAACAGGGCGGGCGTAGTCATGTTGACCCGCTTGTCGGTACACTGCGCCGAAAGGATCACGGCCACGAGCAACTGGTAGGGATCCGTATAGTGCAATTCGCTCTCGGCCACGGGCATGTGCTCCGAGAACCAGGCGATAACGCCGTCGTAACGCTCTTTGGTAGTCATAGTCGTTGTTTTTTACGTCGGAACAAAATCTTCTTCACGAGGAGCCCGCAGCCTTCGGGGCAGAACAGCAGGCGCGGACAGGCAGCCACGTCGCGGCGCCACCGGGCGAGGTATTCGCCGACGGAACCGTTCCAGGAGAGTACCCACAACGCGACCGAACTGCGCCGCCGCAGGATGCGGAAACGGTTGCGGCGTGCACTGTAACGGGCATCGAACCACAGGCTTATGTCCATCAGGGAGTCGCAGAAGGCGATCCGGCGGGGATATTCCGTGCTATGGCTCACGCTCTGCGGCAGGCGGCGGTGCACCGCCGTGATGACCGGGAGGTAGCGGATCCGGCTGCAGGCCGCGAACCAGAGCCACATCGGAGCGTCGTCGGTAAGCCATTCGGGATGTTCCCCGGGGCGCACCTCGGCATAGTAGCGGGCGATGAGGTCGCGGCGCGCCAGCGTGGCGCAGTTGGCGATGGTGAGCCGGCAGAGCAGGCGGTCGAAATCGGTAAAATGCTCCTCGTGGTCGGGTTCGGTGAGGCCGGTGTTCTGGTAATAGTTGCTGGCGCGCGTATAGCACATCCCGCACGAGGGGTCGGACTCCAGCAGGTCGGCCTGCATCTGCAACTTGCGGGGGTCGCTCCACCAGTCGTCGCCGTCGCAGTAGGCCACGTATTTCCCGCGGCAGGCCTCGAACGTGCGGAGATAGTTGGCACGCCAGCCCACGTTGCGCTGGCCCGTGACGAAACGCACGCGGCCGGGGTATTTCGCCGCGTATTCGCGGCAAATAGCGGCCGTGGAGTCCGTACTGCAATCGTCGCCCAGCACCAGTTCGACGTCAAATGAGGTCTCCTGCGCCAAGATGCTTTCGACAGCCTGGCGGAGGTAAGCTTCGTGGTTGTAAGTGGTCATGCAGACCGATACGAGCGGGGTTTCCATAGCCGGATCAGAGTTTGGTCAGTTTGGCGAATTTAGCCAGCAGGGTCTTTTCGCCCGCGCCATCGAAGGCCACGACCAGCTTGTGGTCGGTGGCGAGGGTCTCGATGCGCTGCACGATACCCACGCCGAACTTGGGGTGCTCGACGCGCTGCCCCACGGTATAATCGCCGCTGACGGGCATCGCCTCGCCCAGGGGCACGCCGCCGTCGGCCGCCTGCCGCACACCGATGCGGCGCATGCCGTCGGTCGAGGGGCGCGGGATCTGGACGAGCGCCGGGTCGGGACGCCCCTGCGGGCGGGCGTCGCGGGGTGCCGCAGCCCGGGCGAAACGCCTTGCAGGGCCGGATTCGCCGTCGGAGGGGCGGCCGCCGAAATTGCCGCGGCCGGGGTTGCTGCCCGGCCGGCCGCCGCCATTGTTCCTGCCCGCAGCCTGCTGTTTCTGCTGGAAACGGTAGTCGAAGCGGCGGCGCAGTTCGTCGATGGCCGAAGGCGCTGCCCCGTCGGGCGAGCGGTGCGGACGGGCGTCGTCGGTGTCGGAACCGAAGTCGGCCCTGACATATTTCGGGTCGATCTCGCGCAAGAAGCAACTCGGGCGCGAGAACTCCATGTTGCCCCACTTGAAACGCATCTCGGCGTAGGAGATCGTCGCCTCGACCTTGGCCCGGGTGAGCGCCACGTAGAACAGGCGCCGCTCCTCCTCCATGCCGTCGGGCGACTCAGCGGCCCGCTGCGAGGGGAAGAGGTTTTCCTCCAGCCCGACGATATACACGTATTTGTATTCCAGCCCCTTGGCCGAGTGGACGGTCATCAGCGTCACCTTGTTGCGGTCTTCGGGGTCGTCCTTGTCCATGTCGGTCACCAGCATGACGTTCTGCAACCACTCCTCGATGGTCGCCTCTTCGTCCTGCGGACGCTCCCCGTTGCGGATTTCGGCGTCGCACCGCTCCTTGAACTCCTGCATCGAGTTCAGCAGCTCCTCGATATTGTCCAATGCCGAGGTCGCCTCGGGGGTATTCTCGGCGCGGTAGGCCGCGAGGATGCCCGAGCGGGTGGCGATCTCGAGCCCGAAGTCGTAAAGCCCCTTCTCGTTGCGGGCGAGCGACAGCGAGCGGATCATCGCCACGAAGTCCGCCACCTTGCGGGCGATGGTCTTCTGCACGGGATCGGCGGCCGGCTCGGCGACCAGCGCGTCGACCGCCTCCCACATCGAGACGCCCCGCTCGGCGGCCAGCTGCGCGATGCGCTGCACGGTCGTGTCGCCGATGCCGCGCGTCGGATAGTTGACGATGCGTTTGAACGCCTCGTCGTCGCGCGGGTTGATCACCAGCCGGATATAGGCCAGCATGTCCTTGACCTCCTTGTGGTCGTAGAACGAACTGCCCTTGTAGATGCGGTAGGGAATGCCGCGGCGGCGGAGGTTATCCTCCAGCACGGCCGACTGGTTGTTGGTGCGGTAGAGGATCACCGCTTCCGACCAGTCGTCGCCCGTCGAGCGGACTTTGTCGCGCAGGTCGGAGACCACTATTTCGGCCTCCTCGCGGTCGGTATAGGCCTTGAGGATGCGGATCGGCTCACCCACGTCGCCGGCCGAGAAACAGTGCTTCTCCATGCGCTTGGAGTTGCGGACGATGACCGAATTGGCCGCATCGACGATCGTGCGGGTCGAGCGGTAGTTCTGCTCAAGCTTGAAGACCTTGGCCGCAGGAAAATCCTTCTGGAAGGAGAGGATGTTCTCGATCTTGGCACCGCGGAACGAGTAGATCGACTGTGCGTCGTCGCCCACGACGCAGACCCGGGAGTGGAGCTGCGACAGGCGGCGGATGATGACGTACTGGGCGTAGTTGGTGTCCTGGTACTCGTCCACCAGGATGTATTTGAACAGCTCCTGGTAACGCGCCAGCACGTCCGGGGCGTCGCGCAGCAGGATGTTGGTCTGCAAGAGCAGGTCGTCGAAGTCCATCGCGCCGTTGCGCTTGCAGCGCTGGCAGTAGATATTGTAGACATTGCCGAACTCGGGGATCTGCGCCTGCCGGTCTTCGGCGGCATAGACCGAGTTGGCGAGGTAGGCGCCGGGCGTCACCAGGCAGTTCTTGGCGTAGGAGATACGCGACGCGATGAGGTTGGGCTTGTATTTCTCGTCCGCGAGGTTCAGTTCGCGGACGATGGTCTTGATGAGGTTCTTGCAGTCCGAGGGCTCGTAGATCGTAAACGACTCGGGAAAACCGATCTTTTCGGCGTTCTCGCGCAGGATGCGCGAAAAGACCGAGTGGAACGTACCCATGCGGATATAGCGGCTGCGGTTATCAGGGATCATCTGCGCGATGCGCTCGCGCATCTGCTGGGCGGCCTTGTTGGTGAAGGTGAGCGCCAGGATGTTGAAGGGCGCCACGCCCTGCTCGATCATATAGGCGATGCGCGCGGTCAGCACGCGCGTCTTGCCCGAACCGGCGCCGGCAATAATGAGCGACGGGCTGTCGTAGTTGACCACGGCAGCGAGCTGTGCGGGGTTCAGGCCTTGCAGTATCGGAGATTCTTTGGGTTCCATGGCTGCAAAGTTAATACTTTTTCGCAAGCCCTCTCCGAAAAGGCGCGCCTTTCTCCGAAAAGGCCGCAGGGACGGCGCCCAAGGATGGCGCACGGGGCAAACCGAAGGATGGCGCAGATGAAGGCGGGGCAAGAGGCACGTGCAAAGCGGACGGAGCGGACAAATCCCGGAAGCAAGGCAAGGGAAACGGAGGAGGGACGGGGCGGGAAACGGTGGAGGGGTGGGTGGGCAGGCCGGAAGAAGAGAAGCCGCACGGCAAAACCGGGAGAGGAGGGAAAAGCGCCGAAACCGCGCCAGAGCCCCGCCCCGGTCGTTTCGGGGGACGGGATTATGGGCAATCCGGGCGGAAATGAAAAAAATCCCGGAAAAAATAATATCTTTGCATTACTTTCGTTAAGAGGTTAAATCCGACGACAATACGGCAGCGTTTGCGCCGGGCGGATGCGGAGGCTGCGGGCAAGAGTGCCCGGCGCAGGGTATGAAGCATGAAATTCAACATATAATAAAACAATGAGCGAAGTCATCAACATCAAAGAACTCAACGAGCGGATCGAACGCGAATCGGTATTCGTCGATACGCTCCGCACGGAAATGGGCAAGGTCATCGTGGGGCAGAGCCATCTGGTCGACACGCTGCTGATCGGGCTGCTGTCGAACGGACACATCCTGCTGGAAGGCGTGCCCGGACTGGCCAAGACGCTGGCCATCACCACGCTGGCAAAAGCCGTGGATGCCGAATTCTCGCGTATACAGTTCACCCCCGACCTGCTGCCGGCCGACCTGATCGGTACGCTGATCTACTCGCAAAAGAACGAGGAGTTCGTGGTCAAGAAAGGCCCCGTGTTCGCCAACTTCGTGCTGGCGGACGAGATCAACCGCTCCCCGGCCAAGGTGCAGTCGGCACTGCTCGAAGCCATGCAGGAGCGGCAGGTGACCATCGGCGACCAGACCTACCCGCTGCCGCAGCCGTTCCTGGTGCTGGCCACGCAGAACCCCCTGGAGCAGGAGGGTACCTACCCGCTGCCCGAGGCGCAGGTCGACCGATTCATGCTCAAGGCCAAGATCTCCTACCCCAAGAAGCAGGAGGAGCGCGACATCGTGCGCATGAACCTCTCGGGCGCTGGCATGCCTCAGGTCAACAAGGTCATCTCGCCCGAGGACATCATCAAGGCCCGCAAGGTCGTGGAGGACGTCTACATGGACGAGAAGATCGAGAAATACATCATCGACATCATCTTCGCCACGCGCGAGCCGGCGGAATACAACCTGCAGAAACTGCAGAACCTGATCGCATACGGAGGTTCGCCCCGTGCGTCGATCTCGCTGGCGAAGGCCGCACGCGCCTACGCCTTCATCCGCCGCCGCGGCTATGTCATCCCCGAGGACGTGCGCGCCGTCTGCCACGACGTGCTGCGCCACCGCATCGGCCTGACGTACGAGGCCGAAGCCGAAAACATCACCTCGGAAGAGATCATCACCGACATCCTCAACAACGTAATCGTACCCTAACGATGCAGCAGACCGAGAACGATATTCTGAAACGCGTCCGGAAGATCGAGATCAAGACCCGGGGTCTTTCGAACGAGATCTTCGCCGGAAAGTACCATACGGCTTTCCGCGGACGGGGCATGTCGTTTTCCGAAGTCAGGGAGTACCGTGCGGGCGACGACGTGCGCGATATAGACTGGAACGTGACGGCGCGCTCGCGCAAACCCCACATCAAGATCTACGAGGAGGAACGCGAGCTGACGATGATGCTCCTGGTCGACGTCTCGGCATCGCGCATGTTCGGCACGACCGAACGCCTGAAGAAGAACATCATCACCGAGATCGCCGCCGTGCTGGCTTTTTCCGCCGCACAGAACAACGACAAGGTGGGCTGCATCTTCTTCTCGGACAAGGTCGAGAAGTTCATCCCCCCGAAGAAGGGGCGCAGCCACATCCTGATGATCATCCGCGAGCTGGTGGGATTCCGGCCCGAATCGGCGGGGACGAAGCTCTCGGAGCCGGTGCGGTTCCTGACCAACGTCAACAAGAAACGCTGCACGACCTTCATCCTCTCGGATTTCATGGACTCCTCGAAGGACAGGGCGGCGCTGGACGACGCGCTGAAGATCGCCGGCGGCAAGCACGACCTGGTGGGCATACGCGTCTACGACCCGCGCGAAACGGAGTTGCCGGACGTGGGAATCGTCGAGATGAAAGACGCCGAAAGCGGACGTAAGGTCTGGGTCGACACCTCGTCGCGCGCCGTGAGGGAGCATTACGCCGAAAAATGGCGGCAGCGCAGCGCACAGATCGAATCGACGCTCAAGCACAACCGCATCGACACGGCGATGGTCTCGACCGAGGGCGACTATGTGTCGGAACTGATAAAACTGTTCAAACAGCGATGAAACGACTTTTTGCAATAGCGCTGCTCCTCGCGGGCGCAGCGGCGCGGGCCCAGTCCGACGTGCCGCAGGTCACGGCGCACATCCAGCCCGACAGCGTCATGATCGGCGACCGTTTCGACCTGATGGTCGACGTCGAGAAAGACCTGGTGCAGGTGGTGCAGTTCCCCGAATTCGAGGACAAGCCGGGAAGCGCCATCGAACTCTACAAGGAGCATCCGGTCGACACGCTCGAACGCGACGGCCGCCATCTCAAACTCCGCAAGCGCTACACGCTGGCGGCGTTCGAGGAGGGCAAGTGGAACCTCGGCCGCCCGGCGGTGCTCTATGCCGACAAGAACATCGTCGACACGCTCTGGGCGCGCGACTCGCTCTACCTGGAGGTAGCCACTTTCCAGATCGACTCGACATCGCAGTCGATCTACGACGTGAAACCCCAGTGGAACCTGCCGTTCCGGTTCGGGGAGGTCAGCGGCTACGCCCAATGGGGCGCGCTCGCACTCGTATTGCTGCTGGCGGCGGCCTATGCGCTGAAGCGCTACCTGGAGAGCCGCGGCAAACGCCTCGGCGACCTGTTCAGGCCGTCACCGCCCCAGCCGCCGCACGTCGTGGCGATCAAGGCGCTGGAGGCGCTGCACCACCAGAAGCTGTGGCAGAACAACAAGCATAAGCAATATTATTCGGCACTGACGGACATCCTGCGCACCTACGTCGCGGCACGGTGGGGCTTCGGCGCCATGGAGATGACCTCGGACGAGATCATCGAGACGATGCGCGCGGAGGAACTGCCCGACAAGGCCCGGATGGATCTGACGGCGATCCTGCGCGACGCCGACCTGGTGAAGTTCGCCAAGGCGACGCCCGAAGCGGAGCAAAACGAGGCCGACTACCTGAAAGCCTACTATTTCGTCGAGGAGACCAAGGTCGCCGAGGCGGAGGAGGAAACGGAAGAGCAGGAGCCGGCGAAAAACTAAAATGCGTGACAGATGTATAAACTCATATACACAGCGGTATTCCTCCTGGCCGCGCTCGGGGCTTCGGCACAGAACATGCCCGAACGCAGCGAGGTGCGGCGCGGCAACCGGCAATACAACAAGGGCAACTACGAGAAGAGCATCGAACGTTACGAGCGGGCGCTGGAGGCCGCACCGGAGTCGTTCGAGGCGACTTACAACCTCGGCAACGCCTTCTACAAGGCCGAACGGTTCGACAAGGCCGAGCAGACCATGCGCAAAGCTGCGGCCGACTCGCTGCGTGCGGACGGGGAGCGTGCCGAAGCGTTCTACAACCTCGGCAACGCCCAGTTCAAGCAGCAGAAATACAAGGAGGCGCTCGAAAGCTACAAACAGTCGCTGCGGCTGAATCCTGCAGACCAGCAGGCCAAGTACAACTACGCCTACACCAAGCGCCTGTTAGACGATAACAAGGACGGCGGCGGTGGCGGCGACGACGACAAGAACCAGGACAAAGACCAGAACCAGGATCAGCAGCAACAGGGCGGCGGACAGGACAAACAGGACGGCGACCGGCAGCAGGACGACAAGGGCCAAGAGGGCGATGACCAGGAGCAGCAGGGCGGCGACCAGGAACAGCAGGGCGACCGGCAGCAGGATCCTTCGCAGCCGGACAAGGAGGGCGAAGGCGACCAGGAGGGGCAGCAGCAGCCCGTTCCGGCAGGTATCTCCCCGCAGGAGCAGGAACAGATGCTCGATGCCATCCAGGCTCAGGAAGACCGCACGCAGGACAAGCTGAAGGAGAAACAGGGCGTCGTCGTCCGGGGAACGAAAAACTGGTAAAACACAAGGACTATGCATTTCGCATCACCATACTATCTGTGGCTGCTGACGGCACTCGTACCGATGGCCGGCTACTACGTCTGGCGGACGTTGCAGGGCGGGGCGGCGATACAGATCTCGTCGGTCGACGGTGTCGTGCGCGCCCCGAAGACCATACGTTATTACCTGCGGCACCTGCCGTTCGTGCTGCGTGCGGCGGCATTCGCGCTGCTGGTCGTGGCGCTGGCGCGCCCGCAGGACGTGGAGCGGCTTTCGCACACGAACACCGAGGGCATCGACATCATGCTGGCGATCGACGTCTCGGGCTCGATGCTGGCACGCGACTTCCGGCCCGACCGCATCACGGCGGCCAAGGAGGTGGCCGGATCGTTCATCGCCGACCGCTACGGCGACCGGATCGGACTGGTGGCATTCGCGGGCGAGGCCTTCACGCAGAGCCCCCTGACCACCGACCAGGGGACGTTGCAGACCCTGTTGTCGCGCATCCGCAGCGGCCTGATCGAAGACGGCACGGCGATCGGCAACGGCCTGGCAACGGCAATCAACCGCCTGCGCGAGAGCGAGGCCAAGTCGAAGGTAATCATCCTGCTGACCGACGGCGTGAACAACCGCGGCGAGATCGCACCCCAGACGGCGGCCGAGATCGCCAAGGCGCAGGGTATCCGCGTCTACACGATCGGCGTCGGCACCGAGGGCATGGCGCCCTACCCCGCCGTGGACATCTACGGCACGCCCACGGGCGGCACGGTGATGGCCAAGGTCGAGATCGACGAAAAGACCCTGCGGTCGATCGCCCGGATGACGGGCGGGGAGTATTTCCGCGCCACGGACAAGGCCAAGCTGAAAGCCATTTACGACCAGATCAACCAACTGGAAAAGAGCAAGGTGGAGGTTACGGAACACGTCACCTACCACGAACAGTACCTCATGTGGGCGCTGGCGGGACTGCTGCTGCTGTTCGCAGAGTTCCTGTTCACGAACCTGGTGCTCAAACGGATACCCTGACGGGCACCACGCCCCGGACGCCGGCAAAGCCCTCCCTTTGCCGGAAGGAGGATTGCGGAGGGAATGTCGCTGTCCGACAGGCACCCCAGGTGCCTTAATGCAAACCCGGCGGGTCGGACAGGGACAGCAAACGGGAAACAATACGCCGGGCAGGCATTCGTTATGTTCAGATTCGCAAATCCGCAATATCTCTGGCTGCTGCTGGCAATACCGGCACTGGTACTGATCTTCTGGGCAGCGGCGGCACGCCGCCGCAAAAGGCTCGCACGCTTCGGGAACCCCGAGGTGCTGGAGGAGCTGATGCCCGAGGTCTCGACCGGGCGCACCGCGCTCAAGTTCATCCTTTTCTGCACGGCCGCCGTCCTGCTCATACTGGCCGTGGCACGCCCGCAGTTCGGATCGAAGCTCCGCGAGGAGAAGGCGCAGGGCGTGGAGATGATGCTCGTGGTGGACGTCTCGAACTCGATGCTGGCCGAGGATTTCGAACCCAACCGGCTCGAACGCACCAAATATGCCATCAACAAACTTTTCGACGGGCTCAGGCAAGACCGCGTGGGGCTGATCGTCTTCGCCGGGGAACCGAAGGTACAGCTGCCCATCACGTCGGACTACCGCATGGCGAAGGCCTTCGCCAAGCGCATCGACCCGTCGCTGGTGTCGGTACAGGGCACGGCCATCGGCAAGGCGCTGTCACAGGCGCTGCTGTCGTTTTCGGGCGAAACGGAGGAGACGCACAGCCGGGTCATCATCCTGGTGACCGACGGCGAGAACCACGAGGACGACGCCCTGGCGGTAGCCAAACGCGCCGCGGAGATGGGCATACGCATCTACACCATCGGCATCGGCACGCCCGAAGGCGCCCCGATCCAGATCGGCGGGGAGTTCATCAAGGACGAGAAGGGCGACATGGTCGTCTCGAAGCTCGACGAGAAGATGCTCTCCGAGGTGGCCGGGATCACGGGCGGCGCCTACGTGCGTTCGACCAAGCAGTCGATCGGCCTCGACGAGATCGTAAAGAGCATCAACGAAATGGAACAGACCGAGTTGTCGATGATGCGTTTCGAGGAGTTCAACGAGCAGTACCAATACCTGCTCATCGCAGCGCTCGTGCTGCTGCTGGCGGAGTTCCTGCTGCTCGACCGCCGCAACCCGCTGCTGGCGCACCTCAACATTTTCCGCGAGAAGTAACCGGAGGGGAGGGGTGCCTGCGGGCAGGCACAGGACGGATGCAGGGATAAGCCGGGACAAGGACGAAAGGGGCGCAAGGTCGGGCGCATCGCGGGAAGGAGCCCCGATCCGGACAGCATCGGGGAGGTGCAGCCGGATCGGTGCAAGGAGGCCGCAAACCGACGGAAGGGGCGCGTCGTATCCTCAAGAGGCCGTCCAAAACCCCGAAAAACAAAAAATCACCCCTGCCGGAGGCTGCTCCGGCAGGGGTGAAAACGTAAAAAAGGACTCGTCAGACAGCCCCGCTCCGGGACAATGCGTGCCCGGGGGGGGGGCGATCCGGGGAAGGGCCGCCCCGCGGGGTTACTCCACGATAATCTCGTCGGTGAAAATCCAGCCGCCGGGATGGCCGTTGTGCAGGGCTTTCAGCCGCACGTAACGCGCCGCGGTTTGACCCGACCAGCCGAACTCGCGGTAGCAATCCTGCTTGTATTCGAACGGGATGTCGTTTTCGACCGCAGCAAGGGGCGTATAGTGCCTGTCATCATCCGAAACCGAGATTTCGACCGCACGGGGCATCCAGATGTCGGCATAGAAACCCTGCATGAAACAGGCCGCGATACGTTTCACAGGCTGGCGCTCCCCGAGGTCGACGACCAGTTCGACATCCGTATCGAGCCACCCCTGCCAGCGGCGGTCGCCGTAGTTCCACCCGCCGCACAGCCCGTCGGTCAGCGAAGCGTCGCCCGCAGCCGGGTATTTCGGGCTGTAAGGCGTACGGTAAACCACCTGCCTGCCGGTCGAAAGGCAATGCAGGGTATCGAGCGATTCGGGGCGGGGGCCGACGGCATTTTTCTGGTCGAAGGGGTGGTATCCGCGCTGCTGCATCCACGCCACGGCGTCGAGCACGCGGGCGTGGAAGTCGTCGTAATCCTTACGTTCGGGGGCGCTCCACCCCACTTCGGCGATCGCCAGCAGGCGCGGCCAGATCATGTGTTCGGCATGTTCGGCTGTGGGCACGTGCTCGCACCACAGGTTGCCCTGCACGCCGAGGATCATCGGCACGACATCCGCACCCAGCGAATCGGGCGCAGGGTCGTAGGAATAGGCTTGCGCGAGGGTGAGGAACGCCGCGGCGGCGACCGGCTCGCGGGTGGGGTCGTCCTGGCAGAAATCGAGGTAGCAGTAGTTCGAGGGAGCCATCACGGCGCGGTGTCCGGCCCTGGCCGCGGCGATCCCGCCCTCGGTGCCGCGCCACGACATGACCGTGGCGCCGGGCGCGAGCCCGCCCTGGAGAATCTCGTCCCAGCCCAGCAGGCGGCGGCCCTTGGCGGCGAGGAACGTCCCGATGCGGTGCACCAGGTAGCTTTGCAGTTCATCGACGTCCTGCAGTCCCTCCCGCCGCATCCGGGCGGCACATTCGGGGCAGGTGCGCCAACCCCATTTCGAAGCCTCGTCGCCGCCGATATGGATATATTCCGAAGGGAAGAGCCCGATCACTTCGGAGAGCACGCTCTCAAGGAATTCGAACGTCTGCTCGTTGCCGATGCAGAAATCGGAGTTCGTGTAGGGTTTGCCGCTGCACGAGAGTTCGGGGTAAACGGCCAGCACCTCCTCGCTGTGCCCCGGCATCTCGATCTCGGGAATCACCTCGATATGCAGGGCACGGGCGTATTCGACCACTTCGCGGATGTCGTCCTGCGTGTAATAGCCCCCGGCGGCCGCCGGGTCGTCGCGGTGGCAGTAGCGTTTGCCGCCGAAGTTCCATCCCTCCCAGTCGGGATAGGGACGCCAGGCGGCGATGTCGGTCAGGGCGGGGTATTTTTTGATTTCGATGCGCCATCCGGCTCCGTCGGTCAGGTGCCAGTGGAAGCGGTTGAGCTTGTAGCGCGCCATGAGGTCGAGCTGACGTTCGACGAACTCCTTGTCGCGGAAATGGCGCGAGACGTCGAGCATGAAGCCCCGGTAACCGAAGCGCGGGGCGTCCACGATCGTGACGGCCGGAATGCGGCGGCCGTGGTGCCCGGCCAGTTGTGCGAGCGACTGGAGTCCGTAGAACAACCCTGCGGCATCGGGGGCCGTGAGCGTGATCTTTGTGCGGGAGACGTCGAGACGGTAGCTTTCGGGGGCGCCGTCGCCCGTACGAAGCAGTTCGAGTGCGGGCATGTCGCCGTCGGAGGCCTCGGCAAAGGAGGCGGGGAAGAATCCGTCCGCGGCACGCTGCATCCACGCCGCGAGGTCGGCCTTGTCCTGCCCGTCGAGGTCGGTCGTGTAGAACAGCTTGGCAGGCATACGGAAGGCACCTTCGCCCCACGTCACCTGCTGCGGGGCCGGGATGATGCCCGTGGCCGGGCACCCGCCGCCGGCGCACGAAGCAAAGGCGAAAGCGGCAAGGCAAAAAGAGATAAGCGTGATTTTTTTCATAAGGTCTTTAGGTCGGGTACAACAACAAATCGGGATGAACCGGCAAAGCCGGAGGAGGGCGGAGCGAGCCGTGGCCGCAGCCGGAAGGGCGCCGCCGGAGAACAGCCAGCCAAAGGCAAACCGCAGCCGAAAACCGTCGGAGGACGGGGACAGCCGGAAGCAAGTGCAATCCGCGTCCGGAAACCGTCGGGGAACGGGGACAGCCAAAAACCGGAGCAACCCGCGTCCGGAAACCGTCGGGGAACGGGGACAGCCGAAAACCGGAGCAACCCGCGTCCGGAAACCGTCGGGGAACGGGGACAGCCGGAAACCGAAACCGCCGACAGGCCACGACAGGCCGCGACGGGCCGCCATCCGGGGCGGGTTTGCAGCCCGAAGCAGAGACAGCCCGAAGCAGGGACAGCCCGAAGCAGGGACAGCCCGAAGCAGGAGTATGAAAAAGGCCGTGCAACCCGGCTTATGCCGGGGTCGCACGGCCCCTGTCGGTCTATAAGCGGACTAATTCCACTTGGTGTCCATCATCGTCGGGTTGGAGCTGCCGCCGACGGCATCGTAACCGTGGCCCGTGAGGTCGCGCACGATATTGCCGGAACCGCTGTCGTTGGGCTCCCAGGCGTTCATGCGCCAGTAAGCGAGCAGCCCGTCGGACGTGGGGTCGACATAGTTCATGTTGTTGGCGATCTCGGATTGCGAGAGGGCGCGTGTCCATACGCGGCACTCGGCGACATAGCCGTTCAGCGTACGGCCGCCGCCATAGGAGGCTCCCAGGTAGAAACCGCCCGAATTGTCGCTCGTCAGGTCGATGGTCTCGCCCTGCGTTTCCACGCCCGTGGCATACTGCCCGTTGATATAGATGTCCCACGAAGAGCCCGTCCAGACTGCGGCGACGTGGTACCACTTTTCCTTGTCGAACGGCTTGTCGGTAGCTGCGGGCTGGTAGGAGTCGTGACAGATCTGGATGCAGTCGGGATCGACCTTCACGTCGCCGAAACGTACGCCGCAGATGCCCTCGATACCCATGATGGAGCTGATATAAGGATCGCGGGTCTGGAAGCCGAGCATGTATACGCGGGCTTCGAGCGTGAGCTGCGGAAGGGCTGCCAGGTCGGAATTCTCCTGGAACGAAGTCACCTTGTAGATGTTGCTCGATCCCAGGTAGATCGCCTTGCTGATCACCGGGGTCTTCAGCACGATGAAGAGCGTGCGGCTCGGTTCGAGCACGGTCATCCCGCCCGATACGGTCTTGATGCTCACCGGGACGCAATAGGTCACGCCCTCGGCGAACTCCGAGACGGACGTCACCGTGAAACCGATCTCCGAAGAGGTGTTGTAGCCGGCCAGGATGGTCGCTTCCGTCGAGCTGAGCGAATAGCTGTCGGCGGGCGGGATCTGGTAGTTCTTGCCGTATTTGTCGTTATAGGCGGCCAGCAGGTCGGGGCGCACTTCGAGCTGAATGTGGATGTCATGCTCGGCGACCACCGAGGCGGAGACGGTGATCGAGGTCTCGGCAGGGGGTTCGTCGATGGTCATGGATTTGTCGGGATTGCTCTGCGCATCGGTCATGTAGATCGCAGGATAGGTCTCCGCAGTCTCCTGACAGCCCGTGACCGCAGCGGCGGCGAACAACAGCGGAGCGACCAAATATTTCAGTTTCATAGTTCTCTTGTTTTAGGTTTAGTTTGCAGGGGCGAAAATCTCGGCCTCGTTCATGCTGGTATACCCGGTCACCCGGCCGACGTATACCCGGATGTAGCGGGCCTTCACGGTCTTCTTGAACCGGAATATCTTCCAGCCTTCGTCCGTGAGTTTGGGGACGAACGAAATTTCGTTGGTCAGGCTGAACCAGTTGGTGCCGTCCTCGCTGTACTGGAAATCGGTACATTCGGGGTTGGAGTCCTCGTAGTAGATATGCCAGCGGAAGCCGTTGATGTCGTAGGCCTTGTCCAGCGTGATGATGAAATTGCCGCCGTTCCCCCACGAATAGGACGCACTCGCGGCATACCAGCAGTTGGAGTCGAGTTTGCCGTCGAACATGCGGGCTTTCTGCGTATCGGAATCGAGGTTCCAGACGCCGTTGGCGCCGCTCGAAGCGGTGCCCTGGTAGCAGACGATCGTCCAGCCGGAAGCCGGTTCGATCTTCACGCCCGTGAGCGCCGTGGCATCGACGTCGATCTCCATCGCCGCCACAGTCACCAGCACGTAACGCACCAGTGTCTCCTTCGAGGTGTAGACATCGCCCTGCGGAAGCTCGACGACGATGGGGAGCAGGTAGTATCCCTTCTCGATATTGGCGGAGCTTACGGTAACGGACGCCTCATCGGACATGAAGTCCCCGGCCGCCACGCTGAGCGTGCCGAGCGACACCCGTGCGGGGTCGATCGCCTCATAGGAGGTGCCGTGCTCTTCGTTGTAGGACTCGACCAGCGAGTTGTCCAGCGCCAGCGGGAACGAAACGTCGGCAGGGGCGGGACGCGCCAGCTCGACCCGGATTTTTTCGTCCACCTCGCCCGTGATGGTACCGTCGTCCCCGACCAGGAACAGGTATTTGGACAGGGCGGTCGAGGTCAGGCCGACGATCAGGTCGCCGCCGGCGGGGTTCACATCCTGGATCGCCTCGCGCATATACTTGTAAGGCATGGCCGAATTCCCGTACTCGTACTCCATGTGGTAGGCACCGAAACCGGCGCCGAAACCCTGCGTGGGGTTGAAGCGCGCCATGCCCAGCAGCGAGTTGACCCACTGGCCGTCGCGGCACTCATGCGACACGCCGCCGTTTTTCCAGAGGGACTCGAAGTTCTCGGCGAAGATATACTGCTCGGGCTTCCAGCCTTTCTTATCGGCTTCGTCGAAGCGACTCTGCAAATCGGTATAGCCGTAGGATTTATAAGCCTGCACGATGCCGTAGTCGAAGCAGTCGGCCACATCGGCATGCACGGCATAGGGCACGCCGTCGATCATAAGCAGGCGTCCCGTCCCCGACTTGGGGCCGACGTATTTGCTCATGGCGAGGATCAGCTTCCTGAACAACTCGTTGTCATGCCCCACGAACGGCCCCGAAGCGCCGTAGCCGGGTTCGTAGTCAATGTCGATGCCGTCGTAGCTGTACTTGTCCATCGAGTCCTTGCAATAAGCCTTGGCATAGGCTTCGATGGCCTCGTCGGTGTATTCGCCGCCGCCGATCTCGGTGAGGAACGGCTCGGGCATCTTGTCCGAGAAGATCGTGAAGGTCACCTTCGTGCCCTTGATCTTCTGCACGAACTCCTTGTCGGCGATCTGCTCGGGGGTCAGCGAATGCCACTGGCTCCAGATGGAGATGATATCCATCGAGTCGGGAGCGCTCTGCAGGCGGGTCTGGTAGGATGCGCCCACGGCCGTCCACGAACCGTACCAGCCGAAAGCGATCTTGTGCTTGGTCTTTTTGTATTCGCGCAGGGCCTGGTAGTAGGCATTATCGCGCAGGATGGGCGACTGCTGGTCGGGATGCTGCGTAATTTCACGCTCGGGATCCGTCCAATCCGAACAAGCGACGAAAAAGGCACCCACGATCGCAAGGGCCGCGACGTATTTCAAGAAATTTTTCATCTTCCGTGTTGTTTTTAGGTTCATTATTTCTTATCCCACCAGAGTTTCGTACCGCCGGTATCGGCTCCGCCGAGCAGTGCGGTGGCAGCCGCCACGCCGGCGGCATTGTTCGAGTACTCCGAACGCGGGAAGGTCATACGGCGCACCTGGACGTTGGTATCGACCTTGCCGCCGCTGAGGTTGTTGACGATCGGGATCACCTTGGGGTAGCCCGTGCGGCGGAATTCCGACCAGGCTTCCTGCCCGTTGGGGAACATGGCGATCCACTTCTGCGTGATGATCCGTTCGAGTTTCTCCTCGTCCCCGGCGCCGGCATTCCACTTCGGGGTGACGGACGAAGGTTTCGAGGCGTTGTATTTCGTCGAGGCGGCCGAAGCGTCTTCGAACGCCTGGGGCTCGGCCGTGCTCTGGGCATAGGCGGCAGCGGCAGCGGCCGTGAGCCCGTGTTCGAGGAACGACAGCTCGATACCCGCCTTGTAGAACGATTCGTCGTCACCGCCCATCTCCCAGCCGAGCATGGCACCCTCGGCCCGCAGGAAAGCGGCCTCGGAAGCGAGGAACCACACCACGGGCGTATCCTTGGCGACGTTGGGCACCGAAAGTCCGGCATAGTCCGCCTTGAGCATCGTGCTGAGGCCGCTGCGGACGCCGTGGTACTTGCTGTCCTCGCAGGTTTTGAAATAGGCCGGCAGGCGCGGATCCGCATAACCGTTCATGTAAGCGTCGATGGTCGCACCCATGCGGGTGTCGTTATAGGCGTTCCACGTCTCTTCGAGCGGGTTGTACACCTGAACCGAACCGGAACTCTTGAGCCACGCCCCGTCGTCCGAAGCGGTCATCACCCCGTCACTGACGGCCTCCTCGGCATAGGTGCGGGCAAGAGCGGGTTCGACGAAACGGATGCGCATGGCCATGCGGAGCTTGACCGAGTTGGCCAGCTTGAGCCACTTGGCATAGTCGCCCTGGTAAACGGCGTCGACCTTCTGCAACGGCCTGGCGTCGCCCGCATTGGCCGCGTACTCCTTCAGCACCACGATGGCGGCATTCAGATCCGTGAGAAGGTTCTTGTAGACGGTCTCCTGCGATTCGTAGGGGTTTTCGGTCTGGCCGAAATTCGAAACGGGGATCGGGCCGTAGATGTCGGTGGTACGCTGGAGGGCCATCACCTTGATGACCTCGGCAACGGCGAAGACGTCGTCGGTAACCTGCCCGTTCTGGTAGGCGTACTTGAGGTTGAGCCATGCAGGCATCACATTGGTGAAAGCCACCGAGAAGGGATAGTTGTTGTAATCCGTACCGTCGAGGTCGTAGGTACAGGTATAGCTGCCGCCGTTGAAGGCCTGGATCGGGGAGAGATAGCCGCCGAAGGCGTCGCCCATCAGGTTGCAGGCACGCTGGAACTCGTTGGCCCCCACGTCGCTGCACGGAATCACGGCATCCATTTGCATGGTGGTGATGTAGGTCTTCTTGTCGACCGACTGCACCGCATCGGGATTGGTGTTGAAGGATTCGAAGTCACCGGTACAGGCGGCAAGCGCCGCGGCGGCGAAAAATCCTATTGTATGATTGAATCGTTTCATTGGTCTGAAGTTTTAGAATTGGAGTCTTACGCTGAAGCCGATAGTCCGGGAGCTGGGCTGCATGAAATAGTCGAGCCCCTGGTAATAGGTACCCGTGGAAGCGGTGATCTCGGGATCGAACGGCGCCTTGTTGTAGATCATCCACAGGTTGCGGCCCACGAGCGACACGGTCATGCCGACCTTGTCGTTGAACCACCTGGAAGGAAGGTCGTAGCCCAGCGTAAGTTCACGCAGGCGGACGTTGGTCATGCTGTAAACGTAGTGTGAAAGCATCGAAAGCCCGTTGCCGTTGTTGGCATAGAAGACCCTGGCATCGGGGATTTTCTGATCCTCGGAGATCCAGACGCCGCCGTTTTCACGGGCGTCGGCCGAATCCTGCGAGGCACCCCAACGATCCATCAGGGCCTGCGTCGCCGAGACGCCCTGGCCGCCGATGCGGGCATCGAACAGCACGCCGAGGTTCACGCCCTTGTAGGAGAACCGGTTGTTCCACCCCAGGCGGAAGCGGGCTTCGGTATTGCCGCCGTAAAGCCACGTGTTGGGATCGGTAGTGACGGTATTGGTATTCGGGTCGACATAGATGCGCCCCTGGTCGTCGGTCTTGAGCCCCGTCACGTAGAAGTCGCCGATCGAACCGCCCTCCTTGATCTTCATGCGGTAGCCGCCGTAGTCCATGTTCACCTCGTCGATGGTGATCAGGTTGCCGGCCACGTCGCGCGTCCCCTCGGGGACGAGTTCCTTGATCTTGTTGCGGTTCATCGAGAAGTTGACGTTGGTCGACCACGAGAAGTCGCGCCACTTGTTCTTGTAACCCAAGACCGCTTCGATACCCCAGTTGTTGACCTTGCCGGCATTGACATAGGCACGTTTGTAACCGGTGCTGGGAGGTGCATCGTAGCTGAAGAGCTGGTTATAGGTGTTGGTGTTGTAATAGGTGAAGTCCATCCATATCCTGTTGCCGAGGAACTTGGCGTTCAGACCCGCCTCGAACGACTTGGTGCGCTCGGGCGTGAGGTTGACAGCCGGGGCATAGGAGTCCGACGAAACGATACCGCCGGTCAGCAAGGGGGTGTTCACACCGGTGATGAACCGCTGCGGGGCGTTGCCCACCTCGGCATACGAGCCGCGCACCTTGAGGAACGAAATGCCGGCTTTGGAAAGGTCGGCCATCGACGAGATGACGGCCGAAAGACCCACCGACGGGTAGAAAATGTTCATATGGGGCGTGAAGGCCAGCTGCGACGCCCACTCGTTGCGCGCCGTCACGTCGAGGTAGACCATGCCGTTATATCCCAGCTGGGCGGTGGCGTAGATGGCCTGCGTCTGGTCGTGGTAGCGGTCGGCGTAGGGTTTGGTCTGCGAATGGCTCATATCCACGTTGTAGACCGAGAACTTGTTGGCGATGGTGGCCAGGTGGCCCTCGAAGCCTTCGCCGTCGTTCTTGTCGTCGAGAATGCTCGCACCCAGGTTGAACGACAGGGAGAACTTGTCGTCGAAGAAACTCTTGTTGATCGACAGCAGGGCGTCGGCGTAGAGGTTGTTGTGGTGGATCTTGTTGTTCTGGTAGTTACCGTACTCGGAAGCGAACAGCTTGTCGGACGAGGCATAGATCTTACGCGTATAGTTCATCACCATGTTATCGGTGCGCACGCGCCCCGTGAGGGTGATCCAGTCGGCAATGTCCCACTTGAGCGTGGCGTTGAACGTATAGCGGTGCGCCGTATTCTCGAACAGCTCGCGGTTGGTGATCCACCAGGGGTTCTCGACGCCGGTGATGAACTCCAGGGGCCAGAACTGCTTCATATAGCCCGCCGTGGCGTCGTAACGCTCGTAAACCTCGTACTTGGAAATGTCGTCGCCGCGCGGGAAAAGGTAAATGGGAATCAGCGGGTTGTGGTAGAGGCCCTGCACGAGCGGGTTACGCTTGTACTGGCGCATGTAGGAAGCGCCCAGGTCGAGCGTCAGCTTGTCCTTGATGAGCTGCGTGGTATTGCGGAAGGTAAAGTTGTACCGGTTGTAGACGTTGTTGGGGATGATGCCGCGCGAATTGAGCGAAGCGGCCGAGAAATAGGACTGGTTCACGCGCGTACCACCCGAAACCGAGATCGCATTGGTCTCCTCGAAGCCGGTCTGGAAGAAATCCGAGGGGTCGTACGAGGTCGGGGTCGAGAGCTTCGTACCCCAGCTCATGGACGGTGCCGTAGCTTCGGTGCCGTAGGTGTTCTGGAACTGCGGCATGACGAACGGCGACGAAAAGGTGGTATTGTTGGCGTAGTTCACGCGCACACGCCCCTCCTCGCCCTTTTTGGTCGTGATGACGATCACGCCGTTGGCACCCTGCGAACCGTAGAGCGCGGCCGCCGTGGCGCCCGAAAGCACCGTCATGGATTCGATGTCCTCGGGGTTGAGGTTCGAGATACCCTCGAAATCGCCGCCGTCGGGCGTTTCGTAGGTGCCCTCGGTCTGCGACGAACGCAGGTCGGGCATCGGGATACCGTCGATCACATAGAGGGCGTTGTTGTTGCCGCTGATGGACTTCACGCCGCGCATCACCACGCGCGTGGAACCGCCCACGCCCGAGGCGCTGGCATTGATCTGAAGGCCGGCGACCTTGCCCGAAAGCGAGTTCATGAAGTTGGCGTCCTTGACCGTGTTGACGATGTCGCCCGCGACCTCCTGCACGTTGTAGGTCAGTGCTTTCTCCGACCTTTTGATGCCGAGGGCGGTAACCACCACGGCGTCGAGCACTTCGTTATCCTCGTGCATGACCACCGACAACGGGGCGGATCCCGAGACGGGAAGCTCCTGTTTGGTATAGCCGATGAGCGAAATTTCGAGCGTGTCCCCCGGTTTGGCCTGCGGAAGCGAGAAATTGCCGTCGACGTCGGCGGCGGCACCCGTCGTCGTACCTTTGATAAGCACGGTGGCGCCGACCAGGGGCATGCCCTTATCGTCCTTTATGACTCCGGTAACGCCGCCCTGGGCGCTGTGGGGGGGGGAATTTTTAGCTTTCTTCGAGAGTACGATGTGCTTGTCCCGAAGGGTATAAGCGATGTCGGAACCCGCGAAGAGCTTGTCCAACACGGCCTGCAGCGGTTCGTCGTGCGCCGAGAGGCTCACTTTGCGGTCGGTGTCGATGTCCGACGTATTGTAGACGAACGAACAGCCCGTCTGCTGCTGGATAGCCTGGAAAACCGTGATGACCGTCGCGTCCCGGGCATCGAGGCTCACACGCGAGAGGGCTTGCTGCGTCTGTGCCGCGGCAGAGGTGGCGCCGAAGCATCCCAGGAGCAGCATCGGGATAACGAACAGACAACGGAAACATGCCGTGACAACATGCCCTCCCCTGCCTGTCGCAAGGTTAGTTTTTTTCATGGATCAGATTTTAGGTTAGTTGTAATGGTTAGGTGTCGAAACAGGCCGCCACAGAGTGCGGCATCCGGGGGAAAGGACATTAATTTTCCATAGGCGGATCGAAAGATTTTAAGTTCGTATTCGGTTATCGTTCAGGGTTTGCGTAGAGTTCGATGTCGTTGCCGACGATCCTGTAATTGAATTTATAGGTCAGCTGCAATACGGACATGATGTGGTAGATGCCGTCCTCGACGCGGAAATTGCCCGAGAAGCGCATGTCGCGGAGCCGGTTGTCCATGAAGCGGATGTCGACGTTGTAGTAGCGCTTGAGCTCGGCGACGATCTCCCCGAAGGTATCGTGCTCGAAGCAGAAGCGGCCGTCGATCCAGTTGATCGAGCGTTCGGCCGAGGGGCAGTCGGTCAGGCGCATGGCGTGCGTCCGGGTGTCGAAAACCAGCTGCTGCGCAGGGTGCAGGCGCACCGAGGCCTGCTCGCGTCCCGAAGCATAGGCCTTGACGGCGCCTTCGAGCAGGACGGTGGTGACACGGTGCTCGTTGTCGTCGTTGCGGATGTTGAAACGTGTGCCGAGGACTTCGATGTCCAGGCCGTTGGTCGACACGACGAACGGCGCCCGGCGGTCGTGCTCGACCTCGAAATAGGCTTCACCCTCCATCTTCACGCGGCGCTGGCGCGAAAAGAAAGGGGCAACGTACTCCACGCTGCTCGATGAGTTGAGCCACACCTTCGTCCCGTCGGGCAACACCACCTGCGACCGCTCGCCCAGCTGGGTGACGACGGTCACGGGCTGCGCCAGGCGCTTGGAAAGCGACACGGTCGTGAACCCGCCGGCCAGGAGCACCGCGGCGATCACGGCCGCAGCGGCAATACGCACCGCGACACGGCGCAGGGGGATACGGCGTCCGGCGTGCATGCGGCGCTTGAACTGCCGGAGCGAACGCTCGACGTCGATACCGGCCGCGTCGTTGATACGGTCGCTGACATATAATATATAATAGACCTGGCCGAGCATCCTGCGGTTTGCAGCCGAGCGGTCGTACCACGCCTCTACGGCCGCCGCCTGCGCTGCGTCCAGCTCGCCTTTGAGGAAGGCTACCAATACCTCTTCGTCGATTTCGAAATTTGCCATGCTGTTTGCTTGTCTATAAAGTAATACAATCCGTCAGCAAAGGATGCTAACGGAAAGGCGAAAAAAAATTCAGATTTCCTTATCAGGAGAGGTCAGGGCACAGCAACAGCACGAGCAGCGGCCAGTAATCGCTGAGTTCCTCGCGCAGCAGGCGCACGGTCTGCCCGATACGGTAATTGACCGTCTGCGGGGAAACGTTGAGGCGGGCGGCTATTTCTTTGTGGGTCATACCTTCCAGGCGGTGCATACGGAAGGTCTGCTGGAATTCAGGAGGCATTTTGCGCAGAGCTTCGGCCAGCCGCTGCACCAGTTCGCCCTCGAGGTAGAAATCGGGGTCGTCGAACGTCTCTTCGTAGTGTTCGGCCAGCTGGCGGATGATGCGGTTCTTGAGCGTGTCGCGCGAGGCGCTGTTAAGCGACTTGTTCTTTACGATGGTGAACAGCAGCGATTTGAGCGGCATCTCGGGAATCAGCGAGGTGCGGTTTTCCCACACCCACATCAGGGTGTCCTGGACGAGTTCCTCGGCGCGTACCGGCGGCACGAAGCGCGTGGCGTAGGTGCAGAGCGGTTTGTAATAGCGGCGGAAAAGCGCATCGAAACATTTTTCATCCCCGGCACGGAGCAATCCGACAACCGTGCGGTTGTCCTGTATGTCGATCGTATGCGCGTTATCTGCCATCGGCCGGTATATTCTTCTGTCCCGCCGCCCCGAAGAACGGCGGAGGGACTGAGCAAAAATACAACTTTATCCAATATTTGCAAAAAAGATTCCGTACGGGGCATACGGTGCGTCCGGACGGAGTATGCCGAAAGGGAACGGGGGGGGGAAACGGCGCAGGCAGCGCCGTATCCGGCGACAGGGAAAAGGCGGAGGCCGGGACGGCGGCGATACGCCGCCTTCACGGGGAAGCCCCCTGCCGCCCGGCGGGAATGCGTCACGGCACAGGCCGGGAGCCCGGGCACGGCATGGACGCGGATACCATGGCGGCAAGCCGGGATATTCCCGGCCTATGCCCGGAAATCGCGCCCCCGGAGCGGGAATCCGCCGAATTTTATTACCTTTGCGGGGCAGGCCCGCCCTGTCGCTGCCGGCCGAGGCCGGGAGAGGAAAGTCCGGGCAACACAGAGCACCGCGCAAGCTAACGACTTGATATCCGTGAGGGTATAGGAGCGTAACAGAGAACGACCGCCCGCAGGGGATTTTCGTAATCCCGGCGGGTAAGGGTGAAAAGGCGGGGTAAGAGCCCACCGCGGGGGCAGCGATGCCGCCCGGCAGTACGTCTCGCGGGTTGCAAGACCGTGTATACCGGCAATTAAGGGTTGCTCGCCCGATGCCGGGGGGTAGGTTGCTTGAGACGGCAGGAGACTGCCGCCCTAGATAAATGACAGGGGCCCGGGGTTCGCCCCGGGAACAGAACCCGGCTTACAGGGCCTGCACGTACGGGGATGCCGCTTTCCAGCGGCATCCCCTTTTTTCGGGCCGCTACCGCAACGGGACGGACGGCGGGGAGCGGGAGGAGCATCCGGGGGAGGCGGAGAAAGCCCGGAAAGGAAAAAACGCAAAAGGACGGGCGTCCCATGCGGCAAACGGACAACCCCATGCGGCGGACAGAGGGAGCCGGGAGGAGCATCCGGGGGAGGTGGAGAAAGCCCGGAAAGGAAAAAACGCAAAAGGACGGGTGTCCCATGCGGCAAACGGACAACCCCATGCGGCGGACAGAGGGAGCCGGGAGGAGCATCCGGGGAAGGCGAAGAAAACCCGGAAAGGGAAAAAACGCAAAAGGACGGGCGTCCCATGCGGCAGGCATCGGCAGAGTGGCATTTTTTTGACGTATCGCCCGCCGATGGCGACCCTCGGCGAACATATCCGGCAAAGCACCGCCTACAAATGGTGGATCCTGGGCATGATCATGCTCGGGACGTTCATGGCCGTGCTGGACGTGACGGTGGTCAACGTCGGGCTGCCGGCCATCATGTCGGCTTTCGGCATCGGCATCTCGACGGCCGAATGGGTCATCACCGCCTACATGATCACCATGACCGTCATGCTCCCTTCGGCGGGATGGTTCGCCGACCGCTTCGGGAACAAACGCATCTATATCCTGGGGCTGGCACTCTTCACGCTCGGGTCGTGGCTCTGCGGCAAAGCCCCGGGCGACCTGTTCCTGATCTGGGCACGCGCCCTGCAAGGCGTCGGCAGCGGTATCATACAGTCGCTGGGACTGGCGATCGTGACCCGCGAATTCCGCCCCGAGGAGCGCGGCCTGGCGCTCGGCCTGTGGGCAATGGCGGCGGCCGCCTCGATCTCGTTCGGTCCCCTGCTGGGCGGCTATCTGGTCGATGCGTACAGCTGGCACAGGATTTTCGACGTGAACGTCCCCGTGGGAGTGCTCGCCATCCTGCTCTCGGCCTTTATCCAGAAAGAATGGAAAAGCCCGGCGCGGCACCCGTTCGACTGGCGGGGATTCGTGGCCATCGCGCTCTTCATGCCGCTGGCGATCTTTGCGCTGGCGCGGGGCAACTCGCCGACCAACCACGACGGCTGGGCGTCGCCCACGGTGATCGGCTGCTTCGCCGTGGCAGCCGTCGCGCTCGCCTACTTCGTCCGCACGGAGCTGCGCAGCCCGGCGCCGCTGCTGCAGCTGCGCCTGCTCGGGGAACGCAACTTCGGGGTTTCGATGGCCGTGCTGACGCTCTTCTCGATCGGCATGCTGGGCGGCACCTACCTGCTGCCGCTCTACATGCAGCGCGGGCTGGGCTACACGGCGCTGATGGCCGGGAGCGTATTCCTGCCCGTGGGGCTCATACAAGGGGTGCTGTCGGCCGTATCGGGTTACCTCACGCGCTACGTCAAGCCCCTGCTGCTC
This sequence comes from Alistipes onderdonkii, assembly GCF_025145285.1. Classification (NCBI taxonomy): domain Bacteria; kingdom Pseudomonadati; phylum Bacteroidota; class Bacteroidia; order Bacteroidales; family Rikenellaceae; genus Alistipes; species Alistipes onderdonkii. The sequence goes on from NZ_CP102251.1 coordinate 1,476,944, forward strand.
ACGGCGGCGGGCATCCTGCTGCTGGCGCTGAGCTTCTGGCTGGCCAGCCGTTTCTCGCTCCACACCTCCCACCGGCATATCCTCTTCGTGCTCTATATCCGCGGGCTGGGCATGGGGCTCACGTTCGCCCCGCTGAACTTCTTTTCGCTGCGGAACCTCACGCAGCACGACATGGCCGCAGCGGCGGGTATCTCGAACAGCATCAAACAGCTCGCAGGCAGCATCGGCATCGCCATCCTGACAGCCGTTTACTCGGCCCGGACGGCCTTCCATGCGGCGCACGAAACAGTATCGGCTTCCCAAACCTATGTCGAGGGGGTGACCGACGCGCTGGGCGTGGTGACATGGCTGACCCTCGCAGCGGGGTTGCCGCTGCTGTGGGTATTCCGCAAAAAACGGAAGAAAACACCGGCAGGGAATCAGAGGGAGGCAGGGGAAAGTTAAACCGGAGCGGGAAAGGCCGGACCGGTGTGCGCCGGGCCACCGGATCGGCAACGGACGGCTACATCAGCCCCATGCGCCTGCGGGCGAAAGGCATGACCCAGGCCGGGGATTGTTGCCGCGCGAGCAGGTCGCGCATGTATTCCATGTAGGGTTCGACGTGGCGGAAATAATGCATCAGCCCCTCGCAGAGCGAATTTTTGGGGCTGCCGTCGGCCCCGCGGGCGAAACGGTGCTTGGGACATTCGCCCCGGCAGGCGAAATAGTAGTTGCAGCGCAGGCACCCGGCGGGCAGCGTGTTGCGTTTGTCCAGCCCGAATTCGCGGCGTTTCCGCGAGCGGTAAAGCTCGGCAAGGGGCGTCTCGCGGATATTGCCCAGCCTGTACTCGGGGTAGACGAAATGGTCGCAGGAGTAGACGTCGCCGTTGTGCTCGACGACCAGCGCGTCGCCGCACGTCTCGCCCATCGAGCAGACGCCCGGCTGCACACCGCACCACTGCGCCAGCGAGGCGTCGAACAACTGCACGAAACAGCGCCCCACGTCGCTTACGACCCACTCATCGAAAACATCGCACAGGAAATGCCCGTAGCCTTCGGCCGAGACCGACCAGCCGGCCAGCCGCGCCCCTTCGTGTCCGGGCGGGACGATCAGCGGACGGTGGTGTCCCGGTTTGTCGACGACGTGTTCGACGGCGGGCAGGAACTGCATGAAGCGGCTGTGCACCTCGTCGCGGAAGAAGCGGTAGATCTCCCCGCCGCGCCCCTCGCAGCACCGGTTCACGACGCTCAGCGTATTGAATTCCACGCCGCTGCGCCCGAACATCCCGACCGTCCGCATCACGCGCTCGAAGGTCGGTTTGCCGCCCCTGGTCAGGCGGAAGGCGTCGTGGATATCCCCGGGCCCGTCGAGCGAGAGGCCGACCAGGAAATTGTTGGCGGCGAAGAGGTCGCACCACGCCTCGTCGACCAGCGTACCGTTGGTCTGCAACGTGTTCTCAATCCGTTTGCCGTCGGCGTACCTGCGCTGCAGCTCCATCGCCCGGCGGTAGAAATCCAGCCCCAGCAGCAACGGCTCGCCGCCGTGCCAGCAGAACTGCACGGTGTCGACCTCGTTGGCCCGGATGTACTGTTTTATGCAGAGCTCCAGCAGCTGGTCGTCCATCACGGCCTGGCGGCCGCCGTACTGCACCGCCTTGTCGAGGTAGTAGCAGTAGTGGCAGTCGAGGTTGCAGGCCGAGCCCGCCGGTTTGAGCATGATCGAGAAGGCCGCGGGGGCGACCTGCTTCTCCGCATCGCGGAACGTGAATATCTGCTTCTGTTTCATGGAGCGGGCTGATGTCCCTGGCAAAAATAGCAAAATCCCGCCAATATACGCCGCAAATGTCCGAAAGCGTGCCGAAACCGTACGGGCTCCGGCAAAAAACCAGGCCGCAGCGCACGTTTTTCGCCGGAATCGTTTATCTTTACGTGCTGAAAAAACTTAAAAAAACCCGAAACCGATGAAAAAATCGCTTATCCTACTCGGCATGTCGCTGCTGGCTGCGTGCGGCGTGCAGAAAACGGAACTCCCGCTGCTGCCCGAAGAGGCATTCCAGACCACCGTCGACGGCAAACCCGTCGCACTCTACACGCTCCATGCGGGCGACATCACCATGCAGGTCACCAACTACGGCGCCCGCGTCGTATCGCTCTGGACGCCCGACCGCGAAGGCCGCTACGAGGACATCGTACTGGGCTACGAAAACATCGGCCGCTACATAGACAACACGGGCGAACGGTTCCTCGGCGCCGTGGTAGGCCCCTACGCCAACCGCATCGCAAAGGGGCGCTTCACGCTCGACGGCGCAGAGTACACCCTTCCCCTGAACAACAACGGGCAGACGCTGCACGGCGGGCTGAAAGGCGTCGACCGGGTGGTATGGGACGTAGTGTCGGCCACGGACGACAAACTGGTGCTGCATTACCTCCATCCCGACGGACAGGACGGGTTCCCGGGCAATCTGGATATCGAGATGACCTACTCGCTCACCCCCGACAACGAATTCCGCGTGGACTACAAGGCCACGACCGACAAGCCCACCGTCGCGAACTTCTCGCACCACCCGTTCTTCAACCTCAAGGGCGAAGGCAACGGCACGGTGCTCGACAACGTGATGACGATCAATGCCAGCCACACCACCCCGGTGGACTCGGTGCTGATCCCCACGGGCCAGATCGCCCCGGTGGAGGGTACGCCGTTCGACTTCCGTGAGCCGCACGCCATCGGCGAGCGCATCGGAGCCGACAACCAGCAGCTGCGCAACGGCGGCGGCTACGACCACAACTGGGTCATCGACCGCAAGACCCCAAGCGGCATCGAGCAGGCCGCCACGGTCTGGGAACCCGCCTCGGGACGTACCATCGAGGTGCTGAGCGACCAGCCCGGGCTGCAGGTTTACAGCGGCAACTTCTTCGACGGCACGAGCATCGGCAAATACGGCAAACCGCAGCGCTACCGCGAGTCGCTGGCGCTCGAAACGCAGAAATTCCCCGACAGCCCCAACCACGACAATTTCCCCTCGACGGTACTGCGCCCCGGGGAGACCTATACGCAGGTCTGCATCTACAAGTTCGGCGTGAAATAACACGCAGGATATGCCTTGGCGGCGGAGGGCACCCGATGGTGCCCTCCGCTGTTTTTCCGGGGCACGGATGCCGCCCGCAGCCTTAGGCGCCAGACCGCATCGCCCGACGATATAAACAAAAAAACAAACTTATAAATATTTATTGAGATAGTTTTTGTAATTTTGGAGCCATAAACCGGCTCAAAAAATGCTACGTTCGAACCTAAATACCATAAACGACCGGATTTTCAACAAGGCCGCAATACAGATCGACGACGAAGCCCTGCGCGAAGTGGAGGCGTGTTACCGTTTCCTGGAGGAATTCGAGCAGGGAAAGGTCATCTACGGCATCAACACGGGGTTCGGCCCCATGGCACAGTACCGGATCGGCGACGCCGACCTGAACAGCCTCCAGTACAACATCATCCGTTCGCACAGCTGCGGCGCGGGCGAAACGCTGCCCGACATCTGCGTGCGGGCGGCGATGCTGGCGCGGCTGCAAACGTTCCTCAACGCCAAGTCGGGCGTGCACCCCGACGTGGTGCGGATACTGGCCGATTTCCTCAACAACGAAATATACCCGCTCGTGCCGCGCCACGGCAGTGTAGGCGCAAGCGGCGACCTGGTGCAGCTGGCGCACATCGTACTGGCGCTGATCGGCGAGGCGGAGGTCTCGTTCCGGGGCGAAACCGTCCCGGCTACCGAGGCGATGGCGGCATGCGGCATAGCGCCCCTCAGGCTCCGCATCCGCGACGGGCTGGCGCTCACGAACGGCACGGCCGTGATGACGGGCATCGGACTGGTGAATCTGGCCCAGGCGCGCCGCCTGCTGGGGTGGGCGGTGAAGGCGTCGGTGATGCTCAACGAAATCGTGGAATCGTACGACGACTTCATGGCCGGGGCGCTCAACGAATACAAACTCCACGCGGGGCAGATCGAGATCGCCCGGCAGATGCGCGCCATATGCGCCACGAGCCGCCGGCTGCGCAAACGCGAAGCGGAACTTTACAGCGGCGACACGGGCGCGGCGCCCACCTTCAGGCACAAGGTGCAGCCTTACTACTCGCTGCGGTGCATCCCCCAGATCCTGGGGCCGGTGCTCGAAACGATCTCCCAGGCCGAGAAGATCCTCGTCGAGGAGTTCAACGCGGTGGACGACAACCCGGTGGTAGACCCCGCGGCGGGAACGATCTACCACGGCGGGAATTTCCACGGCGACTACGTGTCGCTGGAGATGGACAAGCTCAAGATCGCCGTGACGAAGATGACGATGCTCGCCGAACGGCAGTTGAACTACCTTTTCCACGACCGCATCAACGAGACGCTGCCGCCGTTCGTGAACCTCGGCAAGCTGGGGCTCAACTACGGGTTGCAGGCGGCGCAGTTCACGGCGACCTCGACCACGGCCGAGTCGCAGACGCTCTCGAATCCGATGTACGTCCACTCGATCCCGAACAACAACGACAACCAGGATATCGTGAGCATGGGAACCAACGCGGCGATGCTCACGCGGCAGGTCGTGGAGAACGGGTACCAGGTGGTCGCGATCGAGATGCTGGCGCTGGCGCAGGCCACGGATTACCTGCAATGCGCCGGGGAGCTCTCCGACACTACGCGGCAACTGTATGCCGACATCCGGGCCATCGCGCCGCGCTTTGCCGACGACAGGCCCAAGTACAGGGAGATCGCCGCCATCGAAAACCTCCTGAAAACCCATCCCGCTTCCCTATGAAAAACCTTCTGACCACCCTGACGGCGGCATTGTGCGCTCTTTTCTGCGCATCCGCCCAAGACATTTCGCTGGGACGGTTGACGGCCGACGGCAACCGGGTTTATGTCGAATTCATCGACGTGAGGAACAATATCGAAGACGACGCGAAACCTTTTATCGCGGCGCTGAAGGGGCCCGAATGGAACCGCTGGCAGGTGGTGGACGACAAGGCCGACGCAGATTTCGTACTCCGCATCCGCGTCGAAAAGAAGGGCTCGGGGTTCAGCATCTCGTGGGGTGCGCGTATGTTCACGACCGTTTCGATTCTGACCACCGACGGCCGGGAACTTTGGCGCGCAAAGCTCCAGAAAGGCCGCGCCAGTGAATTCACGGGGTTCAACGCCCAGGCGGATGCCGCACGCAAAGTCGTACGCCGCTCGCTGGGAGAGGAGTTGCAGGAAGCTATAACCGCAGAAAATGGCAAAAACAAATAAATACGCACTCGTGACCGGCGGCAGCCGGGGCATAGGCCGCGAAATCTGCCTCAAACTGGGCGGGTGCGGCTACCACGTGCTCGTCAACTACAAGTCGAACGCCGCCGAGGCCGAAAAGACCCTGTCGGGCATCCGCGCCGCGGGCGGCGACGGCGAGGCGCTGCAATTCGACGTGGCCTCGGGCGAAGAGAGCGCGGCGGCCATCGCCGCCTGGCAGAAAGCGCACGAAAGCGCCTGCATCGAGGTGGTGGTGAACAACGCGGGCATCCGCGACGACGTGCTGATGATGTGGATGGAACCGCAGCAGTGGCACTCGGTGATCGGCACCAGCCTCGACGGGTTCTACAACGTCACGCGGCCGCTGCTCAAGGGGATGCTCGTAAACCGTTTCGGGCGCATCGTCAACATCGTCTCGCTCTCGGGCATCAAGGGCCTGCCCGGGCAGGCCAACTACGCCGCGGCCAAGGGCGGCGTGATCGCCGCGACGAAGGCGCTGGCGCAGGAGGTGGCCAGGAAGGGGGTGACGGTGAACGCCATCGCCCCGGGGTTCGTGCGCACGGACATGACCGCCGACATCGACGAGGCGGAGCTCAAGAAACAGATACCCGCCGGACGCTTCTGCGAACCGGCCGAAGTCGCCGACCTGGCGATGTTCCTCATCTCGGAACAAGCCTCCTACATCACGGGGGAGGTCATTTCGATCAACGGGGGATTATATACCTGAGACCATGGAGAAGAGAGTAGTTATCACCGGAATGGGCATCTGGGCCTGCATCGGAAAAAATACGGAAGAAGTCACGCAGTCGCTCCGCGAGGGACGCTCGGGCATCGGGCTCGACCCGGCGCGCAGGGAGCTGGGATACATCTCGTCGCTGACGGGGATCGTGGAACAACCGAACCTGAAAGGGGTGCTCGACCGCCGCAAGCGGCTGTGCCTGCCCCAGCAGGGCGAATATGCCTACATGGCCACCGCCGAGGCGATGCGCAACGCGGGGATGGACGAAGCGTACCTGGCGGCGAACGAGGTGGGGATCATCTACGGCAACGACAGCAGTGCGGCGCCGGTGATCGAGGGGATCGACATCATCCGCGCCAGGCGGAACACGGCGATGGTCGGCTCGGGCAACATCTTCCAGTCGATGAACTCGACCGTGACGATGAACCTCTCGGTGATCTTCAACCTGCGGGGCATCAACCTCACGCTCTCGGCGGCCTGCGCCAGCGGGTCGCACGCCATCGGCATGGGCTACCTGATGATCAGGCAGGGGTTGCAGGAGCGCGTGGTCTGCGGCGGCGCACAGGAGGTGAACCTCTACTCGGTGGGCAGCTTCGACGGGCTGGGGGCATTCTCGACCCGCGAATCGGATCCCACGGCGGCATCGCGCCCATTCGACAAAGACCGCGACGGCCTGGTGCCGAGCGGGGGTGCGGCGACGGTGATCCTCGAAAGCCATGAATCGGCCGTCGCACGGGGCGCGGAAATCCTGGGCGAAGTGGTCGGGTACGGGTTCTCGTCGAACGGCGAGCATATCTCCGTGCCGAACGTCGACGGCCCGCGCCGTTCGCTGCTGCGGTGTCTGGAGGACGCCCGAATGCGGCCCGAGGAGATCCCCTACGTCAATGCGCACGCCACCTCGACGCCGCTGGGCGACTACAACGAGGCGGAGGCGATAGCCGGGGTATTCGCCGGTTGCAACCCCTACGTGGCGTCGACCAAGTCGATGACCGGCCACGAAATGTGGATGGCCGGGGCCAGCGAAGTGGTCTACTCGATGCTGATGATGCGGCACGGGTTCATCGCCCCGAACATCAACTTCACCGAGGGCGACGAGGCCACCTCGAAGCTCAACATCCCCGTCCGCAGGGTGGACACGGAGTTCGACTGCTTCCTCTCGAACTCGTTCGGCTTCGGCGGCACCAACTCGACCCTGATCGTTAAGAAATACAAATAAACCCTTTCCTAAAAATGACAGAACAGGAACTCATAGAAAAGATCAATACCGTACTGGCCGATGAATTCGAAGTCGACCGGACGACCATTACGCCCGAAGCCCCGCTGCTGGAGACGCTCGACCTGGACAGCCTCGACCTGGTGGACGTCGTGGTGATCGTCGACAAGAACTTCGGCGTAACGCTCACGGGCCCCGATTTCAAGGAGCTGAAGACCTTCCGGGACTTCTACGACCTGATTATCAGCCGGACGAATGGGAAATAACGGCAAGCAGTGGAGCGGACGCTCGCGCGGCGGCGGTTTCGGATACAACTTCTTCATCTTCCTGATGCGGGTGTCCGGGATACGGGGCGCGTATGCCTTCCTCTCGCTGGTAGTCGTCTATTTCATACCCTTCGCACCCCGCGCCACGCGGGCCATATGGTTCTATAACCGCCGCATCCTGGGATACGGCCGGCTTCGGGCCGCGGTGAAACTCTACGCCCACTACTATGCGCTCGGCCAGACGATCATCGACCGGGTGGCCATCGGCAGCGGCATGGAGCGGAAATACAAATTCGAATTCGAAAACTACGACGCTTTCCTGCGCGTGCTCGACGGCGGGCGCGGGGCGGTGATCATCGGCGCACACGTCGGATGCTGGGGCACGGGGGCCGGGTTCTTCGGGGACTATGCCCGCAGGATGCACCTGGTGATGTACGACGCCGAGTTGCGGCAGATCAAAAACGTCATGGACAAGCACTGCAAACAGGAGGGCTACAAAGTGATCGCGGTAAACGAGGGCGGCATCGAGTCGATCCTCCGCATCAAGGAGGTGCTCGACCGCAAGGAGTACGTCTGCTTCCAGGGCGACCGCTTCGTCGAAGGCAGCCCGACGGCGAAGGCGCCCTTCATGGGGCGCGAAGCGCCGTTCCCGGCAGGGCCGTTCGCCGTCGCCGGGAAATTCCGCGTCCCGGTGGTATTCTACTATGCCATGCGCGAGCGCGGCAGGCGCTACCGGTTCATCTTCGACATCCCGGACGGGCAGCCCATGACCCGCGACGCCGTGCTAGGCAGCTACGTACGCTCGCTCGAAGCCGTGGTGAGACGCTACCCGCAGCAGTGGTTCAACTTCTATCGGTTCTGGTCGTGAGCGCATGTAGCATATTACTCGTATCGGCCAACCGGCACACCTCGCCCTACCCCGTTTATCCGCTCGGACTTTCGTACCTGAAAACCTATCTGGAGCGCACGATAAGCGGGATACGCGTCGATATGGCGGACTGCAACCTGCTCACGGACGGGCAGCTGGCGGAGCGTATCCGCATGCTGGCACCCCGTTACATCGGGCTGTCGCTGCGCAATGTCGACGGGGCCAACTCGCTCGACCGGCGGGGTTTCCTGCCCCAGTACAGGGCGCTGGCGGACGTCATACGCGCGGCAAGCGACGCCCCCCTGATCATCGGCGGCGCAGGGTTCTCGATCTACCCCGAGGCTTTCATGCGGGAGCTGGGCGCCGACTACGGCATCCACGGCGAAGGCGAAGGGCCGCTCGCGGAGCTGATCGGGGCGCTGGAGCGCGGCCGGACGGAGATCGACATCCCGTCGGTCTACACCCGCGACGGACGCCGCGGAAGCGGCCGCAGGAGCTACCTGCCGTCGATCGAGGTGCAGTTCGAGCCCGAGTTAACGGGCTATTACTGGAAGCGGAGCGGGATGCTCAACATACAGACCAAGCGGGGATGCCCCTACGACTGCATCTATTGTTCGTACCCCTCGATCGACGGGCGGTGCGTGCGGACGATGGATCCGGAGGCGATCGCCGGAAACATCCTCCGCGCCAAGCGCGACTACGGGATCAGCTACCTGTTTTTCACCGATTCGGTGTTCAACATCAGCCCGGAATACAACGTCCGGCTGGCCGAGACGCTGATCCGCCGCCGCACGGACATCCGCTGGGGCGCCTACTTCTCGCCGCGGGGCATCGACGCTGAGCAGATGCGGCTGTTCCGGGCTTCGGGGCTTACGCACATCGAATTCGGCACCGAGTCGTTCTGCGACCGGACGCTGGAGGCTTACGGCAAGCATTTCACGTTCGGCGACGTCGTGCGGGCAAGCCGGCTCGCGCTGGACGAGGGCGTCTACTACGCCCACTTCCTGATCCTGGGCGGCTACGGCGACACGCGCGAAAACGTGCGCGAAACGATCGAAAACTCGCGGAGGATGGAGTACACCGTCATGTTCCCCTATGCGGGCATGCGCATCTACCCGCATACGCGGCTGGCGGAGCTGGCCGCGAAAGAGGGTGCCATCGGCCGGGACGACGACCTGCTGGGGCCGACCTACTACCTCTCGTCGGACTTCGACCTGGAACAGGTGCGGCAGGCCGCGCTGGCCACGGGTAAGGCATGGGTTTTCCCCGACGACCCGCAGAGCGCGCTGGCGGATACGCTGCGATTGAAACGAAATAAAAAAGGGCCTTTATGGGAGTACCTGAGAAAACCCTGATTACGGCGGGCGAGATACTGGACTGCATCCCGCAGCGCACGCCGATCGTGATGGTCGACACCTTCTACGGCATCGACGAGCAGGGATGCGCACGCAGCGGGCTGACCGTTACGGCGGACAACCTGTTCGTCGCGGACGGGGTGCTGGACGAGTGCGGCATCGTGGAGCACATCGCCCAGTCGGCCGCCCTGAGGGCGGGTTACATGAGCCGCACGATGGGCCAAAGGGTGCTGCTGGGGTACATCGGCGCCGTGAACGACCTGAAGGTGCACTTCCTGCCGCCGGTAGGCAGCAGGCTCGTCACACAGAACGTGATCGAACAGACGGTGATGAACGTAACGCTTCTTTCGGCGCGGACGGAATGCGACGGGAAACCCGTCGCCGAGTGCCGGATGAAAATATACCTGGAAGAGTGATGGTACGCAGGAAAAAGACCGAGGCGAGCCTCGTGAACAAAACCTCGCTGCGCGTGAGGTTCAGCGAAGTGGATTCGATGCAGATCGTGTGGCACGGCGAATACGTGCGCTATTTCGAGGACGGGCGCGAGGCGTTCGGCCGCGAATTCGCAGGGCTGGGTTACATGGACATCTATGCCAGCGGCTACACGGCGCCGATCGTCGAGTTGCACCTGCAATACAGGAAACCGCTGAAAGTGAATGACTCGGCCGTGGTGGAAACCCGCTATATCGCCACCGAGGCGGCGAAGGTCTGTTTCGAGTACACGATCCGCAGCGCCACCGACGGCGAAGTGGTGGCCGAAGGCAGTTCGACGCAGGTGTTCCTCGACAGCCGGGGCGAACTGCAACTGCTCGCGCCGGAATTCTACCGCAAATGGAAAGAGCGATGGGAAGTGAAATAACGGTCTGGTGGGGGCCCGACGACATGGTCTCGGCGCTGGGCTTCGGCACGGAGGAGAACATGGCCGCCGTACGCGCCATGAAAAGCTCGCTGGCGTCGTGGCACGACAGTACGCCCGTATGCCTGATCGACCGGAAGCGGCTCGGGGCGCTGGCAGCGGAAAGGCCGGGGCTGGCGGCGGAACGACCGGCAGGAAAGACCGGGGCGGCCGCAGCGGAGCCAGCGCCGGAGCAAACGGCCGGGGCGGCCGCAAATCCGGCGGCGGCAGGACAAACGGCGGAAGCGGCAGCCGGGCCGGCATGGGAAACGACCGGGTCACCGGCGGGGTCACCGGCAGGGGCGGGACAACCCCCTGCAGAGTATACATGTATGGAACGGCTCGTCCTGGCGACACTGGGCGGGGTGGTCGCCCGCTCGGGGGTCACGCCCGCCGACAAGCGGGTGCTGATCGTCCTGGCGACGACCAAAGGGGAGATCGGGTCGCTGGGGAGCGCCCCGGAGCGATGCGACCTGAACAGAACCGCGGAGGTCGTGGGGCGTCATTTCGACGCCGCGCACCGGCCGCTGCTGATCTCGAACGCCTGCATCTCGGGGGTTTCGGCCATCGTCATCGCGGCGCGGCTGATCCGCAGCGGCCGGTACGACCATGTCTTCGTGGCGGGATTCGACCTGCTGAGCGACTTCATCGTCAGCGGATTCAACGCCTTCAAGTCGGTGAGCCCGACGCTTTGCCGTCCCTACGATGCGGCACGCGACGGGCTGACGCTGGGCGAAGCGTGCGGCGCCGTCCTGCTGACACGCGACCGACGGCTCTCGGCCACGGGCGTGAGCGTGGCGGGAGGCGGAATCTCGAACGACGCCAACCACATATCGGCGCCTTCGCGCACAGGCGACGGGCTCTGGTACGCTATCCGCGCGGCACTCGCCGAGGCGGGAATCGGGGCCGGGGAGATCGGGCTGGTAAACACCCACGGCACGGCGACCGTCTACAACGACGAGATGGAAAGCAGGGCGCTGCACCTCGCAGGATTGTGCGGCGTGCCCTGCAACTCGCTGAAGCCCTATTTCGGACATACCCTGGGGGCTTCGGGCGTGATCGAGAGCATCGTTACGGTACGGGAGCTGTGCGAGGGCACCTGCTTCGGGGTGAAGGGCTACGCGAAGTGCGGGGTACCCTACCCGCCCGACGTGAGCGCCGCGCACCGCAAGATACGGACGGACGCGGCGCTGAAAACCGCCTCGGGATTCGGGGGCTGCAACGCCGCGGTCGTATTCCGCCGCGCAGCGGGCCCCGACGCCGCGCCCGGAAATGAAACGGCAACGGGACAAGGGTGTGGGCCAAACACAGATGTGCAAGGCGGGAACGACTGCCTGGAGGCTGCCTGTGCCCGAAGCGGAACGGCTATGAGCGCGAATGACCGGGCGCGTGGCAAAAATGCGGTCGGGCACGGGAATCCGGACACCGGAGAAAAGGCCGGCGGCCATGCGGAAACCGGCACAGGACGACACGGCAGCGGAATCCGCTGTCACGATACGGCTCACGTCGTCATTGCGCAACACCCTTCGCTGCCGTTCGACGCCTTCATCCGCGAAAGATACCGGGCGCTCGCAGACCCGAACATGAAATTCTCGAAGATGGACGACCTGTGCAAGCTGGCCTACGTCGCCTCGTGCGAACTGCTCTCCGGACACAGGCCCGATTGCCCGGCGGAGCGCATCGGCGTGGTGATGGCCAACCGCAGCGCCTCGCTCGACAGCGACCGGCGCCACCAGGCGATCATCGACGCCGGGGACGGGTGCGGGGCTTCACCGGCGGTGTTCGTCTACACGCTGCCCAACATCATGCTGGGGCAGGTGGCGATCAAGCACGGGCTGAAGGGAGAGAGCACTTTTTTTGCGTTCCCGGACAAAAGCAGTAACTTTATCCGGGAATACGCCGCTTCGCTGATCGCCGAAGGGCGCATGGACGCCGTCCTGTGGGGCTGGTGCGAATTCGACGGCGGCAGCTACGACTGCGAACTGACATTAACCGAAAAAACGGGACAAAATACGATGGAAGATCTGGAACTGCAACTCAAACAACAAATTATCGAAGCGCTGAACCTCGAGGAGATCACCGCCGACGAGATAGCGACCGACGCGCCGCTGTTCGGCGACGGGCTGGGACTCGACTCGATCGACGCACTGGAAATCACCCTCCTGCTCGAAAAACACTACGGCATACGGCTGGCAAACCCGGCCCAGGCCAAACCGATATTCTATTCGGTAGCCACGCTGGCCGACTATATCCGCAAGAACCGCCCGCAATGAGCATAGCCGTCTGCGGCATAGGGATCGTCTCGGCCATCGGCATCGGAGCCGGGGAGACGCTCGGGAGCCTGCGCACCGGACGCAGCGGAATCGGGAAGCCGACGCTTCTCGGTTCTGCTGTCGGCGTGCCCGTGGGCGAAGTGAAACGGGACAACGCGGCGCTCGGGGAGCTGCTCGGCATCCCGGAGCGCGAACATCCCTCCCGCACCGCCCTGCTGGGCATGGCGGCGGCCGCACAGGCCGTGGCGGATGCGGCGATCCCCGCCGGGGCGCGCGTAGCACTCGTCTCGGGCACCTCGGTAGGCGGCATGGATCTGACGGAGAATTTTTACCGCGACTTCCGCACGGACAAGGCGAAAGGGAGGCTGCGCGACGTGGCGGGGCACGACTGTGCCGACAGCACGCAACGGATCGCCCGCCACTGCGGTATCGGAGGTTACACGGCGACGGTCAGCACGGCCTGCTCGTCGGCCGCAAACGCCATCGTCACCGGCGCCCTGCTGCTCGGGAGCGGCATGGCCGACTATGTGGTGGCCGGGGGCACGGATGCCCTCTGCCGTTTCACGCTCAACGGCTTCAACTCGCTCTCGGTACTCGACCGGGAGCCCTGCCGTCCGTTCGACGCCACGCGAGCCGGGCTGAACCTGGGCGAAGGGGCGGGTTACCTCGTCCTCACGCACGAAAGGCCAGGCATGCGCACCTACTGCCGCCTGGCGGGATATGCCAATGCCAACGACGCCCATCACCAGACGGCCTCGTCGCAAACGGGCGAGGGCGCATACCGCGCCATGGCCGGGGCGCTGGCGCAAAGCGGGCTGCGCCGCGTGGACTACATCAACGTCCACGGCACGGCGACCCCGAACAACGACCTCACGGAAGGCACCGCCCTGCGGCGGCTGTTCGGCGGACAGGTGCCGCCGTTCAGTTCGACGAAAGGCTACACGGGCCATGCGCTCGCCGCGGCGGGAGGCATCGAGGCCGTATTGGCGGTGCTGGCTATCACACACGGGCTGCGCTACGGCAACCCCGGATTCGCGGAGCCGATCCCGGAACTCGGGCTGCACCCCGTAGCACGGACGCAAGAGGCCGACGTACGTTCGGTGCTCTCAAATTCGTTCGGGTTCGGCGGCAACTGCTGTTCGTTAATCTTTGCCAAATGAAACTCTACGTCAACTGCATCACATCGGGCGCCGGGCTGCGCCGCGACATCAAGGAGCTGATCCCCGAAATGAACCTCCGCCGGAGGATGAGCCGCGTGGTGAAGTCGGGCGTCGCGGCGGGCATCGAATCGCTGCTGGAATTCGGCGACCGGGCGGCGGTCGAGGCCGTGGTCACGGCCACGGGGCTGGGGTGCATCGCCGACAGCGAGAAATTCCTCGACTCGCTGATCGCCAACGAAGAGCGGATGCTCAACCCGACGCCGTTCATCCAGTCGACGTTCAACACGGTCGGGGCGCAGATCGCCCTGCTGCGCGGGCTGCACTGCTATAATACGACCTACGCCAACCGCTGGACGAGCTTCGAGAACGCCCTGACGGATGCCGCACTGCGCATCGGCGCGGGGCTGTCGCGGGCGGTGCTGGTCGGGGCGTTCGACGAGACGACGCCGTCGGCCGGGATAATCCTGCAACGCCTCAGGGTGGCACAACAGGGCGGCTGGGGCGAATCGTCGGTATTCTTCGTGCTGACCGCCGAAGCGTTCGACACCTCGGTCGCGGCGATCACGGGGATCCGGTTCCCGGACGGCACAGCCATCGGGGAAAGCGCCGGCAGTGAATTCCCGGACGGGGAAAGCGCCGGCACGGGAAGAATCCACTCCCGGGAAGACGCCGGCACAAGGACATCGGCCGGGGACAACGCCGGCCGTGAAATCCCGGCCGGGGGAAGTCCCGGCACGGGGGCGGCCGCCGGGAACGGGGAGGAACCGGGGAATACGCCGCAAAGCGGCGAGCGCCGGACTATACGTGCGTCGATGAGCGGCGTGACGCCCCATTTCACGGCCATCGCCGAGGTGTTCCGCCGCGTGGTCGCCGGGGAGGCCGGGAATACGGGTAAGGCCGGAAATATCGGGAACGCCGGGAGCATCGAGGACACCGGGGACATCGGGAACGCGGGGAACGCCGGGCAGAGGATCGTGCTTTACAACGATTTCCCGGGCAGCACCGTATCCGCCATCGAATTGACATGTATGTAATTATCGCCATAATCGCCGCGGGGTTCGCCCTTTTCTACTGCTCCTACCAGATCAGGCTGGGGGCGTATGTCCGCAGCCTGTGCCGCAACCGGGCGGCGGGGCACGTCGTGGCGCTGACGTTCGACGACGGGCCCGACCCCGAGCAGACGCCGCGCGTATTGGACACGCTGAGGGAACACGGCGTACGGGCGACCTTCTTCCTGATCGGCAGCAAGGCGGAGCTGCACCCGGAGATCGTACGCCGCATGGCCGCCGAGGGGCACGCAATCGGCATTCACACGTGGAGCCACAGCCCCGGCTTCCCGATGCGGCGAAGCGGGGCGATGGCGGCCGACATCCTGCGGTGCAGGGAGTCGCTGCGCGGGATAACCGGCGTGGAAACCGACCTTTTCCGGCCCCCCTACGGAGTCACGAACCCGATGGTGGCACGCGCCGTGAAACGGACGCGAAGCCGCTGCGTGGGCTGGAGCATCCGCTCGCTCGACACGCTCCGGCACCGCAGCCGCGAGGCCGTGGCACGCCGTATCCGCCGACGGCTGGGCGACGGCAAGGTGATCCTGCTGCACGACGACCGCCCCGGCGCCGGACGCCTGCTGGCGCTGGTGCTCGACGACCTCGAACGTCGGGGGTACCGCACGGCGACCGTATGCGAACTGTTTAAAACCGAGAAACCATGAAGATAGCGTCACTTCTTTTCATCCCCGCCCTGCTCCTGTCGGGGCTCACGGCCCGGGCCGGGCTGCCCGCGTCGTTCAAAGAGCGGCTCGCCGAAGCCAGCCGCGAGAACAGGACTATCCAGTGCGACTTCACGCAGCGCAAACAGGTGTGCCGCATGAAGAACGAGATCGAGCTCAAAGGCCGCTTCTATTACGACAACAGCCTGGCCATGGCGCTCGACTACACCGTGCCCGAAGGCGACAAGGTGATTATCCGCAACGACCGCATCATCCTCAAAACGGCCGGGCAGGTGACCCAGACCGCGACGTCGGCCAACCCCATGCTGCAACAGGTGGCGCTGATGATCCGCGCCAGCATGACCGGCGACCTCTCGCAGTTCGGCCAGGGGTGGCAGATCGGCTACACCGAAAAGGAGGGTGTCGGGGAGGTGAAAATGGTTCCCGAGTCGAAGCGCGCCCGCAAGTACATCGACTCGATCACGCTCTGCTTCGACCTGAGGGACATGACCTTAGACCGCATGGAACTCTGCGAGACCGAGGGCGGGCATTCGGTCTACGAATTCCGCAACAAGCGTTTCAACCTCCCGGTCGACCCCGCAAGGTTCAACCCGTAACCCAGAGACCACACCCGATGCAAGACCTGTTCACCAGCATAGACAACTACTTGGCCCAGGAGGGGCATTACGCTTTCCGCGTGCGGCTCGATGCGTCGCACCCGGTCTACCGGGGGCATTTCCCGGGGCACCCGGTGCTGCCGGGGGTCTGCACGCTGCAACTCGTACGGGAATGCCTGAACCGCGGCACGGGGCGCAGGTTCCGCTATGCGGCCATCCGCGAATGCAAGTTCCTCGGCATGGTCGTGCCGCAGGCGGACGAACTGCTGGAGATCGACATCCGGGTGGGGGACGACACGCCGGAGGGCACGAGGCTCTCCTGCACGATTACGAACCACGGAAAGACGGTGCTCAAACTCAGGGGCACCGTATGCGAAATGCCATGACCATCGAGCGGAACGACATACTGGCGGTGATCCCGACCTACAACAACGAAAAGACCCTCGCCCGAGTCATCGGAGAGGTGCGCCGCTACTGCACGGACGTGCTGGTGGTGAACGACGGGTCGACCGACTCGACGGCGGGGATAATCGCCGGGGCGGGCGTCGGGAGCATCTCCTACGCCCCGAACCGGGGCAAGGGATACGCCCTGCGCCGGGCGCTGCGCTACGCCGCGGAGCACGGCTACCGTTACATGCTGACGATCGACTCGGACGGGCAGCACTACGCCTCGGACATCCCGAAATTCGTCGAAGAGATCGCAAAGACCCCCGACGCACTGCTCGTGGGGGCACGCAACCTGAGGTCGGACAACATGCCGGGCAAAAACACCTTCGCCAACAAGTTCTCGAACTTCTGGTTCCGCGTGGAGACGGGCATCCGCCTCGACGACACGCAGTCGGGGTTCCGGCTCTACCCCGTGCGGCGGATGAAGGGGATGCGTTTCGCGACGCGCCGCTACGAGTTCGAGGTCGAAGTGCTGGTACGCGCCGCATGGCGCGGGATCGAGGTGCGCAACATCCCGGTGAGGGTTTTCTACCCCGAAAAGGCCGAGCGCGTGTCGCATTTCCGCCCGGGCAAGGACTTCACGCGCATCAGCATCCTCAACACGCTGCTCGTGCTCGGGGCGCTGCTGTTCTATTATCCCTGGCGGTTCCTGCGGTCGCTCACCCGGGAGAGAGTCCGGCGTT
Organism: Alistipes onderdonkii; assembly: GCF_025145285.1. Taxonomy (NCBI): domain Bacteria; kingdom Pseudomonadati; phylum Bacteroidota; class Bacteroidia; order Bacteroidales; family Rikenellaceae; genus Alistipes; species Alistipes onderdonkii. The sequence goes on from NZ_CP102251.1 coordinate 1,494,414, forward strand.
TCATAGCCGACAACATCACCCGGTCGAAGGACTCGAACCCGCGGCTGGCCGCCTCGATCGGGCTGGGCGTCTTCTTCGGCATCGCCCCGCTGTGGGGCTACCAGATGATCGCGGCCGCCGTTACGGCGCATTTCACACACCTGAACAAAGCCGTGGCGGTTATCAGCTCGAACATCAGCATCCCGCCGATGATCCCGTTCATCCTTTACGGAAGTTACTGGACGGGGGCGCAGGTCTTGCAGCGCGACATGCCGCTCTCGCTCTCGGACATCACCCTGGAACGGGTGGCCGCAGACCTCGTACAATACATCGCGGGCAGCTTCACGATGGCCGCCGTATGCGGTGCGGCCGCGACGGCGGTCGGCTATGCCCTGCTCGTACTCTGTAAACGCACGCCCGGCCATGAATAAACTTTTCATCACCCTCTACGACTTCTTCGAACGGCGCCGCGCACTGCTCTGCACGGTGCTGGCAGTGCTGGTCGCGGCGATGGGTGCGGCGGCCCTGCAACTGCGTTTCAGCGAGAACATCACCGGCTTCTTCCCCGACGGGGAGCGGAAGGCCGCGGCGGCATTCTCGAACCTGAAGATCAAGGACAAGATCGCCGTGATGATAAATGCCCGGGAAGGTGCAGAAGGCACGGGAGCCACGGCGGAGGGGATGATGGCCTGCGCCGACCGGCTGGTGGAACTGCTCGAAGCCGATACGCTTTTCCACCGCTGGGCACAGGCCGAGGCTTCGTTCGGCAGCGAGCTGGCGGACGACATGCGGGCGTTCCTGCAAGGGCACCTGCCGCTGCTGCTCACCGAGGCGGACTATGCCCGCATGGACACGCTCCTCACGCGGCAGGGCATCGCGCGCGCGATGGAGAGCAACTACCGCAGGCTGCTGTCGCCCGTCGGCGGGTTCATCGACGAATACATCTACGACGACCCGCTGGGGCTGTCGTTCGGGGCACTGGGAAAATTACAGGAGCTGAATATCGGGGGCAATTACACGCTCTTCGACGACTACCTCTTCTCGAAGGACATGACGACGCTGATGGTCTTCATCTCGCCCCGGTACGAGAGCAGCGACACGGGCATCGGCGATCGGCTGGTGGAGCGGATCGAAGCGGTGCTGGCCGGCCTGAACGCCGAGTACGCCGCCCAGGGCATCTCGGCCGACTACTTCGGCGCCCCGGCCGTGGCCGCATACAACGCGCGGCAGATCAAGCACGACATGATGCTGACGCTGAACATCGCCATCCTCGTCATCGTGGTGTTCATCACCCTCTCGTTCCGCAACAAGCTGTCGGTGCTGCTGGCCCTGATCCCCGTAGCGCTGGGCGGATTGCTGGCGCTGGCGGTCATGTCGCTCGTGTGCCACACGATCTCGGCCATAGCCGTCGGGGCAGGAACCGTCGTCATGGGCATCGCACTGAGCTACTCGATACACATCCTCTGCCATGCCAACCACTGCCACGACCCGCGGCAGATCATCCGCGACCTGGCCTACCCGCTGACGATCGGCAGCATCACGACCATCGGCGCCTTCGCCGGGCTGCTTTTCACCGACTCGCAGCTGCTGCGCGACTTCGGGCTCTTCGCTTCGCTGACACTGGTCGGAACGACGCTGTTCAGCCTCGTCCTGCTGCCCCACCTGATCCGTAAGGAGGATCGCGGGGGGGGGTCGGCCGTGCTGGAAGGCGTGGAGCGGCTCACGGGTATGCGCCCCGACCGCAACCGCATGCTGGTGGCGGCGATACTCGGGCTCACGGCGGTATGCCTCTTCTTCTTCAACCGCATCGGCTTCGACAGCGACATGATGCACCTGAACTACAACGCACCCCATCTGGCGCAGGCCGAGGAGCGTCTGGGCCGCCTGATGGACGACGACCGGGAACGTTCGAAGGTGCTCTTCCTCACGGCGGCCGACACCCCGGCCGAAGCCGTGGACAGCTACCTGCGCCTGGGACGGCAGCTCGACTCGCTGAAACAGGCCGGGAAGATCGACTCCCATGCCGGGGTGACCTCGTTCGTGGTGGACAGCGCCGAGCAGCTGCTGAGGCTGGAGCGCTGGCGAAAGTTCTGGACGCCGCAGCGCCGCGAAGTGCTGCGCGCAGGAATCCGGGAGGGCGAAAGGCGCTACGGATTCGCCGAAGGGGCCTTCGACGGCGCACTGGAACTGGCCGGAAGGGAGTACACGAAACTCGACTACTCGTCCCCGGCGGCACGGGAGGTATTCCGCGAATGGATCGACGGGCACGGCGCGACACCCATATTCCTGAGCCATGTGACATTGCCCGACAGCTGCAAGCACGAGGTTTACGCCGTGTTCTCGGCGGCGGACGACATCGTGGTCGCCGACCGGGCGTTCTACGCCGGGAAAATGGCGCGGAGCGTGAACCACAACTTCTACCTGATACTCTCGATCTCGTCGATACTGGTCACCGTGGCGCTATTCCTCTGCTACGGGCGTATCGAACTGACGCTGATGTCGCTGCTGCCGATGGGCATCAGCTGGGTCATCATCCTGGGACTGATGGCGATGTTCGGCGTGGAATTCAACATCGTGACGATCATCCTCTCGACCTTCATCTTCGGCATCGGCGACGACTTCAGCATCTTCATCATGGACGGGCTGCTGAGCGAATACAAGACCGGGCGCAGGATGCTCGACACGCACAAGACGGCGATCTTCTTTTCGGCCTTCACCGTCGTGGTGGGGCTCGGGGCGCTGATCTTCGCACGCCACCCGGCACTGCACTCGCTGGCGACGATCTCCCTGTTCGGCATCGTCGCCGTGGTGCTGGTCTCCTACACGATACAACCCGTGCTGTTCCGGATGCTGATCACCTCGCAAACCGAAAAGGGCGGGGCGCCCTACACGCTGGGGAGCCTCGTGAACACGGCCTACGCATTCGGGTTGTTCGTGACGGGCTGCCAGTTGTTGCAGGCGCTGATCTTCACGCTCTGGCCGCTGCCGATGGCACGCCGCCGCAAACAGCGCATCGTGCAGTGGTCGATCCACCACATGACGCGGGGATTCCTGCGGGCGATGGTCACGACGAAGACCATACGCCTGAACGAGCCGGGCGAACGGTTCGAAAAACCGGCAGTCGTGATCGCCAACCACCAGTCGTTCATCGACATCCTGGTGCTGCTGAGCATCTGCCCCAAAGCCGTGATGGTGACCAACGGCTGGGTGTGGCGTTCGCCGGTATTCGGGCGTATCGTCCGCTACCTGGGGTTCTACCATGCGGCGGACGGATACGAACGCCTCGCCCCGGCACTGGCGCAGAAAGTGGCCGAAGGGTACAGCGTGATCGTCTTCCCCGAGGGGACGCGCTCGGCCGACGGGAAGATCGGACGTTTCCACAAAGGGGCTTTCTACCTGGCCGGGGAACTGGGGCTGGACATCCTGCCGATCTGCCTCTACGGCAACGGCATGATCTCGTCGAAAAGGCAGCCCATCTATATCAAACACGGGCTGGTGGTAAGCCGCGTGCTGCCGCGCATGGCCGCCGACCCCGCAAACTGCTCGGCGCAGGCCAAGGCCGCCTGCCGTCTGATGCGCCGGGAGTACCTCGGGCTGTACGAAACCTACAACAGGCCGTGCAACCCCTATTTCCGCGACATGCTTATCAAGAGCTACACTTACAAGGGCCCCGTGCTGGAGTGGTACATGCGCGTCAAGGTGCGGCTGGAGCGGAGCTACGAGTTGTTCGACCGCATCGTGCCGCGCGATGCGGCGGTCGTAGACCTCGGGTGCGGGTACGGCCCCCTGAGCTACATGCTCGCCATGCTCTGCGAGCGGCGGCGGGTCATCGGCATGGACTACGATGCGGAAAAGGTCGAGACGGCCGGACAGAGCTTCCTGCGGCGGCCGGGCATCGAGTTCATCCACGCCGACCTGCGCACGGCGGAGCTGCCAGGGGCAGACGCCTTCCTGCTGGTCGACGTGCTGCACTACATGCGCCCCGAAGAACAACGGGCGCTCATCGGGCGCTGCGCGGCACGGCTCAACGCAGGCGGACGGATCATCATCCGCGACGGCGACAGCGGCAAGGCCGAGCGGCACAAGGCCACGGCGATGACCGAGGTGTGGTCGACGAAGATCGTGGGGTTCAACAAGACCGACGGCGGGCTGCATTTCACCTCGACGCCCGAGCTGGCCCGGATCGCCCGCGAACTGGGCATGGAGATACACGCCGCGCACAAGGACACGCGCACGTCGAATACGGTATACATACTGAGCCGGCGGGAAACGGACAGCGGAAAGGAGGAGTGACATGCAGGGGCAGTTCGACATAATCGTCATCGGCAGCGGCCTCGGAGGCCTGGAGTGCGGCGCCATGCTCGCCCGCGAAGGGATGGGAGTCTGCGTCGCGGAACAGGCGGCCCTGCCCGGAGGCTGCCTGCAATCGTTCTCCCGGCGGGGACATGAGATCGACACGGGCATGCACTACATCGGCAGCATGCAGGCCGGCGGCATCATGCGCCGTTACTTCGAATATTTCGGCATCCTCGGCTCGCTGCGCCTGCGGCCGCTCGACGAGGCATTCGACGTCGTATCGCTGCCCGGAGCGGGCGACTACGCCTACATGCACGGTTACGAAGCCTTCGAAAAGCACCTCGGGGAATTGTTCCCGCACGAAAAGGCAGGGCTCGGCCGCTACTGCGCGAAGCTGCGCGAAATCGGCGGCAGCATCGGTATCGGGGTGCACCGCACGGGGCGGTTGTCGGACGGGGGAACGAAATACCTCGGGGCACCGGCGGCCGGATTCATCGGCGAATGCGTCGCAGACCCGCTGCTGCGCAATATCCTCGCGGGGACGAATCCCCTCTACGGAGGCGTGCGCGAAAGCTCGACGCTCTACCACCACGCGATGGTAAATCACTCGAACATCGAGGGCGCCTGCCGCTTTACGGGCGGGACGCAGCAGATCGCCGACGCTCTGGCGGCGAAGATCCGCGAGCACGGAGGGACGATGCTGGTGCGGAGCCGCGTCGTCGCCCTGCACACCGAAGGGCGGCGCGTCACGGGCGTGGAGCTGGCCGACGGGCGGATGCTGCGGGCAAAAACCGTCATCTCGGCCATCCATCCCGCGGAGACATTCCGCCTGATAGGCCCGACGCCCGTCATCCGCAAGGCATTCCGGGAACGGATAGGCAGCCTGCCCGACTCGTACGGGCTCTTCTCGGCATACCTGCTGCTGAAGCCGGGGCGGATCCCGTACCTCAACCGGAACCTCTATTACTTCGCCGGGAAAGATGTCTGGAAGACGCTTTTCGACCTGGAAGCCATGCGGCCGGGGATGGTGCTGCTCAGTGCACAGGCTCCGGACGGCAACCCGGCATGGTGCGATGTCGTAACGCTGATGACGCCCGTCGCCACCCGCCCCTGGGAGGCGTGGGAAGGCTCCGCCCCGGGACGCCGCCCCGAAGCCTACACGGCGCTGAAGGCCGCCATGACGCAGGCGACGGTCGATTTCGCCTGCGCCCGCCTTCCGGAACTGAGGGATGCCATCGCCCATACGTATGCCGCCACGCCGCTCACCTACCGCCACTACACCGGCGCACCGCACGGCGCGGCATACGGGCTGCTGAAAGACTGGCGCAGCATCATGGCGTCGCACATCCCGGCCCGCACCAAATTCGAAAACCTGCTGCTCACGGGGCAGAACCTCACGGTACACGGCGCAATCGGCGTCACGCTGTCGGCTGCGGCGACCTGCTCGGAAATAGTGGGCACGGAATACCTCGCAAAAAAGATCGCCAACGCATGAAACGCCTCCTCAAATACACACTCGCCACACTGGCGGCGATCCTCGTCCTGCCGACGGCATTCCTCTGCGGCCTTTACCTGACGGCAGACATGGGGCAGCCCGCGGTGACGATCGACACCGCAGCCTACCGCGTCACAGACCACGGCGGCTACGCCGTATGCCACGGCAGTTTCCTGCGCCGCAACCCCCACGGACTCTGGGAGCTCTACACCGCCGGGTCGCCCGAAGAGTCGGGGGCGGCGGCAGGCGCCCTCACCGCAGGGCTGATGCACTACCAGGAACAGGTTTTCGTAGACCGAATCCGCGAATTCATCCCCTCGGAGGGCTACCTGAAATTCCTGGGCGGCATGATCCGGATATTCAACCGCAACCTGGGGCGGCACGTCCCCGAAGAGTACCGGCGCGAGATATACGCCCGGTCGCTTTACTGCTCGCACGACTTCGACGCCATCGGCACCCCCTACGAACGCCAGCTCAACTACCACGCGGCGCACGACATCGGGCACGCCATGAGCCAGTACATGCTCGTGGGATGCAGTTCGTTCGCGGCATGGGGCGGTGCGAGCGACGACGGGAAGCCGGTCGTCGGGCGCAACTTTGATTTCTATATGGGCGACGACTTCGCCCGCAACAAGATCGTGACCTTCTGCCGGCCGCAGGCGGGCCATCCCTTCGCCAGCATCGGCTGGGCGGGGATGATCGGCGTGCTGTCGGGCATGAATTCCGAAGGGCTGACCGTGACGATCAATGCCGCGAAAGGGCCCGTGCCGCTGGCATCGGCGACACCCATCTCGATCCTCGCACGCGAGATCCTGCAACATGCGGCGACCATCGCAGAGGCGCTGGAGATCGCCCGCCGCCGCGACACCTTCGTCAGCGAATCGCTGCTCGTGGCCTCGGCACGCGACGGGAGGGCGGCGATCATCGAGAAAACGCCCCGCCGAACCGTGCTCTACGAGGGCGACGGGGAGTACCTCATATGCACGAACCACTACCAGTCGGAGGCGTTCGCCGACGACGGGGACAACCGCGAGAATATCGCCATGACCGACAGCCCCCATCGCTTCGCCCGGCTCGAAGAGCTCATGACGGCGAATACGCCCCTCGACGTCCCGGCAGCGGCCGCCATGCTGCGCGACCAGCGCGGCACGGGCGGCAAGGATATCGGCGTGGGGAACGACTGTTCGGTGAACCAGTCGATCGCCCACCACTCGGTCATATTCAAGCCGGCAACCCTGCAAATGTGGGTCTCGACCTCGCCGTGGCAGGGCGGCGCCTTTGTCTGCTACGACCTCGGGGCGATCCTGCGCAACCCCGACCCCGTCGCAGAGCTGTACGACGCGGCGCTGGAGATACCCTCCGACACGGCCTACCTGGCCCGCGACTACCCGCGCGTGGTCGCATACCGCCAGCTCGGCGCCCGCATCCGCCGGGCGATAAAAGCAGGGAGGAAGGCCGACGGGGAATTGACAGAAACCTTCGCCCGAACCAACCCGCAGAATTTCCACACCTGGAAACTGCTGGGGGAATACTACCTCTCGCAGGGCGACGACGGGCGCGCGGCGCAGAGCTTCGGCAGGGCGCTGGAGGCCGGGGTTCCCCGCAGGGACGAACTCCTGGCGATAGAAAGACTCAAATCGGAATGCAAGCCATGATACGAAACCCGCAGATACAATTCGCATCGGCCGATGCGATCGCGGCGTTCCAAGAGGAGCGCCTGCGCGAAGAGGTCGTCTACCTCTATGAAAATTCACCTTACTACCGGCGCATGTTCGACGGCTGCGGCATGCAGCCCGGCGACATCCGCACAACGGACGACCTGCGGCGCCTGCCCGTAACCACCAAAACGGATCTGCAACTGCACCCCGGGGAGTTCGTCTGCGTACCCCGCAACCGCATCATCGACTACGTGACCACGTCGGGAACCCTCGGCGACCCGGTGACGTTCGCCCTCACGGAAGAAGACCTGGCCCGGCTGGCCTACAACGAGGCCGTGTCGTTCACCACGGCGGGATGCACCGGGGAGGACATCCTGCAGCTGATGACGACCATCGACCGCCGCTTCATGGCCGGGCTGGCTTACTTCATGGGAGCCCGAGAGCTGGGATGCGGCGTGATCCGCGTGGGGAACGGCATCCCCGAACTGCAATGGGACACCATCCGGCGCATCGGCCCCACGGGCTGCATCGTCGTGCCGTCGTTCCTGATAAAACTCGTCGGCTATGCGCAGGAGCACGGGATCGACTACCGCCGCTCGTCGCTGCGCCGTGCGATCTGCATCGGCGAGGCGCTGCGCGACACCGACTTCAACAACAACACGCTGGGAGCGAAAATCACCGAACTGTGGCCCGAACTGGAGCTCTTCTCGACATACGCCTCGACCGAGATGCAGACCTCGATCACCGAATGCGGGCACCACTGCGGCGGGCATGTTCCGGCCGACATGCTTCTGGTGGAGCTGCTCGACGAGCAGAACAACCCCGTGCCCGAGGGACAGGAGGGCGAGGTGGTCATTACGACGCTCGGCGTGCGGGGCATGCCGCTGCTGCGCTTCAAGACGGGCGACATCTGCATCGCCCACACGGGACGCTGCGCCTGCGGCCGCACGACGATGCGCCTCTCGTCGGTGATCGGACGCCGGGGGCAGATGATCAAATTCAAGGGCACGACGCTCTACCCGCCCGCGCTGTACGACGTGCTGGAGAACATCCCCGGCGTGAACAACTACATCATCGAGGTATTCACCGGAAGCCTCGGCACCGACCAGATCGTGCTGCGAATCGGCAGCACGCGCCGCGACGAGGCGTTCGAGAAGGAAATCAAGGACACGTTCCGCTCGAAAGTGCGCGTAGCACCCGAGGTGGTCTTCGAACCGGTGGAGTACATTGCGAAAAAACAGATGCCCCAAATGAGCCGGAAACAAATAAAATTCGTAGATTTACGCGAACAAACCAAATAAAACCCAACCATGAAAAAATTACTGAGCATAGCCCTGTGCCTGATCGCCGTCGGCGGTTTCGCACAGAAGGGAAAGACGAAGATGGCTGCCGACTTCTACGGCGTGGATTACAGCTGCGTGAGCGTCATCGGGGCCAACGAGCAGCCGGCCGAGTTCATCAAGGCGTTCGAGGCCATCAACCGGCTCTTCCTCAGCGAACCCAAGAAATACGACGTGGCCGGATTCACCGGCATCGACATCCTTTCGACCAATGTCGAACAGGCCAACGAGGCGTTGGACGGCCTGGCTGCGGAGCAGTTCACGCCCCGCAGCACGAAGGCCGACATCGCGGCGCAGCTCCCCGGGATCCTCGCCCGCTACGACAACGGCTCGGGGAACAAGGGGCTGGTGTTGATAGCCACGACGCTCGACAAGGGCAACGGCATCGGATACTACACGGCCGTGTTGTTCGATCCCGCCACGCAGGAGGTCATCCTCCAGATGGACATGGCCGGTAAGCCCGGCGGGTTCGGCCTGCGCAACTATTGGGCCGGCTCGGTATACAACGCCCTCAAGAAGCAGGGTAAATACCTGACCAGGTAGGGGGGGGGTACCCCGCACCGACACACCCCGCACGGCTTCGTGCGGGGTGTGTCGTCATAATAGGCAAAGAGCGCCCGGAGCGGAGACACGATCCGCACCGGCAGGAAACCCTGTACGCCGCCGGATAAAAACGCCCGGGAGGCGGACTTACCCGGCAGCCCCGGAGCGGGCTTCCGGGCATCTCCCGGGCGGCGGATATTTCATGCGCGCATCGTCGAGCACCAGTACCCAATCGTTCCCCTTGCCGCAGGTCGGGGGCGTGAAGGTCATCGTCGCACCGGCATCCCGGCGGCGGAATTCCCCGATCCGCAGCGGGCGCCCGCTGCGGACATCGTACCACCAGGCCACGATCCGCTTCCCGGAAACCCGTTCCAGGTCGACGGCAAACGGCCGTCCGCTCTCGGAATAGACCATGGCATAGGTGCCGAGGCTGTCGCGGGTAGCCGTACAACGCCCGTGCCCCCGGCCGGCATCCCCGGCGATAACGCCCTGGTCGGGAATACGGCGGAAAAACGGACGGCTCTCGATAAGTTCCCGTCCATAGCACACCTGGTAGGCCCCGGGCAGCGAGAGGGATTCCCGCCAGCTCCGCACGGGCCCCGTGACAGGCGCATACCGGCCGGGTTCCCACATCTGCCATACGGCATGGCAGCCGTAGGTATGTCCGCAGGCCCCGGAAAAGACCTCGTGGTAGAACGCCCGCCGCACATGCAGGGCTTCGGAAGTGCCGTATTTTTCCCGGTCGAAGTCGATCGGATGTTCCTCGTAGATCGGCTCCCCGTCCAGCACGGGTTTGACGGGCCGCCGGGCATAATCGCGGGCGATGCGCTCCCAAAGGTCGAAATCGTAGGCATAGCCGTTCTGCTGCATGTTGAACGCGAGCCACGGCTCGTCGTGCAGCCAGTCGCCCGAAGAGGATTTCCCCCACGGATGGTAGGTAATCAGGCAGGCCGAATAATCCTCGCGGCCAGCGACACCGCAGGCAATGCCTCGGGCGAAGGCCCGCAGTATGGGTTCACGCCCTTCGGGAGGACGGTCGCCGCCCAGTATCCAGATGATATTCCGCCGGATGCGGTAACGCTCCCCCAGATAGCGCCCGAAAGCCTCGGCACGCCCCTCCGTCGTGAAGATCTCGGGCCCGGGGCCCCATTTGAGGCAGAACTTGTCGCCCCATGCGGGCAGCAGGCCGATGACCAGCCCCAGCGAGTCGGCCATGGCGACCACTTCGTCCACATACGCGAAATAACGCTCGTTGGGCCGGGTGAACCCCGCATCGGCAAACGGCAGGTCGCCGTAGGCATTGGGGACACGCAGCCCGTCACGTTCCGCGAGGCAGACGGCCTGTATGACCGTGAACCCTTTCCGGGCGCGGTCTTCGAGATAGAGGCGCGCCTCTTCGCGCGTCGTACGGTGGAACAACTCCCACGCCGTGTCGCCCAGATAGAAGAACGGCCTGCCGTCGGCATATTGCAGGTAACGCCCGCCGGGATGCACGACGATGCGCCCGCGGGAGAAAGGCCGGGCGCCAAGGGGCGCAGGCGCAAGAAAGAGCGCAAAAAACAGGAGCGCAAATAATTTCCTCATAAAAAACGATTTCAGGCGACAGCCGGGAACAAAACGGCAGTCGGGGCCGCCGGAGGCGACCCCGTGCCGGTGTGGCGGCAAAGCCGGGTTACAGCCCCTCCTTCGAGAGCAGCTCCGACGTGTCGATACGCACCTGCGTCGTTGTGAGCTTGTCGTTGAGCGCATAACGCGTCGGGTCGGATATGGTGACCGGCAGGGAAAAATCCTTGTCGGCATTCGCCTTCAGATAGGCGATGTCGACCGTGAGGAAAAAAGTCGCATCGCGTTTCCCGTCGGGGCAGCTCACCGAGGAAGGCAGCGTGTATGCCCGGCCCGGCAGCAACACAGTCCCGTCCAAGGGAGTGCTGCCCACGGAGACGCTGACCGTGTAGGCCTGCAACTCGGCCAGCCCGGCGCGGTAGATGCCCAGGAAAATGTGCACCTTCCCCGCCTGCGCGTCGATGCGGTAATTCTTGTTGGACTGCTGCGCCGTCCCGCCGTTGGGCACGGCATAAGGGGTGTAACCGGCCTGCGGCATATAGATCACCGCACTGCCCCAGGGCCTCTCGCTGTCGGCCTTCTGGCATGAGGCTGCCCCGCATGCGAGGAGCAGCACAGAAAAGAATGTAACGATCGTTCTCATAGTTCGATATTTTTCGGTCTACCAACCCGGATTCTGGTCGAGTACCCCGCCCGATTTTACGATTTCGGCCTGCGGGATCGGATAAAGGTTCATCTTCGGGGCATCGAAGATGCGTTTGGCCACTTCGAACGGCGTGTAGGCAAAGCCGTCGCCGCTGCGGGTCACCTTCACGCCGCGCAGGGGCCGGTTGAGCACCGTCCCGGCATCGTCCCAGCGCCGGAGATCCCAGTAGCGATGGTCTTCGAAGGCCAGCTCGATGCGGCGTTCGTGTTTGATGGCCGTGCGCATGGCGGCCGCATCGCCCGGGTCGACATCGACCGGGGGCATCCCCACCCCGGAACGGGCACGCACGGCATCCACGGCGTCGCGCGCACTCATCCCGTAGCCGTGGGCGTCGTCCGGGCCGTAGGCTTCGTTCATCGCCTCGGCAAAATTAAGCAACATTTCGGCATAGCGGAAAACGATCCAGCTGCGAAGCCGTTTGTCGTCATTGGTGAGGTTCAGGTTCTCGTTCAGGAACTTGCGCAGGTAATACCCCGTGGGCGAAGCGTTCTGCCGGGCGGGGTCGTCGGCGCCGCCCGCATAGATTTCGAGCGTGCGCCCGTTCCACGTATCGCCGTTGCGCAGGACGGTGGCGTAGAAGCGCGGGTCGAGGCCGGCATAGGCATCGCCCGTATCCTCCCCCGTAGATTCATAGGCTTCCACGAGGTTCTGCGAAGGGCAGATACCCGTACCGCCGCCCTGCGTGCCGATGGGGTAATTCTTGCGTTCGAACTCGTTGGTCGCCCCCATACGCACCGCCCAGATGGTCTCGGGGCTGGTTGTAGAGGTTTCGGCGACGAACAGCCCGCCGTAATCGGGATGCAGGGAATAGATGCCCATGTTGATCACTTCGAAGGCCGCAGCGGCAGCGGCAGCCCACTTGGACTTTTCGCCCGAGGGATTGAACTGCGGGCTGGCGGCATAGAGCAACACCCTCGACTTGAGGGCCAGCGCCGCGCCGCGGGTGATCCGGCCCGACTTCTCCTCGAGGTTCTCGGCCCGCCAGTCGACGACCAGTTCGTTGCGCACCCCCTCGATCTCGCGCAGGATGAGGCCGACCACCTCGTCGAACGTGCCGCGCGGAAGATTGGCCTCCTTCTGGTCGGCATATACGCGGTCGATGAGGGGCACCCCGCCGTAACGCTTGGCAAGCTCGAAATAATAATAGGCTTTCAGCACATGCGCCTCGGCGCGCAGCCGCTGCACGTCGACGATGTCGCGGCGGTAGCTGTCCAGGCCGTTCGAGGTGAGCGTGTCGCGGTGCATACCGAGGATATACCTGTAATCCACAGACTTATCGAGGTAGTCGTGCGCCGCATAGATGCCGTTGTAATAGCTCGTATAGCAATCGTCGGGGTTGTAATAGGCGCTCCAGCTGCCTTCGTTGAACCGCTGCGTGGAACTGAACGTGGTCACGTATTGCGCCTCGTCGGAAACGGCTGCGAAGAGGTTGCCGTCGATCGCCGTGAACCCGTAGGGGATGTGTTCGTAAACGCGGTAGCCCCAGTCGAACATCTGGTAACGGCGTGTGGCCATCATCTCGTCCGTCAGGTTCAGGTCTTCCTTGGTGTCGAGCGCATCGCACCCCGCCAGGGACAGCGAACAGAGGAGGGCGCCCGCGAAAAGGATTCTCATATTTTTTCGTATCATGGCAGTCGTGTTTAGAAGGTTACGGTCAGTCCGAGGTTGTAGGATTTCAGCGCCGGGTGGCCGGAAAGGATTTCGGGGTCGATGTCGTAGTCGCGCATCAGCCTGCTGACGGTCAGCAGGTTGACACCGCTCAGGTAGATGCGGATCTTCGAGATGCCGGCCTTGCTCAGCGACGGCTGCGCGAAGGTGTATCCCAGTTCCACGTTGCGCAGCTTGAGGAAGTCGCCGCTGCGCTTCCAGAGTGTCGAATTGCGGTAGTTGTTGCTGTTGTCCTGCAACGAAAGGCGCGGATAGGTGGCCGTAGCCCGCGTGTCGATGCCCTGTTCGGGATAGTAGGCCCAGCGGCCTTCGGCAATCCCGTAGACGTTGCCGTTGTCGCGGAACGCCACGTTCTGCAAGGGCGCATCGAGCAGGTTCACGTCACGGCCGGCCGCCCCCTGGAAGAGGGCGAAGAGGTCGAACCCCTTGTAGGACGCCGCCAACGAGAACGAGTACTGCAACTTGGGCAGGTACGAGTCGCCGATGGCCGTCTGGTCGTTCTCGTCGATGACCGTATCGCCGTTCAGGTTCTTATACTTGATGTCGCCGGGCTGCACGGCACCGAACGTAGGCTTGGGAAGCCCCTCCCTGAGTTCGCCGCCGACGTCGAAATCGTCCCAGTCGTAGAACCCGTCGGCCACATATCCGAACAGGGCGTCGAGCCGCCGTCCCGTGCGTGCCGCGGTCGGCACGGTCACGACCTCGGCCATATAGTCGACCTTGTTGCTGTTATACGAGGCCATGCCCGTGAGCGCGTAATTGAAATCGCCTATGCGGTCGGCCCAGGAAAGCTGGACTTCGAAGCCCTTGTTAGTCATCCTGCCGATGTTGCGGTAAGGCGGATTGTCCACGCCCGAGGCACCGGGGATCATCCAGTCCTGAGTCACGATGCCCGATCTTTTTTCGAGGAACAGGTCAACGTTCAGGGACAACCTGTTCCACAGGCGCAGGTCGATGCCGGCGTCGTACTTCAGGCTCTTTTCGGCAAAAACATCGGGGTTCGGGAGGTAGGACAGCGCCGTTCCCCCGTGCCACGTGTGCTCGGAGTTTCCCGTATTGAGGCCGCCGCGGCCGGTATAGTAGCCCTCCCAGAGGTAACGCATCTCGCCCATCGGATCCCAGCCGTTCTTACCGACCGAAGCCCTAAGCTTGAGCAGATCGACCATGCGGCTGTCCCGCAGGAAACGCTCGCGGGAGACGATCCAGCCAAGGCCGAGCGAGGGATAGAACCCCCAGCGGTTGCCGGGCCTGTAATTGTCCGAACCGTCGGCGGCGAAGGAGAAGGTCGCCACATAGCGGTCGTCATAGGCATAGTTGACCGCCCCGTTGACGGTCATGTGACGGTATTCGACCATCTTGCCGGCAGCGCCGTTCTGCGAAAAGTCTGTCTTGTAGATATTGTAGAGTATCCCGGCCGAGGCGGAGACCACATGCCGCCCGAACGTGCCGTCGTAGCCGACCGTGGCATTGTAGTGCTGCCACGTCCACTGGTTCTGGCCGCTGTCCTCGCCACGGGTATAGGGGGTGTCGTTATCGGTGGTCTGCTGCACCCCGTCGAGCCAGCGCGAATAGTTGCGCGTGTTGCTCGCGCCGTCGCGCGTCCAGCTGCTCAGCGACATCGCCTCCGAAAGGTAGAGCCCCTCCACGAGGAAGTCGAGCCGCTCCTTGAGCTGGAAATTGGCCTGCAGGGTACGGTCGTGCGTGGAGTTGCGCCCCAGCGCCTTGATCGAGGCCAGGGGGTTGAAATTGTAGATCGGGGTACCCGTCCACGTCCCGTCGGGGTTGCGCACGGGATAAACCGAGCCGGGGTATTTGGCAAGGTCGTTCCACAGGTCGCCCGCGGCGCGGTTGGGGTAACGGCGGTCTTCGATCCGGCCCCCGACATCGACCTTGGCCTCCAGGAAACCGAAGAGGTTCATATCGAGGTTCGTGCGGATATTGTAGCGGTCGATGCCTGCGTTGGCCAGCGTATCGTTGGTCGGGGTGTCGTAGATTCCCCGCTGCCCCATGTAGCCGAACAGCACGAAATAGCGTACGGTCTTGTCGCCGCCCGAGACCGACACGTCGGCATCGGTATAGGGCGTGGCCTTCTTGGTGACCTCGCGGTACCAGTCCACGTCGGGCAGTCGGGCGACCTGGTCGGCCGTGTAATAGGGTGTCCAAACGTTGCCGTTGTCGTTGCTCAGCGCCTCGTTGTAAAGCCGGGTATAGTCGCCCGTACGCAACGGGTTCTGGAGGTTCATGGGCTGCTGCACGCCGCCCCGGACATTGACCGTGACGCGCGGGCGGCCGATACGACCGCGCTTGGTCGTGACCCAAATCACGCCGTTGGCGCCCCTCATGCCGAAGGGAGCCAGCGCCGCGGCATCCTTCAGCACCTCGATCCGGTCGATCTCGGCAGGCGAGAGAAACTGGAAATAAGCCATATTGGTCTGGAAGCCGTCGACATAGACCGGCAGCGACGAGTTGTTGTAGGTCGCCACGCCGCGGATACTGAGCGTAGCGGCATCGTAGCCGGGTTCCCCGTTGGTCTGCGACACGACGAGCCCCGGGATACGTCCGTAAAGCATGTTGTTGATATTGGCCGAGGGGATGGATACCTCGTCTCCCGTCACGGAAGAGACGGACGAAGTGACCAGCATTGCCTTCGTGCGGGCCGATGTCCCGGGGATCACATATTCCAGGGCCGCACTGTCGGGCTGTTCCGCAGCCGCGGTATCCCGGGCGGAAACCGGGCCGGCACCACCGACGGCCAGAACCGCGAGTGCCGCGCCTCCGAGAAACACACTTTTCATATGGTTGGGATTCATGTAATTCTGATTTTTTCGGTAAACGATTGTGTATGGGCGGATCAATATCCGGGGTTCTGCACCAGATAGCCCTTATTCACCTCGCTGAGCGTAAAGGGCGAAAGGGACATGCGCTCGTGCCACGTGTATTCGGGGACATAGGAGGGCTTGCGCGTGTAATTGGCGAACTCCTCGGGTTTGCGGGGGTTCCACGACACGCCGGCGGCCTGCGAGAACTCGAACTTGTACTTGGCCCCGCCGACCATCGACGCCCCCTGCTTCCAGTGGCGGGCGTGGGGATACCACTGGTTCTCCACGTAGAATTCCACGGCCCATTCGCGGTGGATGCTCCGCCGCAGCCCCACCCGGTCGGTCTGCGTTTCGTCGGGGATGCCTCCGCGCCTGCGGATGTCGTTCAGGTAGCGCAGCGCCATGGTCGGGTTGCCCTCCTCGTTGTAGGCCTCGGCGATATTGAGGTAAAACTCCGCCATGCGGTAGATCGGGAATTCGAACCATTCGCGCGAACCGGCTTCGTACCAAAATTTGATGTTCTTGGCACAGCCGTCCTGCCACTTGTATTCGAGCTGCCAGTTCTGGTACAGATCCCAACGGCTGTTGCCGGTATTGTTCTTGGGGTTGACGCCGTAGAAATAGAGCGACGCCTGCGCACGGGGTTCCAACTCTTCGGCCTTGTCGCGGTATTCGCCGGCCGGGCGCCAGTCGTCCACGCCCGCCCACGTCTGATCCGTACCATCGGCCTTGCGGTACTGGCAGAGCTGACCGTAGCCGGTGCCGCGGTACTGCCCCAGGTCGTGGCCGGTGTGGGTCGGCATGAAGGTGTAGTTCTTGTAGATACCGTTGTCGTCAGCCTCGCGCTGCTGCTTGTAGGCCAGCAGCACCTCGCGGTTCGACGGCGTGCCGACGGCCGTGCCGTAATCCTTGATGGGGTCGCCCGTGTCGATCAGCTCGAAGCCGTTGGCCTTGCCCCAGTCGATCACCTCCTGATTGGCCAGGCGCGCCGTTTCCCAGCGCTTGGCATCGTAGCCCCCGAGCCAGATCATCTCATTGTTCGCGGGGTCGGCCATCTGCATGTAAGGGGCGTCGGCATTGAAGAGGGGACGGGCGGCATACATCAGCGCCTCGGCCTTGACGGCCAGCGCCACACCCTTGTTCACGCGCCCCAGCCAGTCGGCCGGCCAGCGCACACCTTCGAGTGTCGCGGCGGCCGCGTCGCACAGCCCGACGATGAAGTCAAGGGTTTGCTGCACGGTGGAGCGGGGGCGCACGTCGACCGTGGTGAGCGTCGATTCGACCAGCGGCACACCGCCGTAGCGTTTGAGCATCTCCACGTAGCGGAAAGCCACCAGCACCTGCATTTCGGCCTTGACGATGGCTTTGTCGCGGTCGGACATGTCGGCGACCTTGTCGATGTTCTCGTACACGAGCCACGCCTTGCGGATGTAGGCGTAGTTGTTGGGGAAATAGTCGTCGGTATAACCGGCGCCGTTATTCTCGTTGTTGGCCAGCATGCCCGCCACGACCTGCTTATCCATGTATCCCCATGTCAGGCGGCAAAGGTCTTCGCCGCCCATGATGGCTTCGGTCGTCTCGTAGGGCATGATCGGGGAGTTGTTCCACACCAGTACGGGCAATCCCGAAGAGAGGATCGTGGCGTAGGCCTCGGCGATCGCCCCCTCGGCGTTCTTGGCCGTGCTGAAGACCTCGTCCTGATCCATGCCCGTCACTTCGGGCTTCTCGATGAACCAGTCCTGGCAGGACGTAAGGCCGGCCGCCAGCAACAGGCCGAGAAGCGTATAAATGGTCTTTTTCATAAGGCTGCGACTTAAAATTGGATGTTGAAACCGAAGTTATACACGCGCGTGAGCGGATAGATGATGCCTTCGGACGTACTGCCGTCCTGCACCAGCTCGGGGTCGATGCCGTCGACCAGGTCTTTGCCGCCCCAGGTACAGAGGTTGTTGGCATTGACGAATACGCGGATCGAGCCGATATGCGCCTTGCGCATCCAGCGGGCGTTCCGGAACGTATAGGCCACCTCGACGTTCTTGAGCTTGATATGGTCGGTCGAACGGAACCAGAAGGAGTTGTTCTGGTTGTTCTGGCTGTTGGCCATGTTCACGGACATGCGCGGGAAGGTGATCTGCTTGCCGGCGGCATGGCGTTCGGGCGTCCAGCGGCCGTTCATATAGCTCAGCGGCGTACCGTTTCCCTGGGCGAAGGGCGTGATGAGGTAGCCGTTCATGTTGAACGTCCCCTGCGCCGAACCGGTAAGGAGCGCGGATATTTCGAACCCCTTGTAGCCGAAGCTCAGGTTGCTGCTGAACGCGAAGCGCGGGACGTTCGAGAAGCCCGTCGGGGTAATGTCCTTGTCGTCGATGATGCCGTCGCCGTTGACGTCGACGATACGCAGGTCGCCGCCCTGGACACGGTTGCCGTCGATGGCATTGTAGGGATGGTTGGCGACCTCCTCGGGCGTATTGTAAAAGCCTTCGTTGTAATAGGCCTTGTACTGTCCGTAGGCGAAGCCCGTTTCGTTCATCCAGGCGTACATGTAGGAGGGTTCGGCCTTGTAGTCGATCTTATTGACGGCATAGGAGACCTGTCCGCCCACTTCATACCAGAAATCCGTGCCGACGTTGTCGCGCCACGAGACCTGTATCTCGTAACCCCGGTTGCTCATGCGCCCCACATTCACGGGCGGCAGGGCGTCGCCGCTCAGGCCGATGATGCCCGGCGTGACCCCCAGCTTGGTGAGGATGTTGTTGCGCTTCTCCTCGAACAGGTCGACCGTGACGGAGAGCCGGTCGCGGAACATGCGCACCTCGGCGGCGATGTTGTACGACTCCTTCTTCTCCCACGTGACGTCGGGGTTGCCTGTCGACTGTTCGTATTTGCCGGGAAAGGCCGGGTTATTGACTGAACCGTTCGACGAGCCGAAGAAATACCCGTCGAGCGGGGTGCCGTTCCAGGGGCCGTAGCTGTGGCTGCCCCAGGTGCCGGGCAGGAAAAGGAAGCGGTCGCCGCCGATCTCGCTGTTGCCGGTCTGCCCGTACGAGGCGCGGAACTTGAGCCACGTGAGGATGTCGTTCTTCGGGAAGTAGGGTTCGTTCGATACGACCCAGCCTACCGAAACGGCCGGGAAAAACCCGAACCGCTTGCCGGGCGCGAAGTTCTCGGAACCGTTGTAACCCATGTTGAATTCGGCCAGGTAACGCTGGTCGTAACCGTAGGTGACACGCCCCACCACACCGTAATAGCCGCGGGGGACGTTGTACTTCAGCCCGGGCGAGGTGTAGCGTTCGCCGGTGACGAGCGCCATGGCCGTGACGGCGTGCTTGCCGAAATCGCGGCTGAAGTCGATGCCGGCCTCGACATAGACCTTGCGATTTTTGCCCCAGCCGGTCTCCTCGTAGGATTTGGCATTGTGTTCGCCGCCGTAATAGAGCAGCTCGGCCGGATCGGCGGGGTTGCGCGTGATCGAATAGACGGGCAGGTTGGGGGTGACGCGCAGCGTCTTGGTAAAATAATGGTCATACGACAACGCCCCGCGTACGGAAAGCCCTTCGACGAGGTAATCCATCCGGTGGCGGATGCGGATCGAGGTATTCAGACTGCTCTGGTTGATGCGCGCCTGTGCCTTTTCGAGCATGTAGGCGATCGGGGATTTGCCCCATGCGCCCTTGTTGCTGTCCATGATCGTACCGCCGGCATAATCGGTGATGATTCGGCCGTCGGAGACGCCCGGCGCCGAGAAGGGCGGGGCTTCGTAGATGTTGAGCATCAGGTCGCGGTAACGGCCCCACATGTCCACGCTGCTGTTGCGGTCGGTGATGATCTTCGTCTCGCGCACCTGCCCCGAGAGCGAAACATTGATCTCGGTGAGCGGGATGATGTTGAAATCGAAGTTGGTGCGGAAATTATATTTGTGGCTGCCCGAGTTGGAGGCCGCATCGCTGAACCCGAAGTCGTTGGTGAGGCTCTTCTGGTTGGAATACCCCACCGAGGTGAAGAAGGCCACCTTTTCGGTACCGCCGGAGATATTGACGCTGTACTGCTGCTGGGGCGACACCCCGGCGTCGAAAATCCGCTTCATGTAGTCCGTACTGCCGTAGTAGATGGCGGGGCTGTCGAGCAGCGCCTGTTTCTGTTCGGGCGAAAGGTGTCCCATCGCCTCGACCTCGGAGGGCGTATAGTCGCGGTTATGCCGGAATTTCCACAGTTCGTCCTGCGAAAAGACCTTGATGTCGTCGGGCTTGCCGTCGTTGGCGAACGCCTCGTTGCGCAGCACGGCATAGTCGTAGGAATTGACCAGGCTGGGCAGGGTCGTCGGGGAGGTGAAGCCGACATTGGCCGTGAACGAGATTTTCAGGCTGCCTTCGCGGCCGCGCTTGGTCGTCACGATGATGACGCCGTTGGCACCGCGTACGCCGTACACGGCTGTCGCCGAAGCGTCCTTGAGCACGTTGACGTTCTCCACATCGTTCGGGTCGAGCATGTTGAAGGCCGTCATGTCACGCACGATGCCGTCGATGACGATCAGCGGATTCTGGTCGCCGGCATACGTCCCCACGCCGCGCACGCGGATCGTGGACTCCTCGAAGCCGGCCTCGCCGGTCTTCTGGACGGCGGCCATACCGGCGATACGCCCTACGAGGGCATTGGAAATATTGGTCACGGGAGAGCGCATCAGCTCCTTGCCCGACAGCTGCCCGATGGCGCCGGTGACGGTCTCCTTCTTCTGGGTGCCGAAGCCGACCACCACCACATCGTCGATGCTCTGGACATTCTCCGCGAGCACGATGCGAATATCGGTCTGGGTTCCTACGGGCACCTCCCGGGTGGTATAGCCGATAAATGAAACTGTCAACGTCGCATCCTTGGCCGCCATGACCGTGAAACGCCCGTCGAGGTCGGTCACGGAGCCAGTCTGGGTTCCCCTGACGACCACCCCGGCCCCGACGATCGGCATGCCCTGCTGGTCGACGACCGTCCCGGAGACCCTGGCAGGGGAGACGTCCTGCGCACCGGCGCCGAAAGCGACCGGCAGGACGAGCAGCAGAGCCAGCCCGATCTTCGCGAATCTGCGCAGAAGCCCCGGCACATTCAAATAATGGTTCATTTTCATAGGTATTTAGGTTGTAGTTGGTTGATTGCGTCCCGCGGGGAGAATCGCCGCCGCGGGACAGGCCCGCACTGAGGTTCACCGAGAGGGCCGGATCACAAAATCGAAAAGGTCGGAGCGTCTTTTTCTTTCATAGGCTGATAGGTTTGGTTATGCTTCAGGATTTTCGTTACAACAAATTTAGGAAGACGGAACAGGGATATAAAGAACGGATTTATCATTTATTTGTCCGTTTTCATCATCCGCCCTCCTGCGCTTCAATATTCGATCCGGACGACCACCGAGCGCGTGAAGTCCGGAAGCGATACGTCAGCACGGCGGGACGCGCGCACCCACTCGTCCCGCCAGGGGTCGTAGATCCGCACTTTCTTCACCCTGCGCCCGCCGAGCAGCGGTGTGAAGTCGACCTGCAGGCCGGACAGCCGCTGCGCCGGAATGCGTTCGGAGAGCTCGTGCCGCCACGTGCTCACCGTATCGCGGCACCAGGCAAGCAGCGTGTGTTCGCCCCGCAGCACATAGACCCGCAGCCCCGCCGTATCGCGGCGCACGGGTTCGAACCCTTCGCGGAGGGGGTCGACACCTTCGACGGCACGCGCGAAGCGCCCCATCTGGAACCAGGTATGCTGCTTGTCGATATGGTGATCCCAATGCCAGAGGTGCCCCGGCCCGGCGGCCCCGCTGAAAAAGGGGGCGAAGAGCACGTCGTGGAGCACGGAACCCATCGTATCTACCTTATATATAGGATGGGGGCCGGTATGCACGGGTTTCACGGCGCCCGACTCGGCCAGCAGCATCGGTTTGCGGAGGCCGTATCCGCGCAGCACGGCGATGGCATCGGAGGCCATGCTGTCGACCGGAGCGCCGCACACGGCCAGTTCGGCACCCTCGTCGATATAGCGGTGCACCTGCGCCACCTCGTTCGAAGGCAGGCGGTTGATGAATTCATAAATCGGGAAGCTCGACTCCCGGTCGAGCGAGCCGAGGCTCTGCATCACCAGGTTTTTCGGGAAGATCTCCTTCACACGCGGCAGCATACGGACATTCCACGCGCGCAGGTGCTCCTCGGGCGTCTCCACGGCGTTCATTTCGTTCCACAGCTCCCAGCCGAAAACGGCGGGATGGTCGCCGTAACGCTCGCGGAAGATGCGCACGCGGCGCAGGAACTCCTCTTCCCCCCGCGGCGAGGTGATATAATCGTCGGCATCGGCAAACGGGCCGCCGTTGGAAGTATGGTACGAGGCTTTGGTGTCCCACTTGTTCACGCCCGGTCGGATATGGCGGAAACTCTCGATACAGAATTTGATCTTGATGCCGTACCGGTCGGCGAGCTCCAGCAGGCGGTCGATACGCACGAGCTTGGCGCTGTCCACCTCGCCGTAGCGGGTTTCGATCTCGAAGAGGCCCGTGTTGAGCCACACGCGGCCGAAATTGGCGCCGTGGCGGTGCATCTCCCCGAGGTAATGTTCCATGTCGGCAACCGACCCCATCGCGGCGATGTTGCATCCCACGGGGATATACGGCTGCCCGTCCGAAAGGCAGAAATAACGGGGATCCCGGGCGCTTACCTGGACGAAAGAGCGCCTGAAGGAGCGCCCGGGGCGCTTGGCCCACGCCTCCGCTACCGACACGAAGGCAAGGAGGCAGGTCAAAAGGATGAGTCGTTTCATAGGTCGTAGTCTTAGGTTTGAGCGACAGGATAAAAGTAGGGAATTCCCCGCGCACGGAATGTAACCGGTTCAGCAGATGCTAACACATTTTCGTCGGGACAGCGCAGGAGGGGCGAAAGGCCGGTTTTCTGTTAATTTTTGATAAATCCGTGCAAATCCGGCGGGTGGAGTATTCCTATATTTGTTCCATCGAAAACTCTACCTTATCCGAACTATGAAACGACTTACGGCAATCTTCCTGTGCACGCTTGCATACGGCGCCGCAACAGCCGCCGACGGATGGGACGCCGACCAGCACGTCAACGCCCTGCGCCGCCTGCCCGCCCGGGCCACCTCCTACTCCTACAAGACCCCGCAGGATGCACTGGCGGGAGACCGCGCCCAATCACGGATGATGCCGCTCGACGGCGTCTGGAAATTCCGTTTTGCGGAAGACGCCGCCCAAAGCCCCGAAGGGTTCTGGCAACCGGACGCCGACCTCGGAAACTGGGACGAGATAGAGGTTCCCTCGTGCTGGGAGATGCAGGGCTACGGGTATCCGATATACACCAACATCCCCTATCCGTTCGAGTTCAGGCCGCCGTCGATCACACGCGACAACCCGACGGGATGCTACGTCCGAAAGTTCACCGTACCCCGAAGCTGGGAAGGCGACCGGGTAGTGCTGCACTTCGGGGGTGTATACTCGGGTTATTACGTCTGGGTCAACGGCACCCTAGCAGGATATGCCGAGGACAGCTGCCTGCCCTCGGAATTCGACGTCACCGGCCTGCTGCGACCGGGCGAGAACACGCTCGCCGTGAAGGTTTTCAAATGGACGGACGGCAGTTACCTCGAAGATGCCGACCACTGGCGCATGGCGGGCATACACCGCGAAGTATATCTTGCCGCAAAACCCGACGTGGCCATCGGCGACTTCGGGGTGCGGACGCTGCTCGACGGCGACATGCGCGACGCGCTGTTGCAGATACGCCCCACGATCGACCTGCGCGAGGGCACCCCGGCGGCAGGATGGCATCTGCGGGCGCAACTCTATGCCCCCGACGGGACGCCCGAAGGCCGTGAAATGGGACTACCGGTCGAAGAAATCCTGTCGGAGGCTTACCCGCAACGCGACAACGTCTACTTCGCACTGATGGAGCAGCGCATCGCGGCACCCGAAAAATGGAGCGCCGAGAACCCTGCGCTCTACACCCTCGTGCTGACCCTGCGCAACGATGACGGGCAGGTCGCCGAATCGCGCAGCTGCAAGGTCGGGTTCCGCGACGTCCGGCTCCGCGGACGCGAGATGCTGGTCAACGGCGTCCCCGTGAAACTCTACGGCGTAAACCGCCACGACCACGACCAATATACGGGAAAGACCGTCACGCGCGAAGGGATGGAACAGGACGTAAGGCTGATGAAACTGCTGAATTTCAACTCCGTGCGTACGTCCCACTACCCCAACGACCCCTATTTCTACGAGCTGTGCGACCGCTACGGCCTTTACGTCATCGACGAAGCCAACATCGAGAGCCACGGTTCGGGCGGGAAGCTCTCGAACGACCCGGAGTGGGCCGTTCCGTTCCTGGAGCGTGTAAGCCGGATGGTCGTCCGCGACCGCAACCACCCCTCCATCGTCATGTGGTCGCTGGGTAACGAATCGGGATGCGGCCCGGCGCACGCGGCGGCAGCCGGCTGGGCCAAGGATTACGACCCCACGCGCCTGATCCACTACGAAGGGGCGCAGGGACAACCTGCGAGCCCGCTTTACGTACCCCTCAGGCGCACTTCGGCGGCCGTATTCACCAGTGCCGCCCCCGCAGACGGGAAGCCTGGCACCCCGCAACAGCCGCAGGACGGCGGCAATCCGACCGACCCCGCCTACGTGGATATCGTGAGCCGCATGTATCCCACGGTCGGGGAGCTGGAGCGCATGGCCCTCAACCCGCGGATCGACCGCCCCGTGCTGATGTGCGAATACGCCCACTCGATGGGAAATTCGACCGGCGGGCTGAACGACTACTGGACGGTCATCCGCAGCCATGAGGGACTGCTGGGCGGCCATATCTGGGACTGGGCAGAGCAGGGGCTGGTCAAAAAAGACACCTGCCAACGCACTTATTGGGCCTACGGCGGGGATTTCGAACCGGCAGGGGAGCATCACGACGCGGCGTTCTGCTGCAACGGCATCGTCAACCCCGACCGTACGCTGAAGCCCGCGGCACTGGAGTGCAAATATGTATTCCAGCCCATCGGGTTCACGGCGGACGACCTTGCTGCCGGAAGGGTTGTCGTACACAACCGTAATTTCTTCTCCCCGACCGACCGCTACGACTTCACTTGGGAAATATCGACCGACAAGGGCGTATTGCAGCGCGGCAGTTTCGACGTGCCGACGACGCCCGCGGGCAAGAGCGCCCCGGCCACCGTCGGGTTCCGCCCCTTCGAGCCCGAACCCGGCGCCGAATATCTGCTCCGCGTACAGGCCCGGGAAAAACGGGCGACCCCTTACGCCGGGGCCGGGCACATCGCTGCGCAAGAGCAGTTCGGACTGCCTTTCTACAAGGCACCCGCGCATAAACCCGCCGCAGGCAGGGCGGCCGTCTCGCAGGACGGGGAGCGCATCGTGCTGAGCGCCGCGGGGGTTCGGGCGGAAATCGACCGCAGAAGCGGCTACCTGGTCTCCTATACGGTACGCGGGAAGGCATTGGTATGCGACACCCTGCGGCCGAACTTCTGGCGGGCGTCGACCGACAACGACTGGCGCGGATGGCGCGTCGGGCAGATCGCCGGATGCTGGAAAGAGATGCCCGGAAGGATCCGGACGGAAGGCATCCGCATCGACGAAGCCGCAGGGACGGTGCGCGTCGAAAAGGGGGTTCCCGACAGCGTGCGGCTGACGCTGGTTTATACGCTTGACGGCACGGGGGCGCTGGCCGTGTCGTACGACCTGCAGATCGCCGGGCAGTTGCCGGAACCGCTGCGCGCGGGGCTACGAACCCGGGTTCCCAATACACTGGGGAGGATGGCCTACTTCGGCAAAGGGCCCCAGGAAAATTACTCCGACCGCTCGTGCGGTGCTTTGCTCGGCCTCTACCGGGGTACGCCCGGGGACTTCATGCACGACTACATCACCCCGCAGGAGAACGGCAACCGCTGCGCAGTGCGTTGGCTCACGCTGACGGAGGGCAACGGACGCGGCATCCAGATCGCGGGGGACAGCCCCCTGAGCATGTCGGTATGGGACTGCACGCAGGAGGCGCTCGACAGGGCACGCCACGTCACCGAAGTGGAGAGACTTCCGGATGCCCTGACGGTCAACATAGACTGCGTGCAGGCCGGGGTCGGGGGAACCGATACATGGAGCCTGAATGCGCGCCCCTCGGAGCAGTACCGCCTGCTGGCAAAACGCTATGCCTACAAATTCACGCTACTTCCCTGCAACAACGAATCCGAAGCAATCCGCAACGGCCGGAGGCTTTGCAACAAACGATAGCCCATGAAAAAGACAATCCTGTTACTGGCGTTGGGATTCCTGTGCCAGCCCCTTTACCCGCAACGCACCGAATACCCGCAGATCGGGGCGCAGGTGTTCATCGAACCGGGGCAGACCGACAAGCAGATCGACGGGTTCTTCAGGATACTCGCGCAGCACGGATTCGAAACGGCACGCATCCGGATGTTCGGGGCGCACATGCTGCGCCCGGACGGATCGTGGGATTTCACGCTTTACGACAAAGCGTTCGATGCCGCCGGGAAACACGGCGTAAAACTCTTCGCCACGCTCTTCCCGCCGACCGACGAGCTGGGCGACGTGGGCGGATTCAAATTCCCCCGCTCGAAAGCCCACCTGCTGGAAATCGCCGATTACATCGAAGCCGTCGTGAGCCACTTCAGGGGGCATCCCGCCCTCGACACCTGGGTGTTGCAGAACGAACCGGGAACGGGCGGAACGGGGCCCGGGCGAAACGACCTGACCGACGAGGTTTTCGCACGCTGGAAAGCCGCGCAGAAGACTCCGGCCTACGACAACGGCTACCTGAAAGCCGACTTCACGCAAGAGCGGTTCCACACCGATTTCACGACGTGGTACCTGGGATGGATCGCATCGCAGGTCGATCGGCATGACCCTGCGCACCACAAACACATCAATCCCCACCAGCTTCTGGACAACCTCGCCGACTACGATTTCCCCGCCTACGAAGGGTTTCTGACCTCGCTGGGCGTGTCGATGCACCTGAGCTGGCACTTCGGTTATTTCACCCGGGCGCAATACCCGCTGGGAATCTCGCTCATGGCCGACATCATCCGCTCCGGAGCCGGGAAAAACCCGTTCTGGATCACCGAAATGCAGGGCGGCAATGTCACGGCCAGCGGAAGGGAGGTACTCTGTCCCACGGCGCGGGAGATCACGCAATGGCTCTGGACGGGTATCGCCGCAGGCGCCGAAGGGGTGATCTTCTGGACGCTGAACCAGCGGGCGTCGGCACTCGAAGCCGGCGAATGGGGTATGCTCGATTTCCAGGGGCGGCCGAGCGACCGCCTGACAGCGGCCTCGGAAGTCGCCCGCACGGCGAAAGCCCACAAAAGCTTTTTCCGCGAGGCCCGGCCCGTACGGAGCGGCATCACGCTCCTTTACAACACCGAATCGCTCCGCACGCAGCAAAAGAATGCGGCGGTGTCGGACGACGGCCGTTACGAAGGGCGCAAGGCCAGCGCAACCATGAAATCGCTCGCGGGGGCCTATGAAGCCATAGCCGCCTGGGGCGTGGTTCCCGAAATCTGCGAAATGGGCGCATACGACTGGAGCAACCCGCAGGGAAAAACGATCGTATTGACGAACCTCGTGGCACTGCCTTCGGAGGTATGGGAACGGCTCGACGATTTCGTCCGTAAAGGCGGCCGGATGATCGCCACGGGGCTCACCGGATTCTACGACCAGAACATGCACTGCATCCTGATGGACGACTTTCCGCTGCGCAGGTGCTTCGGCGCACAGATCAGCGAGTACAAGGCCGTCGCACCCTATTTTACGATCGCATGCGACACCCCTGCCACGACCCTGCCCGCGCATCTGTGGAAAGGGATCCTCACCCCCGACAAGGCGCAGGCGATCGCCATGCACGGCGACGATGTGGTCGGCACCCGCCACCGCTACGGCAAGGGCGAGGCCGTGTGGCTTCCCTCGCTCGTCGAGCTGGGCGGCTGGCACGGCGACAACAAAGGGGTCGCGGATTTCTACGGCACCTACTGCCGCGGGCAGATCGACCGTGCCCCGCTGCACTTCTCCCGCCCGGCGGACGGGGTGCTGATGCGTCTGATGGAGTCTCCGTCGCAACGGCTGGCCGTACTGGTCAACAAACGCCCGCACACCGTCGAAATAGGGCTTTCGCGGCCGCTGCCCGCCTCGGCACGCCGGTTATGCGGCGAAGCGTCGCCCGAAGGCGCCTCCGTCAGGCTCGGAGCCGAAGAGTGTGCGGTTTTCCTGTGGGACAAACAGGCAGAATGATGCAAAAAACAGGTATATTTGTCGTAGCACCTTAAATTACGACCGATGAAACACCTTGCTGCCGGACTGTTGCTGTTTTGCTGGCTGCCCCTGTGGGGACAGGTCACGAACCTCCATTTCACCAACCTCTCGATCGACGCGGGACTGTCGGACAAAATGGTTTTCGCCGTGGCACAGGACAGTACGGGGCTGATGTGGTTCGGGACGGCCGAAGGGCTCAACCGCTACGACGGCTACAATTTCGAAACGTTCCGCTACAACCCCGGGGATTCGACGTCGGTCAGCGCCTCGTTCATCAACTGCATACACCTCACACGCACGGGCGAATTGTGGATCGGCACCGAGAAGGGGCTCGACCTCTACGACCCCGTGACGGAAAGTTTCGTGAAATACCATGCGGACAACGACTCGCTGCGGCTGCTCAACAACCTGCGCATCCGCTGCATCCACGACGATCCGCAAGGGGTGATGTGGGTCGGGACGCTCGAAGGGCTGATCCGCCTCGACCTGCGGAAACGCTATATCAACTATTTCGTACTGGTACCCGATGCATTCGACCGGATGGCCAACGAAATCCGCAGCATCTGCGCCGACCGGCACGGGATGTTGTGGCTCGGCACCTTCGACGGGCTCTACCGCTTCAACCCCACGGACAACAGTTTCGTCCGCTATGAAACCCGGAGCCGGAAGCTGCCCAACGACACCTACAACAACCTGGTCAACGCGCTGTATATCCCGGAGAACACCCCCGACCTGCTGTACGTCGGAAGTTCCAGCGGCCTGGTCGTCCTCGACATCCGGCATCCCGAGCAGCCGCTCGGCACCCTCCGCGCGGAAGACGGCGGACTTACGGACAACGACATAAAGAGCATCCTCAGCTACGACGATACGCACCTGCTGCTCGCAACGGCCGACGGGCTCACGCTCTACGACACCCGCAGCTGTCGGGCCAGCGCCTATTACAGTTCGCTGTCCGACCCGACGTCGCTGCCCAACAACTCGCTGCGCACGCTTTTCCGCGACCGGCAGAACATCGTCTGGATCGGCACCGACAGCGGACTGGCCAAACTCGACCTCAAACGCAAGAAGATCGACTGCGTCCGCCTGACCAACGACAGGAAAGGGGCCGAACGCAAAGTCATCGTCAACGACCTGCTCGGAACCCCCGACCACAGCCTGTGGCTCACCACGAACGAAGGCGTCCTGCGGTACGACAGCACGCGACGCGACGCAGGATACACGCGTTACATGGCCGACAAAGGGGTTTCGCACAGCATCGCCAAGCGGCTTATCCGCGACAGCCACGGCACCCTGTGGCTGGGAACCAACGACGGGATCGACTACTACGATGCCGCGCGCGACCGTTTCGTACGCGCCGAGCACTCGAACCAGAACTTCTCGCTCAAATACATCTACGACATCAAGGAGGACGCCGACCACGACATCGTGACCAACATCAGCAGCGGACTCTGCTTCATCACCCCGCATTACCGCCCCGACGGCGGTATCTCGCACCTGAGCTACAAGACCCGGCTCATCAGCGGCATCATCAACTCGGACAACTGCGACATCGGCTATTTCGACGTGGATGCAAAGGGCAACATCTGGTTCGCGGCCACGCAGGAGGGGCTGTTCAAATACGAAAAGCGCAACGACCGCTTCATACAGTACAAGGTGCGCACGGACGACCCCCGCAGCCTGATAAGCAACCGCATCTACACCATCCACGTTGACCGTAAGGGGAATGTGTGGACGGGCACCGACCGGGGCCTCTGCAAACTCGACCCGGCGAGCGGGCAGTTCGAGCGTTTCGACAACGACCTCGACCTCTCGCAGTCGATCCGCACGCTCACGTCGGACAGCCGCGGCCGCATTTGGGCCGCCACGACCAACAAGCTCATCATGTACGACCCGGTGCGGAAAAACAAGATCGTCTGCGACCTCAACCGGGATCTGAGGATCGACGAACTGATTTACAACAGTTTCTTCATCGACCCGCAGGGCCATATCTACATGGGCGGCGACGGGGGCTACATCCGCTACCACCCCGACGCGATCCTGCTCAACGAGGACAAGGCGCCGACGGTCGTCACATCGTTCAGCCTGTGGAACAAGGAGGTGCGCCCCGGACACCGGATCGGCAAACGCGTCGTACTGCCGCGCTCGATCCTGCACAGCGACCGGCTGCGGCTGCGGCACAACGAAAATTCGTTCCGTTTCTACTTTTCGCTGCTCAACTTCGCATCGTCGAACAACAAGTACGCCTACCGGCTGGAAGGGTACGACAAGGAGTGGCAGATGACGGGCGGCACGCAGAACTACGCCGCCTATTCGAACCTCTCGCCGGGCAGGTACCTCTTCACGGTCAGGGGCTGCAACTCCGACGGGATATGGAGCGACCGCACGGCACGGATCGAGGTGCGCATCCTGCCGCCCTGGTGGCTGAGCTGGTGGGCATACCTGATCTACGGGGTGCTGGTCGCCGTGGTGATCGTCGTAGCCTACAACCTGACGCTCACCAAAATGAAACTCCTCTCGGAACTCCGGCTCGAAAAACTCGAACGCATGAAGACCGAAGAACTGAACCAGGTCAAGATGCGTTTCTTCACCAACGTATCGCACGAATTCAAAACCCCGCTTTCGCTCATCCTGGGCCCCATAGAGAGCCTCGGGGAACAGATCCGGGACAAGCGCCAGCTGGAGCAGCTCTCGCTCATGCGGCAGAACGGCGAACGGCTGCTGCGGCTGATCGACCAGATCATGGATCTGCGCAAGTTCGACAACGGGAAGATGAAACTCAACCCCAGCACGGGCGAGTTCGTGTCGTTCGTGCACAGGATTTACGCATCGTTCGCCTACCAGGCGCAACGACGGGGCATCGACTACGATTTCGAAACCTCCGAACCCGAGCTCACCTTCCAATTCGACAGCGACAAAGTCGAGAAGGTGCTGTACAACCTGCTTTCCAACGCCTTCAAGTTCACGCCCGACAACGGACATATCGGCATCACGGTTTCGCTGCGCCGCAGCGACGAAGGACGGTTCGCCGCAGTCGAGGTGTCGGACACCGGGATAGGCGTCACGGAGGCCGACCGGGAACATATTTTCGAGCGGTTCTACCAGGGCAGCAACCCGTCGTTCGAGTCGATCCGAGGCACGGGCATCGGGCTGATGCTCGCTAAGGATTTCGTCGAGCTGCACGGCGGCACGCTGACCCTGGAAAGCGCCCCGGGCCGGGGCAGCGCCTTCACGTTCACGCTCCCGGTCGACCCGGCGGGGGCGGCACCCGCCAGCGGGACGGCAGATAGGCAGCCCGAAGCGGGATCCGCCGAGCGCAACCCGAAGGTGCTCATCGTCGAGGACAACGAGGACATGCGGAATTTCCTGCGCATAAACCTCGAAGAACAGTACGAAATATACACGGCACACGACGGCAACGACGGGTGGGAGCAGATCCGAAACATCTACCCCGACCTGGTGGTCAGCGACGTGATGATGCCCGGCATGGACGGCTTCGAACTGTGCCGCCGCAGCAAGGCGGAACTGCTCACCTGCCACATCCCGTTCCTGCTGCTCACGGCCAAGGGCGATGAGGAGAACCGCGCAGAGGGGTATTCGGCAGGCGCAGACGGGTATATCGCCAAGCCGTTCAGCATCAAGACGCTGCGCACGCGGGTCAACTCGCTCATCGAGCAGCGCATCAAACTGCGCGAACGATACCGCCAGAAGCTGCTCACCGACCCTTCGGAAATTCAGATCGAATCGGAAAACGACAAGTTCATCGACACGCTGGTCAAGGCCATCGAACAGAATATCGACAACTCCGAATTCGGCATACAGGAGCTGTGCGAGATTTCGCGCTACTCCTACCAGCAGGTTTACCGCAAGGTCAAGGCGCTCACCGGGGAGTCGATCAACGAATTCATCCGCACCGTGCGGCTCAAACGGGCGGCGCAATACCTCGCGCAAAGCGACACCCGCATCTCGGAGATCATGTATAGCGTAGGGTTCAACTCACACTCCTATTTTACCAAATGCTTCCGCGAGCATTTCGGGCTTTCGCCCAAGGAGTATGCCGAAAAACACCGCAGGAAATAGCCCGAACCCGCAGGGACGGAGAGGCGGCCGGACACGGATCCGGCCGCTTTTCCGTTTCCAGCCCCCGCACGGGATCAAGACGCATGGCCCCTCCGGCCGGGCAGGGAAGGCAAATGGCGGAAACGTAATAGTATTTGATAATTCCGGGATAATTTAAGTCAGGCGGGCGGACTATTTTTGTTATACCGCACCACGGGAGAAACAACCTAAACCTGATAAACTATGAAACAATCCTTACTCATTTGTGCCGCGGCGGCGCTCCTGGCCGGAAGTTCCTGCTCGGAGCAGGAACCCTTCGACGCCGCGATGCCCGTCCGGCTCAGCGTCGCAGGCATCAGCCCGGGAAGCCGGGCGGCGGCGAACTACGCGGCGGACGACTACTTCGGCCTTCGGGGAATGGCCGGGGCCTCGGTAAGCGTAAAGGCCCGGACAACGACCTATATCTATGCGGACGGGACATTGGCGGGCGCCACCCCGGACGACGTGCTCTACTTCCCGGTGGACGGAAGCGCCCTGGCCTCCGTCAAGGTATACTGGCCGGAGGAGGCCGTACGCCAGGCACAGGGCGGCGCCATCGCCAAAGACCAGCGGGAGAAGGAAGCGTTCCTCGCCGCGGACTGGCTTTCGGCCGAGCTGAAGGAGGTCGCCCCAGCGCAGGCCGTCGCCCTGACACTGGGGCACGAACGGCCGAAGCTCACATTCACGCTCGCCGGCACGATGTCGGGCAGCAGGATCACGGCGCTCTCGGTCGCCGGGTACGATGCCTACTGTGACCCTCAGACCGGTGATGCCCAGTTGATTATGCTGCCGGGTAATACGGAAATAGCCCCCGAAGCCATCGGCACCGTCACCATCGGCGGCCAGGAGCGTCCCCGGAACTTCGTCGTCAAGACGATGCCGGCCCTCAAAGCGGGGGAAAACCACACGATCGAGATCAATTTCTAATATAAAAGAGCCTATCATGAAACGACATATCCTCTATCTGGCCATGCTCGCACTGGGCACGGCAGCGACAGGATGCTCCGACGACGACACCGCAAAGGAGGGCCGGACGGAGCCTACGACGGTGGAAAGCATCTCCATCCGCACCCAAATGGCCGAGGTTT
The DNA here is from genome assembly GCF_025145285.1 of Alistipes onderdonkii. Lineage (NCBI taxonomy): Bacteria > Pseudomonadati > Bacteroidota > Bacteroidia > Bacteroidales > Rikenellaceae > Alistipes > Alistipes onderdonkii. The sequence goes on from NZ_CP102251.1 coordinate 1,527,956, forward strand.
CACGCGCCCAAACCGGAGACGACGACCCGACGATGGGCCCGGCATCGACCCGTGCGGGGCACACGATGACGGTGACGCTCGGCAGCGGCAGCGAACGCATGCAGGCCACGTATGAATACGACGGCGGCAAATGGATCCCCGCCGGAGAGGCGGTCGTATTCCCCGACAACAAGCGCCAGCCCGTCGGGATCATCCTCAGGAAGGAGGGCACAGCCATCCAGGACGGTACGGCGCAGGGACTTATCGACGCCGACCAGCTGGGGTGGGACAACCCCGCCCAGGTACCGCTGCGGGAGATGGCCAACGTCCCGATGCGGCACCTGAAGACCATGGTGGAATTCGAACTGGGCACGATCGCCGCCACGGCGCTCACGGTCGACGGCCTCAAAGCCTGCCACGTCGGGAACGGCAACAAATGGCAGGCGATCATCGAGCCGTCGACACCCGGGTTCAGGGTTTCGGTCATGGTCAACAACACCGTCAGCACGACGGAGGTCAGCGCGGCGGCATCCCCCACCGACGGGGTGTTCCTGGCCGATTACCGCTACACGGTACCATTGGTATTGAACGGCAGCGAACTGACGCTGGGAACCATCGGCGTGGGCAGTTGGGACGAAGGAGCCGGGGGTACGGCCCAGGGCATGACCCCGACGCATTACCGGATCGAAGGGCTGGAAAACCGCACCATCGAAGTTTACCTGGCCGGGTCGGACAGCCCCACGCAGATCACCCTCAATGCAAAGGGCGAGGCCATGCAGCAGGCCGGGGTTCCGGTCGGCATCGTCGCCAGGATCGCCTGCGACGGCACGCAATACGAGATCGGGCGGGAGGAAAGCAGCCAGATCAGCCTCCGGATCGTCGACGGGAAAGTAGCCTTCCGCGAGGCGGACGACAAAGGCTTCATCCCCGTCAACACGATCGCCGAACTGAAGATGATCGACCTCGACGACGCCAGCCGGGGGCGCAAATACCTCCAGCAGGGCAACATCGACCTGCTCGACGCCGAGTGGACGCCGATCTCGAAACTGGAGGGCATCTATGACGGCGGCAACTTCACCGTCGCCCGCCTCAGGGTTTCGCTCGGGAACGGAAATGCCGGGCTCTTCGCAGCCAACGGCGGGACGATCCGCAACGTCGTGATCGCCTCGGCCAGCGCACTCAGGGGGCAGTGGCATGCAGGCATGGTCTGCGGTGAGAACACGGGAACGATCGAGCGATGCACCAACCGCGCATCGGTGACTGACGGCGGCAGCAACACGCTGGGCGGCATCTGCGGGTACAACAACAACGGCACCGTATCGGAGTGCCTGAACACGGGCACGCTGACCATCGACGCCACCGTACCGTCGGACGGCACGGGCGGCATCGTCGGCTACTGCGGCAAAGGGACGATCACGGGCTGCGGCAACACGGGCGGCATCGGCGGCAAACCCAGCAAGACGGGCGGCATCGCGGGGCAGGCCGACGACTGCCAGATCGCCGACTGCTACAACACGGGCGACCTCGTCCTGCCGTGGGGCGCAGGCGACAACAACGGCGGCATCGCGGGGCTCACCTACAATGCCACGCTCATCACGCGCTGCTACAATACGGGCACCGTCACGGTCGAAGGGTCGCAGGCCGGGGGTATCTGCGGCCAGCTCAACGCCGGGGCGACGATCAGCTCGTGCTACAATGCGGGCAAGGTGGGTGCCAAGTGGAATTCGGGCGGCATCGCGGGCCAAAGCACCGACGCCGAGATCATCGCCTGCCACAACGACGGGCTGATAGAGAGCCAGACCTCGGGATGGGCCGGGGCAGGCGGCATCTGCGGGTTCCACAAGGGAACCATCACGGCCTGCTACCACATCGGACAGGTGACGGGTGACAGCGCCATCGGGGCGATCGTCGGCGAGCACAATTCGGGCAACATCTCCCACTGCTACTGGAACGGCGACCTGGAGGGTATCCCGGCAGGCGGCGGAGGCAGCCAGACCGGAAATGCGAAATTCGGCGCCGCATGGCCCCAGCCCTCGACGCATGAGGCATGGCGAACCACGGCCGAAACCCCGGCCGCCTATTGGCGGACGCTGGGCAGCGCGGGCGGCGGCTACCCCAAACTCGCCTGGGAAAAATAACGCGGCACGGCACCCCGGCCTTCTCGCAGGCCGGGGTGTACGGGATTTAACCTATATTTGAAAACGGAACGAAACCAACAAAAACCCGAACCATGATCAAGACACGCTTTATCGTTGCAATAGGCCTGCTGATGACACTGGCCTGCTGCTCCAACTCCGGAACCGACCAGACCCCCGACCCCAACCCGCCCACGCCGCCGACGCCACCCGCGACGGGGGATTACGTATCGGTACAAAACGGGAAAATATATGCGCCCGACGGCGGGGAGCTCTCGTTATGGGGCGTCAACTTCCAGCCCTGCCTGAGCTGGGAATACAACGACCGCCTCAAGAGGCACGGGATACCCCAAACGGCCGAGGCGCTGAGACGCGTGGCCCACAACAACCTCGAAGAGGTATCCAAACTCAAGGTTTCGGTCATCCGCTGCCACCTGACACCCGCCGATTTCACCGATGCGGAGGGCAACCTGGTCGAAACGCCCTACCTGGACGTGCTGGACTACATGGTCGCCGAAGCTGCCGAACGGGGTATTTACATTACGCTGGCCCTTATCAACCACATGGGCAGCGGCTACGTGCCCAATTCGGTATTCATGACCGCTGCCCGCCAGGAGTGGGTACACGACAAGGAGGTCGTCCGGAAATCGAAAAACTACGTCCGCCAGCTGCTCACGCGCAAAAACAACTATTCGGGGACGACCTATGCGGCCGAGAAACACATCGCCCTGTGGGAGCTGATCAACGAACCCGAAGCCTTCAGCTATACGGACATACAGTCCAACCCCGCCGCCTACGCCGATTTCCAGTCCTGGGCGGCCGGCAACGGGCAGCAGGACAACGACGCTTCGTATGCGGTTTTCCGTGAGGAACTCATCCGGGATTATATCGACGGCATGTACGACGTCATCCGGGAGGCCGGGGCGCAGCAGCCCGTCGTCTGGAGCCACAACTGGCACCGTTACCGCAACGGCAACCCGGATATTTTCAAAGGCGCCCTCGCCTCGAAGGCCGAAGCCGTGGCCTGCTGCAACTATCCGGGGCAGGATCTCGTGCCACAGGACTACTGGAGCAATCCCAAAGACCTCACGTCGCAGGATTATTCGGGCTGGTTCAACCAGTATTTCGACGACGTGAACGGCTACGGGTGGCTCCTGCTCCCCGAATACGCCGGCAAGGCGAAAACCGTCTACGAATTCGAGACCTTCTTCAACCAAAGCGCCTATCTCTACCCCATACAGGCACAGTATTTCCGGGCGCTGGGCGTGCAGTGCGCTTCGATGTGGACTTACACCATGCAGGAATACGCCCCCTACCACTGCGGTTCGCATTTCCTGAGCCTCACGTGCACGCCGAAAAAAGCCGCCAGCTTCATCGTAGCCGGCGAAATCTACAAATCCACCCCGCTGGGACAGATGTATGACCGTCTGGTCAACGAACAACTGGGCAGCAACTTCGCCATCTCGAAAAGCCGCGACGTGAGCATCTTCTCCTCGCCGGAAAAATTCTACCACTCGGGCGACGTGACGCAATGGTGCCCGCTCAATGTCAGCGACGGGGTCAGGAGCATCGTCGGCGTAGGCAGTTCGCCGCTGGTGACCTACACCGGGACGGGCATCTACTTCATCGACGAGCGGGACGGCGAACTGTTCGTCACGCTGGAACCCAACCACCGATGGCTCCGGGAGCCGTGGGACAGCCGACTGCAGACGAAGGTCAGCGCGCTTGACTACGACACGCCGAACACGATGAGCATCGGGCTCAAGGCGTGGAAAGAGGGTAAATATACGCTCTACCGCATCTCAGACGGCAGGCGGCAGAAGGCAGGCGTCCTCGACGGGCTCGGCGGGATGTCGCTCACGCCCGGCGACTATGTGATCGTGCGCGGGGAAGAGTAAACGCCGGGATTGTGCCGGGCTTGCGGCAGGAGTGTGCCACCACCTTGCGGCACACTTCGTCGGGAGCCCGGCAAAGACCCGGCGGAATTCCGGCTGAGGCTCGGCAAAAGGCCGTCAGAAGCTCGGTAAAGGCTCGGTAAAGGCTGGGGAAAAAGCCCTCAGAAGCCCTTCGGGAACCCGCCACCGACCCGTCAGAGGCCGATAAGCTTGATCCGGGTCTCGAAATCGCTGCGTGAACCGAGGGCCGAATTGCGCAGCTTGGTGCGGTAGGTATAGACCGTCGCCGAAGCGCAGTTGAGGAAACCGGCGATGCGGCCGCTGTCGGTAATGCCGAGGCGCATGACGGCCAGGATACGCAGCTCGGTAGGGAGCGTCCGGTCGGCCCGCACGGGGAACCGCGCCGGCTCCTCGAGCAGCGCATTGACCTGTTCGACGAAATCGGGAAAGATACCCAGGAAGGTCTCATCGAAGATCCGGTAGAAATCGCGGTAGTCGCGGTCGACGTCCGACGGCGAGCGCAGCTTGCGCATCAGCGCCTCGGAGCCTTCGGACTTTGCGGTTTTGAGCAGCTCGCCCCGGTATTCGCCGACACGGCCGAGGTACTGCGTGGCCAGGAGCATGTAGCGGAACACATAGTTGTCCTTGATCTTGTTGGCGTCGCGCAGGCAGTCGTTCAGTTGCCGGAACTGTTCGTTGCGTTCGCTGAGCTGGGCATTGACCGCGGAAAGCTGGGCGTTGGTACGCCGCTGCCTGGCATGTTGCCGCAGGGTATGGATGAGCAGCAGCACGATGATGACGAACAGCCCCATGAAAATGTTGATCATGACGGTCAGGATACGGCTGCGCGAATTGATGCTGTAAACGACGGCCTGGTTAATGATCATCTCGGCCTGGCTGGAGTGGAAGATACGGGTGTTGTAATTGCAGGCAAGCATGTCGGCCATCGTACACTGGATATAGCGCGCCGCACGCTCCATATCCTGCTGCTCGAACATCAGCAGGGCCAGGTTATAGAGGGAAAGGTACTCCCTGACGGGAGTTTGCAGGTCGCAGATCGCCGCCGTGGCGAGCCAGTATTTGTGCCGTTCGACGTCGTCGAGCAGATAGCAGGCGTTGGCGATATTATAGGCGATACGGGCCAGCGTGCGGCTGTTGTATTTCGCGGGGTCGTAAAGCGGCAGCAAAACCTCCAGGGCTTCGTCATAACGCTTCTGATCCATCAGTTCGAGGGCGTACATCCGCTGCCGCGTGACATGGGAGTGGCCGTCGAAACCGATCCGGGTGTGGCGGAGCCGGAAAAGCGAATCGGCATAGGCCTTCCGCCGCGCCTCCGACCCGTCGCCCGAAGCGAGCCGTCCGAAGACCACCATCTGCTGGGTATAATAGCTGGCCCGCATCCGCCGGGTGATGCCGACCGTATCGAGGGAAAGGATCCGTTCGTAGGCCTCTTCGATGTTGTTGCGGGCGATCAGCACCGAAACATCGCATGTCGTCGAAAGGAATTTCATCTCCCGGCTGCCGGTCGCGTCGGCGTAATTGTGCATCAGCCCCACGTAACGGGCGGCCGTGTCGATATTGTAAGTGATATAGGAATCGAACAGGCGGTTGGCCGTCTGCCAGCGCAGCGTGTCGTCGCCCGCGGCGCGGAGCACCCGGCGCAACGAATCGGCATGGCGGATGAAACGCTCTTCGTAAAGGTGCTTTTTCGCAATAACCCGATCCAGTTTATCGAATATCTGCTCGTTTTCGCTCTTATGGCAGGCACAGAGCAGGGCTACACCGGCCACAAAAACAAGGGGGGGGGAAATGTTCAGCTTTCTCATCGGCTCGACGGTTTGAATACAAATTTACAAAAAAAAACGGTTCCCGCGTCCACCATGGACACGGGAACCGCCTCCCGGACATCGGCTCCGGACGGATTACCCGAAAATTTCGATCTTCACCTCCTTGCGGATGTCCGTCGACGGGATCTCTATCACCGGGCATCCCAGTTGCCCGTCGGACACGGGCTTCACCGTACGGCCGTTGACCTTCACCCGGCGGAACTCCCCGGCGGCGGGCAGCTGGAGCCGGTAGGCGCGGCGCGGCACCTGCCCCCGGTAGCTGCCGGCGGCGGGACGGACGGTGACGGTCGTCACATCGCCCGCACGGCGGTAGTTGAGCTCTGTGGTGGCATGGATGCCGCGTTCGTAATCGCGGCTCAGCCCGTCGTCCTCGTAGAGCGTATAGGTATTGTCGGCATCGCCCGCCGAGGGGTAGACGCGCAGGACGAGCGTCGTGAGCGGCGTCGAAGCGGGGCGCGGCGTATAAGGCTGCATCGGCAGCACCCAGCCGCCCCGGACGTAGAGCGGGAACTCTTCGAGCGGCTTGGCGATGCGGCATTCCTGCCCGCCGTCGAACCGTTCGTGGGTGAAATAGTCGTACCACACGTCGCCGGCCGGGAACCAGACCTTCTGCGAGGCTGTCTTGTCCGCGCCTTCGCCCGGCGAAGCGATCGGGGCGGCGAGCAGGATATCCCCGAAAAGGAACTCCTGTTCGTTTTCATACGCGCGTTCGTCGCTGCCGTAGTCGATATACATCGGCCGGTTGAGCGGCACCATCGTCGAGTGGGTCTGCCATACGCTGCTGTAAATATAGGGCATCAGCTCCGAGCGCATGTGGTACATGCGGCGCATGGCGGCTGTTTCGCGCTCGCCGCTGATCCACGGACGGCGGTCGAGCCGCGCGTCTTTGGTCGAATGTACGCGCAGAGCGGCCGAGAGGGCGCCGAACTGCGTCCAGCGCACCGTCAGCTCGGGGTTCGGATCGCCGCGGAACCCGCCGATATCATGCGCCCAGTAGTAACAGCCCGCGTTGCCGCTGGCAGCCGTGAGCTTAACCTCGAAAGCCAGCATTTCCCAGTTGGCCTGCGCGTCGCCCGAGAACTGGATCGGATGGCGATGGTCACCCCAACCCGCCCAACGGCTGTAACCGGCGCCGCGCAGCCCCTTGCGCTCGGTCTGGCGGTAGTAGAGCTCGTTGATCCACTGCAACGACGTGGAGCGGTAGCCGCGCACCTCGGGATAGAGGTAGTTCTGCTGCCAGTCGAGCCACCAGAAATCGGCGCCCATATCCTCGGTGGCATGGTGCGCATGTTTGAAAAACGTCTCCATGTATTTCCGGTCGCCGAGGTCGAAAAGCAGCGGATGGGCGGGGTCGGCCCCCATGTCCGCCATAAAGGCGGCGTACATCTCCTCGTGGGGACGTATGCCGTCGTGGGGATGGTCGTTGAGCGACACGGTGACGCCGCGGCGGTGCACCTCGGCGATCAGCGCCCCGGGATCGGGAATGCGTTTGCGCTCCCACGTATAGCCCGTCCAGCTGCGGCTGCCGGCATGCCCGGTACCGATCCTGGCATCGTAGGTATGCCAACCCATGTCGAAGACAAGGTTGTCGAGCGGGAAATCGTTCTCCTCGTAGCCGTCGATGATCGAAAGGAACTCCTCCGACGTATAGTCCCAGTAACGACAGTACCAGACGCCGTGGATGTATTTGCGGGTCATGGGAACGCGGCCGCTGATGGCGCCCAAGTCGGCAAGGGCGGCCTTGTAGTCGTTGCCGTAGACGAAACAGTACTGATCCTGCACATGGCTTTTCGTATCGCGCGGGCAAAGCCAGCCGTCGACCAGCAGGTCGGAGCGTTCGTCGTCGATCACATACCAGCCGTCGCGGCTCAGCAGGCCGTTCTGCATGGGGATCTCCCCGGTAACGCGGTCGAGCGTCTCGACCGGGCCGCCGAGGTTGTTGCGGAAAATACAGCGGTTGGTGAACTTCTTCTCCTTGCCGTTGAGCTTGTAGTAGGCCGCAAAGTTATGCAGCCCGAACGGGAATCCGTCGTGTTCGTAGACGATGCGCAGGGCCGAGGTGGTGATCTCGTAGCGGTTCCCGTCCAGCTCCCGCACCCTGAACTCCGACGCGGGGAGCAGGCTGCCCCGGTCGTAAGCGAAATAGGTGGGGTCGTCGATGAATTTGCCGTCGTGTGCGAATTCGAGTCGGAACAGCGTCGGAGTGATGAGCGTCAGGCGGTTCTCACCGAAAACGAGCGGGTTGCCCGAAGGCTGTGCGACGGCGGAAAACCCGCCGCACAGGAAGAGCAGAAAAATCAGAAAAGGATGTTTCATGATCGGGATATGGTTGAAAAATTCTCCGCACCGTCGGAACGGGCAGTGCGGAGAAACGTGTTTGCGAAAAATGGATCTATTCGTTGCGGATGCTCTCGGTATATACGTTCCCGTAGGGGTCGGAAGCCCTCACCGTGACCGTTCCCCAAGACTCCGACGCGGGTTTGTAGTAGAACATGTGGTCGTTCTGGGATTCGGGTTCGGCCGTCGGACGGTGCTCGGGTTTGGTGTCGCCGAACATGAAATCGTAGGCGCGGCGATCCATTTCGTACCTGAGGTTCGAATCGGACGGAAGCGTTACCCAGCCGGCATTATCCTCCTGCACCTCGACCGTCCAGGTGGTATGCCAGTTGAAGATGTTTAGGATGAGGCCGTCGCGGTATTTTTCGGAAACCGCCTCGCCGGGGCCATAGAGGTACATCTGGTATTCGCGCGGGAAAGCAGTGCCCTTATAGTACCAGTTCCTGATCCGGTTGCCCTCGATCTCATAGACGGCGTAACCGCGGGGGCTGCCGTCGTTGCACAGCTCCTCGCCGTTCCAGTAGGCACCCATCACCGCTCCGAGCGTATTCTCCTCGATGGTTTCGGAAATCGTGGTCGTATAGTTGTTGTGCGAGTGTCCCGAAAGTATCCGGACATTATAGCCGTCGAGCAGGGCGTAAAGCTCCTTGTAATCGGCGACATGGCTCGTGGGACGGTTGCGGCGCGAAGTGGCGATATGCAGGCCGATGATGATGAGCTTGTCCTTGGGGACATATTTCAGATCCTGCTCCAGCCATGCCATCTGTTCGTCCGTGATGTCGGCGGTATAAGAGGACGAGCCGGTGTAGAGCACGTCGTCGAGCACGATGAAATGACAGTCGCCGATGTTGTAGGAGTAGTACGTGGGGCCGAACGCCGCCTCGAAGCTGGCATCGGCATCGGCATCGACGGTTATGGCTTTATTGTGATCGTGGTTGCCGATGACCTGGAAAACGGGCACGCCGATCTTTCGGATACGCTGCTTGTAAACCTCGTGGAAGGGCATGTTGTCCCAGACCAGGTCACCCAGCGAAATGCCGTAAACGGGGGTCTCCAGTTCCTGCTGCACGTAGGGGATCAGCAGGGGCAACACCTCCTCGTCGAGCATCGTCACCTCGTCGTCGCGGCCGATCTGCACGTCGGCCAGCGCCAGCAGGGTGAAACGCTCTTTTTTGCCCGTGCGTTCGAGTTTGAAGCTACGCTGCACGACGTCGTTGTCGCCCATGGCGATCTTCTTGTAGATCTTCGGCATGCCGTTCTCCACCGGGATTTCGTATTCGGCGGGGACGGAGACGAATACGAACGGGGCGTTCCGCTTCACGCGCATCTGGTAGATGCCCTGGGCGTCGGTGGTCGTCACCGTGACGCCGTCGCTCACGACCACGCCCTCGATCGGGCCGGTACCGTCGGTGACACGGCCCACGAGGTTCATGCCGGGCTCGGGGGTGATGTCCACCTTCTCGTAGAGGCTGCCGAGAATCTGGGCGCCTTCGTCCTCGCTGCAGGCCACGAAGCCGGTGGCCAGCAGGAAGACCAACAGATATTTGATGTATTTTATCATTTTTTCGGTTTTTTAAAGTTCATATCTTGCCCCGGGGCCCCGGACAGCCGGGAGCCCCCGGGATCGCCGGGGATCAATAACCGGGGTTCTGCTCGATCAGGTTGTTGGCCGAAATCGCCGAGTTGGGAATCGGGAACAGGTTTTTGTTCTTGTCGTTGAGCGGCGTATGATCCCACCAGGACTCCGTCACGAACTTGTCCCAGCGGATCAGATCCGTACGGCGGCGTCCTTCGCCCAAGAATTCGATCATCCATTCGTCGAGCATGCGGTATTCATCGAGGTTGTCGGCCGTCACGGGGTTGGGATCCACACCGCCCTCGAAGTTGCGCCCCCGAACCTGGTTGATCAGGCCGGCGGCCGTCTTCCTGTCACCGGCACGCAGCTCGCACTCGGCAAGCATGTAATAGATCTCCGAGAGACGGATGACCGGGCAATCGGGATTCCAGCGCAGCAGCTTGTCGTCGAGGTTGGGCTGAGGGGCCTTCACCAGGCGTACGCCCGAATTCTCCTCGCCGTCGGCCATCGTCGAGGTAAGCTCGGCGACGGAATTGTATTTGGTGCCCACTTCCGAGAAACGGGCGACCTGGTCGACCAGGTTGATCACCTTGCCGCTATACTCCTTCTGCCCCAGGCACTGCTGGGAAGGGTTGTTGGGGTTGGTCTGGTCGCCGACGAGGAACATGCCTTCGTATTTGCGGCTGCCCAGGTAACGGTAGGGCTTTTTACGCAAGTCCTTGTCGTTGAATTTCCGGTAGGGGCTGCCCAGCTTCCACTGCGTGTAGTAGCGTCCCTGGGGATCGAGCGACGGCGTGAGCATGAAACCGTTGTAGCCTGCGGTCTCGATACCGAAATATTCGTAGGCCGAATAATGGTAGAAATATTTGAAATACCAGTTCCACTCGACTTTGGAGTTCTCCGAAGGCACCGTCCAGATCACCTCGGGCGAGGTGTTGTTGTCGAAACAGTGGGGGCCGTACCAGGTCTTGTCCAGCTCGTAGGTGCCGTAGACACCGCCGATGATGTCGCGGCAAATCTCTGCGCACTCGTCGAAATGCTCCTCGCCGATGTAGGCCACGGCATTGAAATAGAGCTGTGCCAGCAGCGCCGCGGCGGCAGCCTGCTTGATGTAACCGTCTTCGGAAGCCCCGAGCGTCGTTTTCTTCGACAGGGCGGGGATGGCGTCCTTGAGCAGGGTTTCGATATGGGCGTAGGTCTCGCGCGCCGTGCTGCGGGCGCACAGGTCGTCGTCCACCGAGTAGTAAATGGGCATACCGCCGAAATAGTCGAGGCCGCGCATGTAGAAGTAGGCCGTGATGGCATTCAGCTGGTTGATGTGGTCGGCCTTGACGGCGTCGTTGAGCCCGATGGCGTTGTAATCGACCCCCTGGAGGTCGGACTTGGCTTCCAGGGCACGCGAAATGCCCCCGGTCGTACCGTCGTAGGTATTGACGACGAAGCGGTCGTCGGGCGACCAGGTGTGGTAATGCAGGCGGTAGTACTCGCCGCTGTTATACCAGTCGCTGCCGCGCTTGGGGCACACCATCTCGTCGGTGGTCAGCTCCTGGAGGTACCACCGGTCGGCACCGATGTACCATTTCCAGTGGGTGAAAGGACGGCAAAGCACGGCATAGGTGCTTTCGGGCGAGGTGAAGAACGTATCGGGCGTGACTTCCGAGTAGAACTTCTCGTCGAGGTCGCAGGAAGGCGCGCAGAGGGCGGCAGCCCCGACCGTCACGGCAATTATATGTTTCAGTTTCATAATGGTTCTCGGTTTGGAATTAGAAGTTTAACTGCACGCCCAGCGTAAAACGGGTCGTCTGCGGGTACATCGTCGAGGTGTTGTTGACATACTCGAAACCGGGGTACAGGCCGTTGATGTTGACCTCGGGATTGAGACCGTTGTAGTCGGTGAATACGGCCACGTCGCGGATGGTCAGGTAAAGTTTCGCAGACTGGATATAACGCGTCCACTTCCGCAGGTTGAACGTATACCCGAGGTTGATGGCGTCGATCTTGAGGAACGAGCCGTCGTCGAGCCAGTAGTCGCAGAGGATCTTCTCGTCCTTGATGTTGCGGTTGCGCGTGTAGGCCGACTTGAGGACGTTGAGCTGCGAATCGTTGGCCAGGCCGTAGTACATGTTCACCTGGCTGAAGACATCGTACCCGAGCCAGCTGCGCAGGAAGATCGACAGATCCCAGTTCTTGTATTTGAACGTGTGATCCCACGAGAGGATGACCTTGGGGATCGCATTGCCCACGAAATGTTTGTTCTCGGCCACGAGGTTCGACGTGCTGCCGTCGGTGGCCGGCACGATCTCGTTGTTCTTGTCGTAGATCATCCACTTGCCGTTCTCGTCGAGCCCGGCGTACTTGTAGATGAAGTACTGCCCCAGCTCGAGGCCGTTCTGCAGGCGGACGGCCGTACCCGGGTTGCCCGGCGAGGGGAAGGTCACTTCGTCGAGGAAGAACCCGTCGTCACCCATGCTCTTGATCTTGGTCTTGTTATGCGACAGGCGCAGGGTCGACGTATAGCGGAAATTCTTGCTGCGGACGATGTCCCCGCCCAGTTCGAACTCCCAACCCTTGTTCTCGAGGCTGCCGATGTTCTTCATGACCGTATCGTGTACCATCGGGGGCATCGGGGCATTGACCGAATAGAGCATGTCGTCGACCTGGCGGAAGTAGAGGTCGAACTTACCCCAGAGGCGGTCGTTGAAAAGTGAGAAGTCGAGACCGAAGTTGAGCTCGGATTTCTCCTCCCACTTCAGGTCGGGGTTGATATTGCGAATCGAACCGTAACCGGGCTGCCAGACCCCGTTGGTGGGCCACATGTCGTTGGCTTTGTACATGCGGGTCGTGTAGCCGTTCCCGAAGCCGTTGTTACCCGTGACGCCGTAACCCAGGCGCACCTTGAGGTCGCTGATCCAGCTGACGTCGCGCATGAACGCTTCGTTCGAGAGACGCCAGCCGCCCGAAACGGCCCAGAAATTACCCCAGCGGTTGTTCACGCCGAACTTCGAGGAACCCTCGCGGCGGAAGCTCACCGTAGCCATGTAACGGTCTTTATACGAATAGTTGGCACGCCCGAACATCGAGAGCAGGCGCTCGCGGGGATCCTTGTTCGAATCCATCGAGGCACGGCCGTCCGTGAGGTACGAACCCACGCCCATGTCCCACGGGCCGACGCCGTCGACCGGGAAATCGTAGTTCGACATGCTGAAATCCTCGCCGCCGGCCTGCCAGAAGCTGTAACCGGCCACGACGTCGAGCGTATGGTCTTCGCGGAATACGCGGTGGTAGTTGGCATAGGCCTCGACCGAAACGCGGTTGTCCTTGCTGAACTTGTGCGACGCACCGCCGCGGCGGCTGTTGTCGATCGACTCCTTGTGGTCATGCGAAACGTAGGTATATTCCTGGTACTGGCGTTTGTCGATACCCACGGTTCCCTGCAGCGAGAGGCCCTTCATCAGGTTGATCTTCACGGTGGCGTCGGCCAGCAGCCACTGGTCTTTGCCGTTCTTCGTGCGCAGCATGATGTCGGCCACGGGGTTGAAGCTCGTGCCGGAGATGCCGTTGCCGACCACGTTGTACTTGGAGGGGTTGGCCGGGTCGTAGAGCGGAATGGTGGGATTGAGGCCGAAGGCCATCTTGAAGATGCCCGACGAGTTGCGGTTGTCGCGCTCTGCCTCGCGGAACTGGGCGTTGGCGCGCACCTCGACCACGCCGTCGAAGAGGTTGAACCGGGCGTTGATACGCCCCGAATAGTCCTTGCGGTTGTCGCCGATGACGATACCCTTCTGGTTCTGGGCCATGAACGAAGTATAGACCTGAGCCACCTCCGTACCGCCGGCAATGCTCACCGTATGGCGCTGCGAAAAGGGCGCATCGTTGGTCAGTTCCTTATACCAGTCGGTATCGGCGCCGTAGTCCTCGCCCAGACCGTACTCGATATACTCGCTCGACGAGAGCAGTTCGGGGTACTTGCGGACGGTCTCGAACGAAAACTCGCCCGTATAGTTGGCCGTCACACTGCCCTGCTTGGCGCGTTTGGTCGTGATGAGGATCACACCGCCGGCGGCACGCGTACCGTAGATCGCACCCGCCGAAGCATCCTTCAACACGTCGATCGACTCGATGTCCTCCTGGTTGATCGCCCGCATGTCACCGCCCGGGATGCCGTCGATAACCACGAGCGGGCTCTGGCTGGCATTGACCGACGCGATGCCGCGCAACTGGAAATCATTGCTGCTGTTGGGGCTGGCGCTGCCCGAGATGGTAAGTCCCGGAACCTTGCCCTGGAGCGCCGTGGCGATGGTCGAACCTCCCATGCCGGCCGTCAGGTCATCGCCCTTGATCGAGGTGATGGACGAAGTCACCGACTTCTTTTCCATCGTACCGTAACCGATCACCACGACGTCCTTGAGTACCTGGCTGTCGTCTTCCATGACGATGTCGATGACCGAACGCGCCCCGACATTCACGGTCTGCTCGGCATAGCCGATGAACGAGAATTTCAGCTGGCTGTCAGCCGCGGCATTGATCGTGTAACTTCCGTCGATGCCCGTGGTCGTACCCGTCGTCGTGCCGACAACCACCACGGTGGCGCCGATCAGCGGCTCGCCGGCCGTGTCGGTCACCTTGCCGCTCACCTGACTGCGGCTTTGCGCCTGTGAGGACAACGCAGACGCCGTCAGCACCAGGCAGAACACGAAACGCAGAAAATACCCTGCATAGGATTTCCCCGTATCTGCAAATCTGTTTTTCATATCTTTTTCTCTCTTGTTTTTCATTGATTTGTCACCGCAGGACTATTCGGCTGCGATTTTCGTCATCTTGACATTGTCGAGGTACCAGCGGTAATAACCCGATAATCCCTGCTGGGTGGAGCGGATGACGACCCGGGTTTCACCCGTAATCCCGTAAAGCTTCACGCTCATAGGTGTCCATTCCCAATGCTCTCCGGGCGTCATCGGCTCGCTCTCTTTTCCCTGATCGCCGTTTATGCTGCCGGGGCCCTCGAGAATGGCGACTGTGACGGTTACCGCGTCGGGCTTGCCCGTACCGTCGCCGCCGATATTCGATGCGGCCACGAACGTCAGTTCAATATCAGTGGCCTGCCCCTCGGGAATCGCAAGAGCCGGCAGGATGATTCCGGTCTGCTTGTCGCCTGCACCCATTTTGAGATAATCCGAGCAGGCGTAAATCGTCCGTACACCGGGATTGAAATCGGTCAGCCCGGCATCGGAAAACGCTTTGTCTACTACGTATTTATCGTTCACCTTCGAGTAGATATTGACCGCTCCATTCTGCGTATGTTCGCCCACGCAGTCGGCACCTTTGAACTTCGAAGTCCAGTCGAACGGCTCGTCATAATAGACATAGCCGACCTCCTTGCCGTCGTCGTCGAAGAGCGAGTTCTTCGCATTCTGGGCGACCCGGACAACGGTCTCCAGGCCGGTGAGCGAGGTCAGTATCTTCACCTCTCCGTTGCGGGGCGCACCCGTGGTGTTCTCGCCCACGGTGAGCGTCACCTCGGTCTGGCCCGCATCGCCCGAAGCCGGGCTGGGCGTCAGCCAGCCGTCGGACTGAGCCGTCCATGCCTCGGCCGCCGTGACGGTGAAGGTAAGCGGCGTGCGATCCTCGTCGGAGAATCCGAACTTATTGACTAAAAAACTGTTGACGGAAACCTTCAGTCCTTCGAGATTCTGGGTGACGGTGACGGTCGCC
The DNA here is from genome assembly GCF_025145285.1 of Alistipes onderdonkii. Lineage (NCBI taxonomy): Bacteria > Pseudomonadati > Bacteroidota > Bacteroidia > Bacteroidales > Rikenellaceae > Alistipes > Alistipes onderdonkii. The sequence continues at coordinate 1,543,437 of NZ_CP102251.1, forward strand.
GTTTTCGAATCGGCCGTAACGGTGAACGTACCCGTACGTACTCCGTCGGTCGTATTCTGGGCGATATCCAGGTCGATGCTCTCGTCTCCGGGAGCACCCGAAGTCTTGACAGGGGTGATCCACTTGCTGTCGTCGGCGACGGATATTTCCCAATCGCAGTTGGTGGAGATGAAGATCGCAGCCTTCTCGCCGGTTTCGAGCAGACCCGATTTCACGACGGTGATCTTCGCCGGCGTAACGGAAAGTGCATCGACCTTGAGTTTCTGCGTCACGGCTATCGTACGGCGCGTGCCGCCGTCGCCTTCGAAGATGATGAAACCGGTGCGGTTCTCGCCCGTATTGTTCTCGTCGATGGAGAGGAAAATACGCACGCGGCCGCGGTCGCCTTCGGTATGGGTGAGGTGGATCCACTCCTCGACATAGGAGGCACGCCACGAGCGGTTCGTACCCAGGTCGAAATTGACCATTTCCCCTTCGGTGGTGAGGCCCGTGTATTCGACTTCGATCTCCTGGCGGGTAACCGAGAGGAACGCGTCGGGATCAGCGTCGTCGCACCCCGCAAAACCGAGGCCCGAGACGAGCAACAGGGCGGATGCGGCCCTGAATAACATATGCTTGAAATTCATGTTGGTTCTGTTTATGATTATTGACACCTGTTAGTCGCGGGGAGCCTTGACCATCTTAATGTTGTCGAGGTACCAGCGGTGATAGCCCGACACACCGAACTGGGTGGAGCGGATAACGATCTGCGAGCGGTCGGTGACGCCGTAGAGCGTGACTTTCATGCTCACCCACTGGTTCCACGAGGTAACGCTCGACATGGAAAGCGACGCGCTCTGCTTCAGGGAGGGACTGTCGACCGTTCCGGGGCCTTCGTAAACCTCGACGGTCACCGCCGTGTCGTCGATACCGCGCAGTGTCATGCCGCTGCCCGTACCGTCAATCGAAACGACCGGAGCCGCGTCGAACGTCAGGGTAATCGTGGACGACTTGCCTTTCTCGATATATTTGCCCATGTCGATGGCAAGGCCGTTCTGCTGGTTGTTCTTACCCATCTTGAAGTAGTGCTTGGCCATGTAGAAGGCATTGCCGCCGTAATTGTACTCGCTGTACCCCATCTGCGTAAATTTGAGCTTGGCCGCAGCATGGTTGCGCACGGCCTGCGTGGAGCCCTGGTCGGGGAACTGCACCTGATCCTGGCCGCCGAACTGCTCGCACCACGAAAGGTCGTCGTCGAGATAAACATGGTCGATTTCCAGCCCATCGTCGGTATCGGGGGCAAGCGTCTGGGTCACGGTTACGGTTTCGGAAAGCCCGCCGCTCACGACGGCGAGGTGCCCCACACGGATAGCTTCCGTCTCGTTGGGCTTGACATCAAGGACGACCGACACACGGCCTTTCCCGGTAGGTTTGTCGACCGAAAGCCAATCCGCATCGGAGGTAATGGCATACCCCCGGTTGGCCAGCACATCCAGCGTCGCTTTCGACCCCGTACTCAGCGTACCGGTTCGGATGACCTCCACGCTGACTTTACTCACGGTGAGTCTGGCTGCCGCATCTTCCGCTTTATCCTCGACACAGGACGGAAAACAGCAGGCACAACCCATCAGAAGCAACAAGTGTAAAAATGTTTTCTTCATAGATTAGCAGGTTTAGTTTGTGATATTATGGATTAGGAATTTTTAAAAAAATTACAAATCGCAAGTCGGGAACACTGCGCAGCAACAAAAGTATCCATTTTAAAGGGGCAGGTAAAGAGCAACGACCGATAATATAGAAATTAAAATTTCGTATCTTATTGATAATAATTATTTTATAAATACACCGTACAGAATGTTATATAGATTCGGGAAGGCCGAAACCGGCATAAACGAGGCGATTCAGCACCGGTTTCAGGCCGGATCGAAGCACGGATTCCGCAGTTTCCGTCTTTTTTTCGAATTTCGCATCGAAATAAATCGAAACAAAACGATACATCCGCCGATCCGGCAGCCGGGAATCCGGCGACGGCCGCCGGACAAGGAAACGGTAAACCGAGGAAACCGGGACGCGGGGAAAACCGGGATGCGGGGAAAGCCAGGACACGAGAGCAGGACGGAGCCGAACGGAGGCCGCCGGATACAGCCCTCTTTCCGGACAACCCGGGTGCACTGACCCCTCCGAGCATCCCGGATGGCCCGAGGACCTCAACTTTCCAGGCGACGCAGGACACTCCGGAGACACCAATCTTCGGGACACCCCGGACTCGGGCAGGCACGGCCGACCCGAAATGCAGGCGCCCATGCAACACCCGGCACACCCGGAGTCGCATCGCGCAGGTGCGGACGCGGCGGGCATCCGGTAAAAATGGTAGCATGAACCGTAATCGGGGTAACTGATAGTAGGTCAGGACGTATTATCTTTGCATCATGGAAACGGCCGTTTCCCCGAAAGGCGGGGAGCGAAGGGACTTGCGACACGAACGAACATGACAAAAGAACAAAAAACACAGGCTATCGAATTGTTATTCGCAGAAAAATGCTCGTGCGTAATCCGCAACGGGGATTCGATGCGGATATTCCGCGAACGGGGCGTGGCCGACCTCTTCCGGCTGCTGCGCGAAGAGCCGCAACTGCTGCGGGGCGCTTTCATCGCAGACAAGGTCGTCGGCAAAGGCGCCGCGGCGCTGATGGTGCTGGGCGGCGTGGAGGGGCTTTTCGCCGACGTGGTGAGCCGCCCGGCGTTAGAGCTACTCGCCGGAGCCGGCATCGCGGTGGAATACACGGTCGTGGTGCCCGGCATCATGAACCGCGCCGGGACGGGCACCTGCCCCGTGGAACAGCTTTGCGCCGGGGCGGAGACGGCCGCCGAGTGCCTGCCGTTGATCGAAGGGTTCATGCAGAAAATGAAGGAACAACATGGATAGGTTAATGAAAAAATTGGGTTTGCTGGCGCTCTGCACGGGGCTGTCACTCGCAGTACACGCCGTGACGCCGCAGGCGGAAGCCCCGGCGGAGCAAAACGTGAAGATCGACTCGGTCGTCGTGACGGGGGCGCGCTATGCGTCGGACATCCGCCACCTGCCGATGACCGTGTCGGTGGTCGGCCGGGAGAAGATCGAACAAAGCTTGCAGCCTTCACTGCTGCCGACCCTGACCGAGCAGGTGCCGGGGCTGTTTACCACCGCACGCGGGATCATGGGCTACGGCGTGTCGGACGGCGCCGCGGGAGGCATCTCCCTGCGCGGGCTGAGCGGAGGCTCGGGGCGGCTGATGGTGCTCATCGACGGGCACCCGCAGTACATGGGGCTGATGGGGCACCCGATCGCCGATGCCTACCAGTCGCTGATGGCCGAACGGGTCGAAGTGCTGCGCGGCCCGGCATCGGTGCTCTACGGTTCGAACGCGATGGGCGGCGTGGTGAACATCGTCACCCGCGGGATGCGCGAGGACGGCGTGAAGACCCATGCCGACATCGGCTACGGCTCCTATAACACATTGCAGACGGAAGCGACGAACCGCATCCGCAAGGGACGTTTCACGTCGGTGGTCAGCGGCTCGTACAACCGCACCGACGGGCACCGCGCCGACATGGGATTCGAGCAGTACGGCGGTTATGCCAAACTGGGCTATGAGATTTCGCAGGCGTGGAACGTGCGGGCCGACGTCAATGTGACGCACTTCAACGCCTCGCAGCCCGGGGCGGTGACCAACCCGATGGCCGATGCCGACCAACGCATCACACGCGGCATGACTTCGCTCTCCGTGGAGAACAACTACGGCCGGACTTCCGGGGCCCTGAGCCTCTTCTACAACTGGGGCCGCCACCGGATCAACGACGGCTACACGGTCGACCCCAACGACACGAACAATCCGAAAGATTACCGCTTCAACTCACGGGACGACATGATGGGCGTATCGTGGTACCAGAGCGCCCGGCTTTTCAGGGGCAACCGGCTGACCGTCGGCGCGGACTACTACCGCTTCGGAGGCGAGGCGTGGAACAGATACGTCGAGGGCGACCGCAAGGGCGAGCGCTCCGACATCGCCGACAAGTCGCAGGACGAGGTGGCCGGCTACGTCGATTTCCGGCAGGACATCGGGAGCTGGCTGACCTTCGACGCCGGGCTGCGCGTCGACCACCATTCGCACATCGGGACGGAGTGGATCCCGCAGGCGGGGCTTTCGTTCCACCTGCCGCACGCCATCGAGCTGAAGGCTTCGGCCTCGAAGGGTTTCCGCTACCCCACCATCCGCGAGATGTATATGTTCCCGCCGCAGAACCCCGACCTGAAACCCGAGCGGATGTGGAACTACGAAATAGCCTATTCGCAGCGGCTGCTCGGCGGGCGGCTCACCTACGGCATCAACCTCTTCTACATAGACGGCGAAAACCTGATCGTCGCCGTGCCGCGCGAGGGGACGACGCCGCTGAACATGAACACCGGGAAGATCGACAACGCCGGCGTCGAGGCACAGGCCGCCTACCGCATTTCGGAGGCCTGGTCGGTCGCCGCCAATTACAGCTACCTGCACATGGAGAACCCCGTGATCGCCGCACCGGAGCACAAGCTCTACGCCGAGGCCGGGTTCGCCCGGGGCCGCTGGTCGGTGAGCACGGGCGTACAGTACGTCGCGGGGCTCTACACTTCGGTAAAAGCCAACGGCCGGGGCACGGAGAACACCGAGGATTTCGTGCTGTGGAACCTGCGGGCGTCGCTGCGCGTGAGCCGCTGCCTCACGCTGTTCGCCCGGGGCGAAAACCTGCTGGCGCAGCGCTACGAGATAAACGCCGGATACCCCATGCCGCGGGCAACCTTCATCGGCGGCATACGCCTGGATTTTTAAATACGGGCGGAAAACACTATTTTTGACATAACCAATAACGACAATATGGAAACAACGGCTGTAAAACTCTATTCGACGGGCTACCGCGAGGCGAAGACCTACCTCGCGGCGGCGCTCTTCGTGGCAGGCAACATCGTCCTGCCCCAAATCTGCCACCTCGTGCCGCAGGGCGGCCTGCGGTGGCTGCCGATCTATTTCTTCACGCTGGTCGGCGCCTACAAATACGGCTGGCGGGTGGGCCTGCTGACCGCCGTGCTCTCGCCGGCGGTGAACTCGGCGCTGTTCGGCATGCCCGCAGCGGCGATGCTGCCCGTGATCCTGCTCAAATCGGTGCTGCTGGCCGTCGCCGCAAGCCTCGCTGCATGGCGGGCAGGGCGTGTGACGCTGCCCCTGCTGGCGGGCGTCGTCCTCTTCTACCAGTTGTTCGGCTCGCTGGGCGAATGGGCCTGGACGGGCTCGGCGGCCGCCGCCCTGCAGGACATCCGCATCGGGCTCCCCGGTATGCTGGCACAGGTATTTGCAGGATACGCGGTGCTCAGGTACCTATTACGTAATTAACAATCCCAAGACATGACAAAAATGTATATGGTTTCGTTACTGTCGATCCTGCCTTTCACGGCCCCGGCCTGCGGATCGGCACAGGGCGGCGGAGAAGCGCCCGAGGCACCCAAGGTCTATTTCGTGCGGGACATCACGCCGGAGAATATGGTGCGCCTGTACGAGGCGCTGGAGCGTCCGGCGACGGGCAAGGTGGCCGTGAAACTCTCGACGGGGGAACCCGGCGGGCACAACTTCCTCAAGCCGGAGCTTATCAAGGAGCTGGTGCAGAAGGTGGACGGCACGATCGTCGAATGCAATACCGCCTACGGCGGCGGACGCGCCAGCACGGAAAACCACCTGAAGGCCGCCGCCGACCACGGCTTCACGGCCATCGCCCCGGTGGACATCATGGATGCCGAAGGCGAGGTAAGCCTGCCCGTGAAGGGTGGCAGGCACCTCAGGGAGAACTTCGTGGGGTCGCACTACCCCGCCTATGACTTCACGGTGGTGCTCTCGCACTTCAAGGGGCACGCCATGGGCGGCTTCGGCGGTGCGGTGAAGAACATCTCGATCGGCATCGCCTCGTCGGCGGGCAAGGCGTGGATACATTCGGCCGGGAAGACCAAGAATGCCGCCCAGATGTGGGGCAACCTGCCCGCGCAGGACGATTTTCTGGAGTCGATGGCCGAGGCGGCCAAGTCGGTGGCAGACCACTGCGGGGAAAAGATACTCTACATCAACGTGATGAACAACCTGTCGGTGGACTGCGACTGCGACGCGCATCCCGAAGACCCGAAGATGGGAGACATCGGCATCCTGGCCTCGACCGATCCGGTGGCGCAGGACAAGGCGTGCGTCGACCTGGTTTACGCATCGCCCGACCCGGGCAAGGTGCACCTGATCGAACGCATGGAGTCGCGCCACGGCATCCACACGCTGGAACACGGCGAAGCGATCGGGCTGGGCTCGCAGCAATACGAACTCGTGGAACTGGAATAGGATGGAGTACCGCATACTGGGGCGCACAGGACTGAAGGTCGGCGCCATTGCGCTGGGTTGCGAGGGATTCACGGACAAGACGGCCGAAGAGGTACGGGCCGATTTCGATTTCGCCATCCGCAACGGCATCAACTTCCTCGACCTTTACGCCTCGAACCCCACGCTGCGCAGTAACATCGGCGCAGCGCTGGCGGGCAGGCGCGAGAAGTTCGTCATACAGGGGCACCTCTGCTCGGTATGGGAAGAGGGGCAATACCTGCGCACGCGCGATCCGGAGAAATCGCTGGCGGCGTTCGAAGACATGCTCGCACGGCTGGGAACGGACTATGTGGAGATCGGGATGATCCACTACGTGGACGCCGAGGCCGACCTGCGCGAGGTGCTCGACGGCCCGATCATGCGCCTGGCGCAACGGCTCAGGTCGGAAGGGCGCATCCGCCACATCGGCCTGAGCAGCCACAACCCCGTGGTCGCGCACATGGCGGCCCGGACGGGGCTCATCGACGTGCTGATGTTCTCGGTGAACCCCTGTTACGACCTGCTGCCGCCGAGCGACGACGTGGATACGCTCTGGGCGGACGAGAGTTACGCGCGGGAGCTGCACAACATCGACCCCGAACGGCAACTGCTCTACGAATTCTGCGAACGCGAAGGGATCGCCATCGACGTGATGAAGGCCTACGGCGGAGGCGACCTGCTGAGCGACGCCAACTCGCCCTTCGGACGCCCGATGACCCCGGTACAATGCCTCGAATACGCCCTGACGCGCCCCGGCGTAGCGGCCGTAATGGCCGGCTGCCGCAGCCGCGCCGAGATCGAAGCGGCACTGGCCTGGTGTTCGGCCACGGCCGCGGAACGCGACTACAGGGGGGCGCTGGCCGGGCTGGACAAATTCTCGTGGGAAGGGCACTGCATGTACTGCGGGCACTGCGCCCCGTGTTCGGTGGGGATCGACATCGCCGGTGTGAACAAATACTACAACCTGACCCTGGCACAGCACGAGATACCGGAGACGGTACGCGAACATTACAGGCTCCTGCCGCACCAAGCCTCGGAGTGCATCGCCTGCGGCCGCTGCGAACGGAACTGCCCGTTCGGCGTCGACATCATCGGCCACATGCGGCTGGCGGCGGCGAAGTTCGGATACTGACCCCACAGGCTCGCAACGGGGACGCAGTGCGTACACGACGCACACGCAACAGGCACGCTTTTCACGGCGTGCCTTTTTTATGCGGGGGTTCAGCGACAATTTCCTATCTTTGCAACCCAACACGACCAGAATGACGGAACGAATCATAGCACAAAGACTCGGGATCAGCCTCCCGCAGGTGCAGGGCACGGTACGCCTGCTGCGCGAAGGCGCCACGATCCCCTTCATCAGCCGCTACCGCAAGGAAGCGACCGGCTCGCTCGACGAATTGCAGGTCGGGGCGATCAAGGAACAACTGGACAGGCTCACCGAACTGGAAGCCCGCAGGCAGACCGTCCTGGCAACCATCGAGGGGCAGGGCAAACTGACCGGGGAGCTCCGCAAACGGATCGAAGAGTGCTGGGACGCAGTGGAGCTGGAGGACATCTATCTGCCCTACAAACCCAAGCGCCGCACACGCGCCACGGCGGCCCGCGAACGGGGGCTGGAACCGCTGGCCGACATCGTCATGGCACAACGGGCACACGACCTTCTGCGTCAGGCGCAACGCTTCGTCACGGCCGAGGTAGCGACCCCCGAAGAGGCCATTGCAGGAGCCTGCGACATCATCGCCGAGAGGATATCCGAGGACGAACAGGCCCGCAACACCGTGCGGCGCACGATGGGACGCGAAGGGGCGGTGCACTCGAAGCTCGTGAAGGGCAAGGAGGCCGAGGGGGCGAAGTATTCGGACTACTTCGACGCCGCGTCGCCGCTGCGCAGCATCTCGTCGCACCGGTTCCTGGCCATGCGTCGCGGCGAAGACGAGGGGATCCTGCGCATCTCGATCGATGCCGACACGGAGCGCATCACCGAAGCGCTCTGCCGCCGGTTCATACGTCCCGGATCGGCAACGCGCACATATATGGAGGCCGCCGTAGCCGACTCGCTCAAGCGGCTCATCCGACCGTCGATAGAGACCGAGCTGCTCGCGGCCGCCAAAGAGAAGGCCGACGACGAGGCGATCGGGGTATTCGCCGAAAACCTGCGGCAGCTGCTCCTTTCGGCGCCGCTGGGGCAGAAGCGCGTGATTGCCATCGACCCCGGATTCCGCACGGGCTGCAAAGTCGTCGTCCTGGACTCACAGGGCAACCTCGTGCACAATACGACCATCTACCCGCACCCGCCGCAGGGCCGCTATGCCGAAGCGGCGGAAACGCTGCGGGCGCTGGCGGGGAAATACAAGGCCGAGGCCTTCGCAATCGGCGACGGTACGGCGGGGCGCGAAACCGAGCAGTTGGTGCGCGGCCTGGGACTGGACGGAGCCGTGGAGATATTCATGGTCAGCGAGGACGGCGCATCGGTCTACTCGGCGTCGGCCGCGGCGCGCGAGGAGTTTCCCGATTACGACGTGACGGTGCGCGGCTCGGTGAGCATCGGCCGGAGGCTGATCGACCCGCTCTCGGAGCTGGTGAAGATCGACCCCAAGTCGATCGGCGTCGGGCAATACCAGCACAGCGTCGACCAGGGAAAACTCAAGGCCAGACTCAATACGGTGGTCGAAAGCTGCGTGAACAGGGTCGGGGTGAACATCAACACCGCCTCGAAACACATCCTCACCTATATTTCCGGACTGGGGCCGGCGCTGGCGGAGAACATCGTGGCGTACCGCGCCGCGAACGGCGATTTCAAGAGCCGCAAAGAATTGCTCAGGGTGCCGAGGCTGGGCGCCAAGGCCTACGAACTGGCCGCGGGTTTCCTGCGCATCGTCGGCGGGCAGAATCCGCTGGACAACAGCGCCGTGCATCCCGAATCGTACCACATAGCCGAGCGGATGGCCGCCGACGCGGGCGTGACGGTCGACAGGCTGCTCGCCGACAAGGAGCTGCGCAGGGGCATCAAACCCGAGAGATACGTGGACGGACAGGTCGGGATTCCGACCGTGACGGACATCGTCGAAGCGCTGGACAAGTGCGGCCTCGACCCGCGCGAACAGCTGCAGGCCTTCTCGTTCGACCCGAACGTACGTACGATCGGCGACCTGCGCGAAGGGATGACGCTGCCGGGCATCGTCACCAACATCACGGCCTTCGGGGCTTTCGTCGACATCGGGATCAAGCAGGACGGGCTGGTGCACATTTCGCAGATGGCCGACCGCTACGTCGCCTCGCCGGCGGAGGTCGTGCACCTGGGACAGCAGGTCGAGGTGCGGGTCACCGGGATCGACACCGCCCGCGGGCGGATTTCGCTCTCGATGCGCAAATAAAGCGGGGAGCGAACGGGCGCGGACAGGCAGGAGGTTTGACGCTCACCGGGTTGCGGACGGGCGTCCCGGAAAAGGAAATGCAGGGCCGGAATGTCCCTGCATTTTTTGTTTACAATTTGTTCATTAATTGCCCGCACGCATATTTGCGATCCGGGAAAGTATGTCTACATTTGTTCCGGAGCAAGGTTCCCCGCCGGCGGCTGCCGGCACGGGATCAAAAGGGAACTCCTGTGAGAATCAGGGGCTATTCCCGTAGCTGTAAGCCTCGATTGCGTTCCGCACTCTCTTGAGCCACTGTCCCCCGGGACGGGAAGGCGTGCGGATGGGGCGAGCCAGAAGACCTGCCTTGCGAGCTGCGACATCCGCCTTCGGGATTTAGGGCGGTGCCCGGAACAGATATTTACACCGGACAATTCAGGGGTAAGGACATGGCTGTCCTGCGTATTACGCAGGCGGAGATGCCGCCTCCGTACGGCAAGACTTACAAACAAATACAGATACATTATGGGCATTTCGGAAATTTACATCGTCAAGCGCGACGGCAAGCGCGCCCCCTTTTCGCTCGAGAAGATCAAACGCGCGATCAGCAAGGCATTCCTTTCGGTAGGCGGATACGCCACCGACGACGACCTCACGTCGGTACTCAGCCGCGTACATATCTCCGACGGCATGAATGTCGAGGAGATACAGAACCAGGTCGAGGTGGCGCTCATGGCCGAACGCTATTTCGCCGTGGCCAAGAGCTACATGCTCTACCGCCAGAAGCACACCGAGGATCGCGAAGACCGCGAAAAACTCGAATTCCTGATCAACTACTGCGATGCCTCGAACCCCGCGACGGGTTCGAAATACGATGCCAACGCCAACGTCGAGAACAAGAACATCGCCACGCTGATCGGCGAACTGCCCAAACAGAACTTCATCCGGCTCAACCGCCGGCTGCTGACCGACCGCATCAAGGAGATGTACGGCAAGGAACTCTCGGACAAATACCTCCGCCTGCTGAAAGACCACTTCATCTACAAGAACGACGAAACGTCGATGGCCAACTACTGCGCTTCGATCACGATGTACCCGTGGCTGCTGAACGGCACGCTCTCGGTGGGCGGCAACTCGACACGCCCGACCAATCTCAAGTCGTTCTGCGGCGGCTTCGTCAACATGGTCTTCATCGTATCGTCGATGCTCTCGGGCGCCTGCGCCACGCCGGAGTTCCTGATGTATATGAACTATTTCATCGAACAGGAGTACGGAGAAGATTACTACAAGCGGGCGGACGAGGTGGTCGACCTCTCGAAAAAGCACCGGACGATCGACAAGATGATTACGGACTGTTTCGAACAGATCGTCTACTCGATCAACCAGCCCACGGGGGCGCGTAACTTCCAGGCCGTGTTCTGGAACGTGGCCTATTACGACCGCTACTATTTCGAAAGCCTGTTCGGCGAATTCGTATTCCCCGACGGGACGAAGCCGCACTGGGAATCGCTGTCGTGGCTGCAAAAGCGTTTCATGACGTGGTTCAACCGCGAGCGCACGAAGACCGTGCTGACCTTCCCGGTCGAGACGATGGCCCTGCTGACCAGGGACGGCGACGTGATGGACAAGGAATGGGGCGACATCACGGCGCAGATGTACTCCGAGGGGCACTCGTTCTTCACCTACATCAGCGACAACGCCGACTCGCTGTCGTCGTGCTGCCGCCTGCGCAACGAGATACAGGACAACGGGTTCAGCTACACGCTCGGCGCCGGCGGCGTATCGACCGGTTCGAAGAGCGTGCTGACGATCAACCTCAACCGCTGCATCCAGTATGCCGTGAAGAACGGCATGCACTACCTGACCTACCTCGAAGAGATCGTCGACCTGGTGCACAAGGTGCAGACGGCCTACAACGAGAACCTCAAGGATTTGCAGGCCAAGGGGATGCTGCCCCTGTTCGACGCGGGCTATATCAACCTCGCGCGCCAGTACCTCACGATCGGCGTCAACGGGCTGGTCGAGGCGGCCGAGTTCCTGGGCATCCCGATCAACGACAACGACGACTACGTCGGTTTCGTACAGGGCGTACTGGGACTGATCGAGCGCTACAACAAGAAGTACCGTTCGAAGGAGCTCATGTTCAACTGCGAGATGATCCCGGCCGAGAACGTGGGCGTGAAACACGCCAAATGGGATCGCGAGGACGGCTACGTCGTACCGCGCGACTGTTACAACTCCTATTTCTATGTCGTCGAGGACGAATCGCTGAACGTGATCGACAAGTTCAGGCTCCACGGCCGCCGTTATATCGACCACCTCACGGGCGGTTCGGCGTTGCACATGAACCTCGAAGACCACCTTTCGAAGGAGCAGTACCGCCACCTGCTGCGCGTAGCGGCCGCCGAGGGATGCAACTATTTCACGTTCAACATCCCCAACACGGTATGCAACGAGTGCGGGCACATCGACAAGCGCTACCTGAAGGAGTGCCCCGAGTGCCACGGCGACAACCTGGACTACCTGACCCGCGTGATCGGCTACATGAAACGGGTGTCGAACTTCTCGGCCGCGCGCCAGAAGGAGGCCGCACACCGCTATTACGCCAAAGCGGAGTAAACGGACGATGGTCAGATACCACAATTTCGACATCGTATTCGCGGAAATACCCTGCGAAACGACGCTGGCGATCAACATCACCAACTGCCCCAACCGCTGCCGCGGGTGCCACAGCCTGCACTTGCAGGCCGACATGGGGCGGGTGCTCGACGAGGCGGAGCTGTGCGGGATACTCGCCCGCTACGGGCGCTCGGTGACCTGCGTCTGTTTCATGGGCGGGGACGCCGCACCGCACGAGATCGCCGCGCTGGCCGACGTCGTACGGCAGAAATTCCCGGTGCTGCACACAGGCTGGTATTCGGGACGCGCCCGGCTGCCGGAGGGGCTGCGGCCGCAGTCGTTCGACTACATCAAGCTGGGAGGCTGGGTCGAGGAGCTGGGGCCGCTGACGTCGCCGACGACCAACCAGCGCCTTTACAGGGTCGGAAAGGAAGGCGCCATGCAAGACATCACGGAGCTGTTCCGGCGCAGGCCGTAAGTATTTCCCGGGTGCCCCGGAGGGGCTGTCCGCCCCCCGGGAAACCGGGCGCAGAAACCCTACGGGCATCACGGTGTAATTTTTTCGGCCCCAACAATGGCGGTTTGCCCGAAATGGACTATTTTTGCCCTCGTTATGAAGACCAGACAAGAGCTGACGGAAGTCCTCGACTTCATTGCGGAATATGCGACTTACCTGCTCGGATCGGGCGTGCACACCTCGCGCGTGATCCGCAACTCGCAGCGTATCGGAGCCTCGCAGGGGGTCGACCTCCAGTTGTCGAGTTTCCAGAAAAGCACGATCATCACCGCCCACGACGAAGAGAGCGGCGAGGCCATCACCCGCGTAGTGAAGATCCCGGCGCTGCCGGTCAGCTTCGAGCGCAACTCCGACCTGAGCGCCCTGAGCTGGGATGCGCTGGACGAAGGGCTTCCGCTCTCCGAAATCCGGAAGCGCTACGACGAACTGACTGCAAAACCGCGCATAGACCCAATCTTCGTCCTGCTGACCGTGGGGCTGGCCAACGCCTCGTTCTGCCGGCTGTTCGGGGGCGACTGGATCGCCATGGGCATCGTCTTCACCTCGACGCTCGTGGGTTTCGCCGCCAAACAGCGTATGCAGGCACACGGCGTGAACCACTTCCTGATCTTCATCATCTCGGCTTTCATGGCGTCGCTGTGCGCCTCGGCAGCCCTGAGGTTCGACTGCTCGGCGGAAACGGCGCTCGCGACGAGCGTCCTGTTCCTCGTACCGGGGGTACCGCTCATCAACGGCGTGATCGACATCGTCGAGGGGCACATTCTGATCGGGTGCAGCCGCCTGATCAACGCCCTGCTGCTTATCATCTGCATCGCCATCGGCCTGTCGGCGACATTGTTAATGGTTAAAGACGGATTGCTATGATCGCTGCGGACATCCTTCTCGACGGGCTCTTTGCGGCCATCGCGGCCATCGGTTTCGGCGCCGTTTCCGACCCGCCGATGCGGGCTTTCCCCCGTATCGCCCTGCTGGCGGCCATGGGGCACGCCCTGCGGTTCTGCCTGATGCACTACTTTTCGGTCGACATCGCCACGGCCTCGCTGTTTGCCTCGATCAGCATCGGGTTCGGCAGCCTGTGGCTGGGGCGCGGCATCCGCTGCCCGATGACGGCCCTCTACATCCCCGCCCTGCTGCCGATGGTTCCCGGCATCTATGCCTACAAGACCGTCTTTTCGCTCATCATGTTCCTGCAATCGCTCAACGACCCGGGGGAGGGGTTGCAATACATGCAGCAATTCTTCCTCAACGCAACCGTATCGCTGAGCGTGATCGCACTGCTGGCAGCAGGGGCTACGCTGCCCATCTTTGTATTCAACCACCAGGCATTCTCGCTCACGCGGCGCCGCAAGCATACCGACAAATAACGATCCATGGAAATCTTCTGGAACACCATCGCCTCCTATAACGCCGCGACATGGCCCGTACAGATCCTACTGACGCTGGTTGCGGCCACGCTGACGCTGCTGCTCTACCTGCGCCCGACGCCCGGGGTACGCATCGCCATGAAGACCTTTATGGCGCTGCTCAATTTCTGGATCGCTGGTGTCTATTACCTCTTATACGGCGAACAACGCGAGCACAACGACATGCTGGCGCTCTTCTGGGCGATCATGGGGTGTATCTGGGTATACGACCTGGTCGTGAAACACGCTTCGCTCCAACGCACGCACAACCATACAGGCTTCGCGCTGCTGCTGTTCGCCATGCCGCTCGTCTACCCGCTCTTTTCGCTGGCGCTGGGGCGTACGTTCCCGATGGTCACCACGCCCGTGATGCCGTGTTCGGTCGCCGTATTCACCATCGGGCTGATGCTGGCCTTTTCGGAGCGGATCAACATCGTGCTGGCCATGTTCCTCTGCCACTGGGCGCTGATCGGGCTCTCGAAGGTCTACTTCTTCGGCATCCCCGAGGACTACCTCCTGGCATGCAGCATCGTGCCGGCACTCTACATCTTCTTCCGCGAATATATCCGCAGTAACGAGGGCCGGCCGACAAAGCCTTCGCCCCGGGTACTGAACGCACTGCTGGTGGTATTGTGCATCATCATCGGCGCCTCCTTCGCCTTCACGATGCTCCACCAGCTCAACCTCTTTACGGATGTCTGATAGTTGAAGGAAATCCGCCGCACGAACTGTTCCAATCAAACTTTCCAAACGGTAGCTGCATGTGCCCGATAGCAGAACGCAGGAATTGCCGTGTGTCTATCGGCAAGGTTATGTTTTCGTAAACGAAACAGGGGCTTGCGGGATTGTCAGTAATCCCGCAAACCCCCGTTCGTTCGGATGATTGGCCGCTTATTGCCGTTCGCTCAACTCTTTATAAAGCTCCAGCCGCAAGCCGCAGTAGTTTTCGATGATATGGCCCATTTTTTCGACGCGTTGCAGGTGCATTTCCAATTCCTGCGGCGCAACATCGAAACCAATGTCGTAGCGTGCTTTTACCAGAAAACTCTTCAGGCGCGGCAGCGTGAAGATATTTTCGATATGGTTATCGTCTAAAACCAGCATCAGCTGCGTCGAGAGCGTCCGCATCCGTTCGTGCATCACGACCGGATCGTGAATATCGAACTCCAGCCCGTGATAAACATAATAGAGCGTATGATAAAAGTAGACCGCAGCCTGCGCCATGAACAAAGCCGCCAGACGCATATTGCGGCTTTCGCTGAAGGCGTTCTGCGCCTGTTCGATCAATTCGTTGCCCAGCATCCGGAACGTATCGAAATGAAATTTGGCGTCCGCATAGGCTGCGGCAAAGTTGATCGGGTGTTTCGGGCGGCGGAAATGGCAGTGGTCGCTGCAATAGAGCAATTCGCCCTCGGAGTGTGCAAAGTAGAGGAATGGTGTTTTATTCGACTCGACATAGCTCAAAGGCATAACGTAGAGGTTGATATAGGTGATCTCGCGCCTGCTGTACGGCACTTTGTAACGCAGGATGCGTTTCGCCTGAATCCAGTCGTATTCGGGCGTTTCCCGCACGACCATCAGCAAGTCATAGGCCATGGCGTCGCTATGGTGTGTGCCGCCGACCAATTTTCCGAAAAGCAGGATATATTCGGGGTTGAAATAATCTTCTGTCAGGCATTGAACGATCCGGGCGGCTTCGGCAGGATTGTAGAGTTTTTCCGTTGGTTGTTCGGGTTGCGGTTCTGGCTTTGGAGCAAGTTGCCCCGTCGGCTGTTCCGGAGAGGGTACGGGCTGTTGTTCGGCTTGGGTGGTTTCGGGGGTTATGCGTTGTGCAGATTGTTCTTGCACAGGGTTTTGATTCGTTTCCATTTGGTTGATTGTTAGAATTTAGACATAGTGAGGGCTGTCCTTATCGTGCGCTGGGCACAACAAAGAGAATAACGGTTTGGTTAGCAGTTACTTGCTAATCCGGCGGGTGGAAATGGAAACGAATCGAGAGGTTGCACGGCGGGAACCGCCTGCGGCTGGCCTTGCGGCGTGTCTGTACCGGGGTACGGACGGATAATGTTGTTCGCATAAAATAAAAATATGCGCAGCTGCGAACAACATTATCCCCATATTTCAGGTTATAAAGTGTGCTGTTCACGGGTCGCTAAACCCCAACAGCTCTGCGCATACCTTTTGAGCATGATGCACCCTATAACCCTTTGTGAAAACGGTTAAATATAATGTTGTTCGCAGGGGCAAAGATAGTGAATATTTCAGAATAACGTTTTTCTAAGAAAAATTTAAGTATATTTGTAATTTAGGTAAATTGTTATTATCTTATGTACAAGTACAACATAAAGGCAAGTGAAGAATTAAACCAAGGTGGTTTTGATTTTGAATTAGTTGAAGGTTATCACTATATCAAAATCGGAGCGACTAATGTTGCACAATTAAAAAAAGCAGGGATTCTACCCCCAAATGACTATAAAGGGTTAAGCAAAAATAAACCAGATGGTCTGATAATTAAGGACAAAAACACTGTTGTTTGTTTAATAGAATATAAAAACACCGGGAAATTTGCCAATGAAACAGAAGCTTTGGCAACAATTTCTAATTGGTATTATTCATTAGCAAAAAAATTATCATGTAATGTAATCTGTGCAAGTGATGGAGTAAACTCGTATTGGTTTCATTCTACCAGCAAGCAACACATTAAAAATCCCGATGGAAAGTGTATTAACTTTGTTCTTAATGTTGCTGACATCACGAATAAACAATGCATGTCCACCGAGAGTAAAGCGGCCCTAGTGGAACTACTTAAAAAGTCAGATAATCTGGATTCGAATGCACAAATAGCCCCTGAAATCATTTTAAATCCCCAAACTCTAGCAAATAGTGTTTGGCAAAAGATATGGATTAGCACAGGCAAAGAGCCGGAAAAATGTCTATATAATGTAGTCGAAATTTTTATTTTTAAGTTTTTATCTGACCTAGGAGTACTTAAAGATCACTATAGTTTTGATAACATTTACAATACAAGCACTGCAGACAAAGAAGACGCATTAAAACAATATGCAGCTTTAGTTCGCCCAAAAATTAGAGAAATGTTCCCGAAAAGTCCATTGGATAATACAACTGTTATTAATGGAACTATTTTCGTAAATGAAGAAGGGCAGCCAAATTTAGCACAAGCGACATTATTCCAAACCGTTTTACAGCAATTTGCTGATTATGATAAAGAATACGGTTCTTTTAAGAACATAGACAAGAGTTTTAAAACAAGATTATATGAGAGTTTTTTAAGGCAATCCGCCGGCATATCATCATTAGGACAATATTTCACCCCAAGAAATGTTGTTAAAGCGATTGTCAGGATGGCACAAGCCGAATCTTTACCAGATAACGCAGTAGTTTGCGATCCATTTTGTGGAGTCGGAGGTTTTCTCCTTGAGTTTTTAAATGAATATCCCAAATTCAAACAACAATATGAGCCAATTAATGGGAAAATCACACCCAAACTAAAACTTGAGGGCTACGATAAAGGTTCAGACGAAAAAGACGATCAACGCACAATTATTCTTGCAAAAGCAAATATGTTGATCTATTTGTCTGATTTAATAGCAAAACATAAATCTGACACAAAGGAATTTGCTGAATCTGTTTTCAACCAAGTGTTTCATTTGATCAAAACGAATTTGGGGACATTTGGCATTGATAAAAAGGAAACATTTGACCTGATATTGACTAATCCACCGTATGTAACAAGTGGTGTTAGCGCAATGAAGAAAGAAATTGAAGAAAATGGAAAGTCATGTTTATATCCCATATCTGGCAACGGTTTAGAAGGATTGGCTTTAGAATGGATCATTAATTCTCTAAAACAAGGTGGTAGAGCATTTATTATTGTTCCAGATGGATTATTATCTCGATCTGCAGATAATAAATTACGAGAGCATCTTTTGACAACATGCACTCTTAATGCCATTATTTCACTTCCTACCCGAACATTCTTTGCAACACCAAAAAACACATACATCCTATCTATATCAAAAAAAAGCGACAGAGAGCATCAGACAACACCCATTTTCACCTATTTAGTATCTGAAATTGGAGAAACGAGAGATGCTAAACGATTCGAGATTGCCAATAATGATTTGTATGAAATGACTAAATTGTATAAGCAATTTATGGCAAGTCCTTCTGATTTCGAATCTAACTCTCAACGATGCAAAGTTTTCCCATTAGCTCGCTTTATCAACTCTCATTGGCTGGTGGATAGAGATTGGTCTGATGAGGAAAAAATGACATTAGGTATTTTAGAAGAATCCACAACAATATCGGAGCAAGAATTCATCAGTATAATACACGATGTTAGTAATCTTCTAAACTCATTTACTAAGAATGGATTATAAATACATATACCTTGGCGACCCAATTTATTTCTCTCTACAAATAGGAAAACGGATAACCAAAGGAGAATTATTTAATAGTAAAAAAGGCAAATATCCAATATATAGTGCCAATGTCCATCAAGAATTCGGATGGGGTTCTAACTTATTAAATAAACTTTCCTTTTCATCAAGTTCTGTGATATGGGGTATTGATGGCAATTGGCAGTGTCGATATATCGCTGAAGATAATCCGTTTATCCCAACAGACCATTGCGGCGTTCTTCAAACAGTTTCCACAACAATAAATATGCGATATGTTAATATTGTTTTAAATATTGAAGGTCAGAAGATAGGTTTTTCAAGATCATATAGGGCATCTTTGGAAAATATGCGTAATATTGCCATTCCTATTCCTATTTTGCCATCCGGAGAGATTGATTTATCTGCACAAATTAATATAGCAGATAAAAATGATAAATACACAACATTGCAAAATCGCATTAAGCAATATATACATCAACTACAAAATATTAGTGTCGACATTGATAATGATGATTATAATTACAAATTAATCAATATATTAGACATATTCAAGCCGCAAAGAGGTATTAGCAAATATACTCATAAATACGGACATAATAACTCAGGTAATTATCCTGTTTATTCAGCATCAACTCGCGCCCCATTAACATTCATTAATACATATGATTATAATGGTCGTTACTTAACATGGACAACGAATGGTTATGGAGGTTACATTTTCATTTTATCTGGCAAATTTTCAATAAACGGAGATAGAGCATTATTAATTCCCAAAACGAATCTAATCAATATCGATTATATTCGATTTATTGCACAGCCATATTTTAGAGTGCTTGCGAAAACAAAAGGACGCGTAATAGAAGGTAAAAAAAATGAATATACAAAATTACAACCTCAAATGTTAGAAAATCTGCAAATCCCAATTCCCATTGATAATAATGGCGATTTTGATTTGCAAATCCAGCAGGCAATAGCAAAAAAATATACAACAATAGAGCAAATGAAATTAAAAGCTATTGATGCATTAAAAAGAATTATTGAATCTACCATCAAAATAACAGAGTAAATTATAAATCAACAACTTACATCAAAACACACTACATATTTATCGTCAAACTACAAATCAGTCATATACTAGCATTATTACGACCTCTATTAGAAAATTATATTTTGTTATAATATTACATTTTATTTACATTCAAATAAGACACAATCGTTAGGTAATCAATTTATTAACGGATATTTAATCTATACCATAATCCGGAATCAAATCGACACTGTTTTACAATATTAGAGTTCGAAGTTGATGTGTTTATTGACTCTAAGAATCAGAACATAGATGAAAAAATTGACACTCACCGTACAAATACCGTACAAATAAAAATCAAAACCGCGTTGTAGATATCTACAACGCGGTTTTGATGAGGTCTGAAGCGCCCACTAAATTAGAGGGTTAATAACATTTATAATCCTTTCCTAACACTTATAACTCCAATTATTAATCAATGATCCAATTCCTATACAGTCACAACATATTATATCATAACAATAATTTGGAAACAATAATGGCCCCTTTACTAATATCGCATACTTAACCTACTTTTCCTTCCAAATACCAACAATGGGATTGACTATTCATAACTAGGACAAATAGAAACAACAATTTTCCAGCATCCCATTATTGCAAAAAATATTTATTCGTTTTAAATAGAGCGAGATAATTGGGGGAAATATTGCATTTGTTATAAAAAACATGTATCTTTAAAGTAATTATAATACTTAACTACTCCCTTTGTTTATGGCAACAAAAAAGAGACAAATTCAGTATTTTGAATTAACCAAAAAGATATGGCGTAAAGAGGAGGATAACATTATGCCTTTTGTTGAGGTTAAAGACTTATTTCAATTTATATTAAAGAAAAAAAGACTGATTAGGATACATCAATTGAAACAATCCAAAATATGCCTTTTAGATAGTTGCATGCCTCATGTTAAGGGCGATAATTCAATCGTTATTAAAGGACTAATGAAAAGTGCAACTCAAGATTTCTGCCCATATTTGCTAAATAGTAGAACCGGCGAGGAGCGTCCCAACACTAGAACAAAGCAAGAAGGAGATATTGAAAAGAACCATTTTTTAATCAAAATAATAGACCGAGGGGATAATGAATTTGATGTTTTTGTTATTTTTGAGAAAAATGGGAATGGAATAACGATGAACCAATTTGTTGATTGTTTGAATGGGTATAATAAATTATGGGTTCAAAGCAAGAAAGAGAAGCGATCATATTCAATAAACTATAAAATTGTATGTGGCGATGATTTTTTTGAGATGCTAAATAATCTTGGACGTGCTAAAATTGCCGAGGTTCATTTTGATAAAACATTAGTAGGGTCAGACGCGTTAGACTTTTCCAATAAATTAGTGGCTGCCAAAAGCAATGTGGTCTTAACAATAAAAGCGGAGAAAGATATGTCCTTAAAAGGATTTGGATTGGATGTTTTACAATTGATGCAGGGGAAAAAGAAGTCAAAAATTTCTAAAATACGTATATACGGAGAAGACGAAGAGAAACATAATGTGATGATTGATACTGAATTTTTTGGCAAAAAGACAGAAATAGAAGCAGAACTTAATTCAGAAACAGGAGAGGTTATTACCCATAACATATACACAGAATTAGAAGAACTGGCGAATGCTTTAGTATAATGGGACGTGTCGCTGTATTATTTTATGAATTCTTTGCCACTCGGAAATGGAGTTATTTACTATCTATTGTAATCTCTATTGCTATTGGAGTGATAGTCTTTTACAATATTGATATTTTAAAGAAACCAAACTTTGCCTCCGAAACGCGATCAGACATATTAAATGTAATAGGCATATTGTTAGGATTTTCGATATCTGTATTGGCAATCTTTATAGCAAGTGGCAATAAAAACATTGATGCATCAAAAGAGCATTCCATTGGTGTAAAATTATGGAAAAATAAAACGCACTCTCTCTTTGATAGAATTGTTATAGATCTGTCCTATGTTATCTTCTGGGAATCAGTTGTTTTGTTGATATGTTTTATAATCCCGGCATTTATAATAGACCCGTGTCGTGAATTGCGATTGACATGCATAATAATCGCTGTATTGGTACACATCATTTTCGTTATATTAGGAATAACATCTGACTTATATTTGATTGTCTCTAAAAAAGAAAGTAAAAACAAACAATGAACAAAATAGAATCTATTGCCGTACATAGAGTTGGCAACAAATCAATAGACGAACCACTTTTCTTATCTCAGGGCTTGTTAAAAGTAAACGACGAGATTAGGAGTGTTCTCTATTCTTATTTCATTAGTCCGTTTAAGTCAAATGAGTACTATAGTCTCTATCACGAAACAGACCTTGCCTTAAATGAGGTTTACGCATTTGTATCGGAAATTTTTAAGACCCCAAATAGTCTGTACGGACAATCTATAAAACTTGCCAAGCATTTATATGAACAGAATAATCATCCTAATATTAAAGGAGGAGAGTTTTATGTAGTTTATTTCAAAGAACTGGAGGTAAATGGAATTATTGTTGATGCCGTAGGATTGTTCAAATCGGAAAATAAAGATACATTTTTGAAAGTCTATACAACAGCGTCTGATATAGGAATTGAAAGCGAACAGGGAATTAATATAAATAAACTAGACAAAGGATGCTTAATATTCAATATCGACAATGAAAATGGATATTTAGTATCAATAGTGGATAACATCAATAAAGGTACTGAGGCTCATTTTTGGGTAGATGATTTTCTGCGAGTACAACAAAGGAAAGATGAGTATTATAATACCCAGCATACAATCTCTTTGTATAAGAGTTTTATAACAAAAGAATTTCCTCGTCAATTTGAAGCAGATCAAGCAGATCAAGCAGATTTGATAAACAAATCTGTTAAATATTTTAAGGAAAAGGATACTTTTGACATAGAGGAATTTGAAAACGAAGTAATTGTTCAACCAGAAGTAATAGATAGTTTTAATGCTTATAAGGTTGAATATCTTAAAGAAAGGGACTTAGAGTTATCCGATAGTTTCTCGATATCGGAATCTGCTGTGAAGAAGCAGGCTCGTGGGCTAAAAAGTGTTATTAAACTTGATAAAAACTTTCATATATACGTGCACGGAGATAGACAATGTATTAAACGTGGGTTTGATGAAGCCACAGGCATGCACTACTATCAACTCTTTTTTAATGAAGAAACATAATTGGCAACCGTTTTGCTCCTCTCACATATGAATAGAGTGCCATGTGATTATGGTACTCTATTCTTTTATTCCAGTGGTTTGTATTTTTATAAGGATGGTTACTTATTGTCAAAACAAAAACACGAGGAATGAGATATTGTAATATTCTACATCTAAAAGGGGAGGCATTAATAATAACTCCGAACCAAGACTGAATAATCCTTGAAAAGAATAATGTTCACAACATCTTTCGACGATTCCCCCTCTGCAAGATGGAAATATAAGAAAATACACCTGTTCCGATTATCGCGACAAATCATCAATAAACCAATTCTCTCAAATATATCACTTATCAAGGATGACGATCGCCTTTCTATCCGACACGCATGGAAAACATCACGAGTTGCAAAACCTACCGCAGGCCGACGTGTTGATCCATGCAGGGGACTTGTCATGGAACGGGACGAAGGAAGAAATTGCCGATTTTATTGAATGGTTCGGGGCATTGAATTACCGGTACAAAATCTTCATCGCAGGCAATCATGACGATTGCTTGGATGGAGCCAGTATCGAAGGGATGCCGCATAACTGCTACTATCTATGCAACAGAGGTATAGAAATCGAGGGTGTGAAAATATGGGGAATCCCGTTCTTTCTATCCTACGAAATCCACTGGGCAGACCTTTATACGGAGAAAATCGCCCGGATTCCTCAACAGACCGACATACTGATTTCGCATTGTCCGCCGTTCGGAATTCTTGATAAATCAGCATTCGGCGCAAATATGGGGAATGAAGATTTACGGAAGCAAATAGAAATCATCAACCCTCGCTACCATCTGTTCGGCCATATACACGAGGCATACGGCGTATATAAAACATCCCGGACAACCTTTGTGAACGGTGCTGTTGCGGATGCGAATTATGAACTGGTCAAGCGTCCAGCCGTTATTACGATATAACAAAACCTCCGAAGAAACCGCCTTTGTGTCAAACTCCGACACCCGGTTTCTGACAAAATGCCTGACAAATTTTATTTTGTCAAATATCATAGAAATTTTTAGAAAAATTTTTACGATTCTCCAGCTTCGGACAGTCCGGGGCTGGAGAACTTTTTCAGGGATATTCGATGACTGACAAATGTCAAGTGGCAGACGCAAAGGTGCGGCTTTTGTGTAGCAACGTGCCAAACAAAAGCCATTATGAAGAAACCGGAAATCATTTACAACATCAACGACCTGACATGCCTGACGTCGGCATCTGACGCCGACGTCATACCGCAGGAGCTATTCCGGGCAAATCACCCGGACTGCGACAAGACGCGGCAACTGCAAGGAACGACCCTTGAAAAAAGTACGCAGAAACCATTCAACCGAATGACCATGCGTCAGAAACAAGACCTCTATACCCGCCGGATGATCCGCTTCTCTCTGAAAAATCCGGCACAGCCGCTCACTCCGATCCGGATGCGTATGACCATCAACCACGTGCGTATGTCCTATGCCCTTGCTCCAACATTCAAAATCGAGCCGAAACATTGGGATAGCACGGAGGGCCGTGCGATCGTCGATTCGAAACGGAATGCTGATCTGAAAGGCAATCCCCGCCTGCGTGTCCGGCTCGACAACATCAACACCGAAATCGACAAGATCACCAACGCCGTACTGACCGTTCTCGCCCGGTTTCAGCAGCAGGGCATCCGCGCCTCGGCGGATCAGGTACGCAACGAACTGCAACGCGAACTCGGACAAGAGGCAAGCAAGGCCCGGACATTCCGCGACGTATTCGAATACATCGACTTTTACATCAACGCCTGCCGGGAAGGAACCATTCTCAACGGCGCGGGCACACGCCTGACACCCGGCACGATCCGCAGCTACCTATCGACCAAAAGTGCTCTGCGCCGTTATGCCGAGGCGCGTCACATCCGGCTGACGCTGGAATCGCTGACGTTGGATTTCTACAACGATTTCGTCAAATATCTGAACGAGGCGACCCACAGCCGGGGCCGCTATCGTCCGAATGTAATCGGCAAGTTCGTGAAGAATATCCGCACGTTCCTGCGTTACGCGTTCGACAACAACTATACGCTCAACTCCGATTTCAAGCGCCGCGAATTCAAGGTTTTTCAGGAAACGGTCGAAACCATCTACCTGAATGAAGATGAATTGCAACGGCTTTATGATCTGGAATTGCCGCCCTCGCAGGCCGAGGTGCGCGACGCCTTTCTGGTCGGCTGTTACACCGGGCTGCGGTTCAGCGACATCGGACGGCTGCAACCGCACCACATCCGTTTCGACGAAGGAATCATCGTCATCACGACCCAGAAAACGAACCGGACGATCGCCGTGCCGATCTGCCCGAAACTGCGCAGCATCTTCGCCCGTTACGACAACTGTCCGCCGCCGACACAAAGCAATCAGGCAACGAACCGGATGCTTAAACAGCTATGCCGTAAGGCAGGCATTACCTCCAAAGTCTATCTGACAGAGGTATTGGGCGGAGAACGGCAGATACGCTGTTACGAGAAATGTGACCTCGTAACGACCCACACGGCACGCCGTTCATTTGCCACAAACGCTTTCAAGAACGATATTCCCGCCGCACTTATCATGTCGGCAACCGGCCACACGACCGAGGCCAATTTCCGCCGCTATATCCGTTGCACCGCCGAGGAAAAGGCGGTCGCACTCAAACAATACAAATTTTTCAACTGACAACCCATGACTACCATAGAGACCCGCGACGGACAGCCCGTCGCCTTCGAACACACCGTTGAGATGGCCGAATATCTGTGTGCGCTCGACTTCGGCCTCGACCTGATCGCCGGAAAGGAGCAAGCCACGCCCCAGTCTGTTGCCGACTTGTTCTGTACCTGCTTCCTGCACTGGGAAACAGACTATCGGCAGCAACAAGGCTTTACCGAAGCAAACGACCTCTATCCCATCTTCAGCGGCTATCTCTTCGCCGACGTTCCGGCCCTGCAACGCTATCGCCTGCTTGCCGGACAGGAAATCCGGCGGCACGAACTGATTCCGGCGGAAGACGACGAGGCCCGGACATTTTACCGGAATAACGTTTTTATCCGATGCAGTCAGTCACTACCGGCCCTGTTCTGCAATCCGGTATTCTATGCCACCCTGCGAAAAAGGGCTTATGCGACCATCCGGCAACACGACCGGTTTACGGAGGGATTCCACGTCGCTGTCGAAAAATTGCAAACCCGACTTCGGAATATGGAACTCCGGATAAAGAACGCCTACACGAGTGCCGTTTTCGATTGTGTAAGCGAGGAGATCAACTCGCACCTGTCCCGGTTCACAGACAGAAAATACGGAAAGGGCACAATCGTTATCAACGATACACAGCGGGTAATTCTGACGCTGTTCCTGTTGCACCGGCTCGGTCTGAACAACCTGCGGGCCACCCACACGGCAACGCTTATGGCCTCGCTGTGGGGTGGCGCACCGGAGGTTTACCGCAAACTGATCGACAAATGCCATCGGGGAGGCCCGACGTGCGGATATGCGGATATAGACAACTATACCGATTCGCGGGAAATGGTCGCATCCCTCCTGCGACGGGTGGACGGACGATCCGAGAGCTGCGAGAAGATCGAACGCTTCTGCCGGGAGTTTACCGGAGCATGGGACATTGCAGGCCTTTCGATGATTGCCAGACGAGAAGATATACAGCCGGATAACTGACAAGACGAAGCGGGCATACGGTCGCCCGCTTCCTTTTTGTCCTACCACAAAATTATGTCTAAGGCGGAGACAGGTTGTTCCTTTGTACCTGTAATCCAAAAACAATTTTTATTATGAAAACTTTGATTTTACAGGAGGCCGACCTCACGGCCCTGTACGATTGTCTGAAGGAGCTTCGCTCCGAGATTACGGAACTGCGCCGCATGAAGGAGCCGCCCGAACATCGCTACCTCTCCCGCTCGGAAGTCTGCGACCTGCTCCACATCAGTTATTCGACTTTGCATCGAATGACGCGGCAGGGAGAGATCCGATGCCTGAAAAACGGGAGACGCACCCTGTTTCTGATGTCCGATGTCGAAGCGGCAATGATCCCCGTAAACGCATAGGCCCTATGGAACAGGTTGTAAAATCTCCGGCGGCGGTTCAGACTACCGCTGTCGGAGCGAAACAGAATGTATTTCCGTTCGAGGATGTTTTTCCCCGCCCGCTGGCCGAACTGATTCATGCCCTGCACCGCGATCTGGGATTTCCGGTCGATTTCAGCGCTACGGCAATACTGACGGCTTTTGCTGCGGCAATAGGAAGCACGATTCAACTGAAAATGAAAAACCTCTTTACGGCAATCGCCTCGCTCAACTGTGTGCTGGTCGGCAATCCCGGAACCTGCAAGAGCCATCCCATCCAACGGGCGTTCGCACCGTTCGAATTGATTCGCGCCCGGCGTTTTGCAGCCTACAAAAAGGAGATGGCCGAATACCGGCGTCGCAAAGCCGAAGGGAACCCCGGCCCGAAACCGGTTCTGCATAGTCCTATCTTGAATGAACTGACGCTGGAAGCGCTCTACCGGAGCATGGAAGCCAACCCGCGCGGCGTGGCGATCGTAGCCGACGAGATGAACGGTTTTCTGGAAAACATGAATCGCTACAACACCGGTTCCGACGCCGAAGCGTTCAATACGATCTGGTCGGGACTTCCGCAGTCGATCAACCGGGCTTCGGTCGATTCCCGTTACATCCATCGGGTCGCCGTGTCTATCATCGGCACGATGCAGACGGCGATCATGCATAAATTCTTCACGCGCGACAAAGCCGGTAGCGGATTCTCCTCGCGCTTTCTGTTCACCGCTCCGGAGAACCTGACCATGCCCCACTGGTCGGCCTCGGAGATCGACCCCGCACTGACCGAACAGTATGAAAAAGCGATCCTGCGACTACTCGACCGTGAGATGGAAAAGGATGCCGACGGAATCCCGCAACCCACCGAGATCGGATTCACCCCCGAAGCGCTGCAACGGATGCTATCGTGGCACAATGACGAATACCGGCCCCGGACACAGGAGGAGATGGGCGACACTTATGCCGACGCCTGCTGTAAGTTGGATACCTATGCGCTGCGTTTCGCTCTTATCCTGGAGGTAATGCGGGCCACCCTCGAAGAGCGTGAGCCCGTTGCGGTCGGGATGGATTCGGTCGAGGGGGCGATCCGACTGGTGGAGTATTTCCGGCAGGAGGCAATCAAGATTCACAAGCTCGTCTACGGCAAGGATATCCGTATCTCGATGACAGAGCAGCAGCGCAAAGCCTACGATACACTGCCGCCCTCGTTCCGAATCGCCGCAGTTTACGAACTGTTAGAGAAAAAGGTAGGATTCTCGAAGGATCAGGTCAAGAAATTTTTAGGCAAGCAGCGCTACTTTACCCGCATCGTCAAAGGTGAATACCGCAAAAATTATGTGGAAATATCCGAATAAGCACTTACGGCACGGCGGGCTCTTACGGATAATTCCCGTTGAATACATGGCGATTATCTCTCCTACGGAGAGCCTGCCGGGAGCCGCCCGTGCAAAAAAGACACGACACCATGAAAAACAACCATAAACCCATCGCCCGCTTCATCCACCGGGACAGGCTTCGCAGTCCCCGACTGGGCGGCACACAATATTACGAACGCACGATGCTGTTTGTCTATCTGTCCCGCTATTTCGCGACGGAGGCTATCTGCCGTGTATTTTCCCGTTACGGCCTGTTGGTAGACTTGGAGTATGAACAGGACGGGTTATACGGCATTGCTTTCCCCTTTCAGGATAACAAGACACGGCAACTGCTCTCGGTGCTGTACGACCCCGCAACCGGCAAACAGACCGGCGAGCAACCGATCGGCCAACGACTGATGAAAGGATACGATCTGCAACCCGCACCGGCATTATTGGGCATGCACCTGTTGCAGGAATATCCCGGCAAGCCCGTCGGAATCCTGCGTGATTCGCGTGATGCCCTGATTATGGCCCTTGCCGACAACGAACGGCTCTGGCTGGCAACAGGAAACAGCAATCGGAACGGATACAGTCTGGCCGACCCTGCCATCATGGAGGCACTACGCGGACGATCCGTAACGCTCTATCCTGCCTCCGGTCTCTATGCCCCCAGTCTGCCGATTGCCCGCCGCATGCGGGAACAGGGTATCGACACTGCGGTAAGCAATGCGGCGGAACAACTGACTGCCGATATGACATCGGACGCCCGGCTGACCATTGCCGATTTCGTTCTCCGACAGATCGAAGAAGAACAATTCTACGCCTCTTATCCCTTTGCAGAGTACGACCAAGTCTCCGGAATGGCTCCGGACACCTTTTGTAATTTACAGGAACAGAACGAACAGACAACCCCGATGCCCCAAGTGCCGGACGTGCCGGAGAGTTTGTTCCTCCGTTAATGGAAATCCGAACGAACAACAAAGGAGTAAAATTTGAACAACCCGGAATTATGGAATGCACCCTGCTTATTCCTCGCTTTCGAAGCGGGGATCATCCAACGGAGGGAAAAACTCCGCAGGAGAACATCCGAGGTCCTTAGCGATCAGATAGAGTTGATGAACGGTATATTTGGTCGTGAACCGGTCGCTTTCGACCTGCCCCACGAAACTGGCAGAGCGACTGATAGTAAAGGCAATTCCCCGCTGGGAAACGCCTTGCTCCAACCGCTTTTCGCGCACACGGGCGATCACATATTTGTCAAGCTCCGATTTCATACCTCTTATTATTTGCAAAACAACCGATTTTGCTTAATTTTGCGCTCACTATTAGCGAGCAACACCAAATAAAACAGCAGAAACCAGAAACATTCGAACAAATATCATGAAGAAAATCTCATTCCTACTGGCAGCTCTCTTTGCGCTGGGACTGTCGCAGGGCCACGCGCAAACGCTCAAGACCGTACGCACGTATTACGACCTGTTCAGCACCAGACCTTACGAGGTCTATACCGTAAACGCCCGAACCGGGCAGAAGCACGGCGCCTACAGCCTCTATATGGAGGACGGCACACTGGGCATTACCATGACCTATGCGAACGGAGCCCTCAACGGCCCCTATCGCCAATACGGGTTTGCCGACGGCACGGCCGCCGACCAAAGCAAGCCCCGCATCGAGGCCAACTACCTCAACGACAAGTTGCAAGGACACTATATGGAGTACATGATCCTCAATGGCCAGCGCAAACCCCGCATTGAACGGACGTATGACAAGGGTATCATCATCGAGGAGACGACTTGGCACGAATCGACCGGCGCAAAGAAAGAGTACAGTTGCATGAACGGCGTCAATCGTTCGTGGTACGAGAATGGCAAGCCATATCGCGAATGTCAGGTCGTAAAGGGACTGCCTAACGGCAAATTCGTCGAGTATCACCCCGACGGGAGCATTGCGGAGATAAGCTACTACAAAAACGGCGAGTTGGACGGCAAGCTGGAAAAATACTATGAAAACGGGCAACTCCGCACCATACAGCACTTCGCAGATGGAAAACTCACAGGCGAAATGGTCGGCTATCACCCCGACGGCAGGCTGGCCGAAAAATACACGTTCGAGACACCGGGAGAGGTCGCAACCTGCGTACTCTACTTTGCCAACGGCAACAAGCGTTCGGAGACCACCCGCACGGGAGACAACGAATTCCTGACCATCCGCTACGACAGCATCACGGCATCGAAAACGGCGGAACTGGTACAGAACTGGCACGAGGCCTCCTCCAATTCCGACGAAGGTACGGAAGTGAAAGTATACCGCGCCGACGGCACGCTGCACAAGTCATGGACGCGTAACGGATCAAAGAAATACCGTGCCTGCACCTATGACGAAAAAGGAGAGCTGGAATCGCTGTACGACTATGACGGCACGCTGATCTACGTCTTTCCCGGCACAGAGATCGTCTCGCAGCGGATAAAACCCGCCGACTACAAAGGGCACTATCCCTACGAATGTTATGACCGCGAGGGAAACGTGATCGAAAAGGGGAAAATGGACAGCGATGACAATAAACTTACCGTAACGAAATACGAAAACGGCAGATCCGTCTACGAGCGGGCAGATAACGGAGATGAATACTGGATATATCCCAACGGCAACCGCAAGGCCTATGCGTCGG
Source organism: Alistipes onderdonkii (assembly GCF_025145285.1). Taxonomy (NCBI): domain Bacteria; kingdom Pseudomonadati; phylum Bacteroidota; class Bacteroidia; order Bacteroidales; family Rikenellaceae; genus Alistipes; species Alistipes onderdonkii. Next base: position 1,574,495 of record NZ_CP102251.1, read on the forward strand.
CAGACAGTTCCTATATCGTCATGTACGACGAGCAGGAGCGGTGGATCGGCTGCCGTTCGAAGGAGGGGCACCACTGTGTCTACCGTTACCCCAATTCGTCCGTGAAAGCCAAAGGAGAGGAGGATGCAGCGGGTAACCGCATCGGAAAATGGTATCTCTATTCCGAGACCGGCCGCCTCTCCGTCGAGGAAAACGGCGTTGTCCGCAAGCCTACCAAAGAGGAGAAAGCAAGCCACGAAAGTTATTTGCAGGAGTTGGTCGATGCCAAACGCTGACCGGAAGCCCGCTTTCGGTCAATACCGTCGCAATCTTCGGACTGCGGCGGTTTTTTGATTTTACACCCGAATAATGAACTAATCTATGGAACGAACAATACATCGACTAACCATCCATATCACGGATAACGACAAATTCGACAAGCTCGTCGAACTGGACGGACTGCAACCCTATGCCGAAGCGCTGCACAATGCGATAGGGGATAGAGATATTCCTCTCTACCGGAACAACCGTCTGCTATTCATTGCAAAAGAGAACAACCCGTTGGATTTCGGAACGATCTACCACATTTGCGGTGCCGTACAAATCCTGTTCGGAAACGCGCTGGTGTGGGACATTATCGAAGATTCCGACGAGCAGGCTGACGCCTTGTTATTACTGAATTACAAGCGATAACGAAATAGCAGAAGCTGATAAGGGACCGCATCGGGACCACGATCCACGACCGGAAAACCGGGGTATTACGGAATCGGACAGACTATTGCGAAGATGGCATCTTGTGACAACAACTCACATAAAACCAGCATATTCTGTATACGACAAAGTGGTATATCGTAGCTCCGAAGCGGGCCCGACTTCGGGCCCTTACAAAGAAAAAGTCCTCGGAAGTTATTAGCTTCTAAGGACTTTCGCTCTCAAATTGAGGTCTGAAGCGGACGCCATGAATATTTATCTATCTTTACTTGCTTTAATCCAATTTATCCTGTATTTCAGCATATTACAACGACAAATAGCCGATCACTGAAAACAATAAATAATTAAAATTCGCCAGATGCCGTACAAATACCGTACAAATTCCCTATCTTTGCAGAGAACTTAAACCCGAAGCTATGGCAACCTTTGCTTACCGCATCCGTACTACCCGCAAAAATGCGCTCACGAAAGTATTTATCCGTTTCAATGTAGATCGGAAAACCTCGTTTTATGTTGAAACCCAATATTTGGTATTATCCGACGCATGGGATGACAAGCGGCAGGGAATGAAAAGCCGCTTTGCCTATACCGACGATTTTACGGAACAACAGGGGCGGGAACTGATGAAGAACCTCGCGGAAATGCGGAGTTTTATTCTGGGCGAGATAGCCAAAGACCCGGAGCATCCTATGACCAAAAGCAGGTTGGAGAAGATCATTTACAGCTTTCACCACCCGCGCCAGACGGTCAACACCAAACGCGGACGGGAATCGCTGACCGACTACATTGCCCGCTATGTCCGTGAAATGGAGAATGGCACACGGTTGAACATTCACAAGCTCCGGTATGGCTACTCCACCGTCAAGAATTACAAGGGATTTATTATCCAATTCGAAGAGTTTTGCAAAGCACGGCGCAAACGTTACGATTTTAATGACATAGACATCAAATTTTACGATGATTTCGTTGCCTATTTCACCGCAAAAGACTACTCGATCAACACCATAGGCCGCCATGTCAAGGAATTGAAAATCATCATGCGGGCGGCCAGAGAAGAGGGATTGCACGACAACGGGACAATCGAAAACCGTAAGTTCCGGGTATTGACCGCCGAAGTAGAAAATATTTATCTGACCGAATCGGAAATCAAAGCTATTGCCGCACTCGATTTGTCGGGAGATAAACACAAAGACATTGCCCGCGACATTTTTCTGGTCGGGTGTTACACGGCACAGCGGTTCAGTGACTATTCGACCATCAACGAGGGCAATATCCGCACGCTGGAGAGCGGACAGCAGGTTATCGACCTGAAACAGCAGAAGACGGGCAATCATGTCGTTATCCCCATACGCCCCGAATTGCAGGCAATATTGGATAAATACGGAAACCAGCTGCCGAAATCCTACGAACAGAAAGTCAACAAATTCATCAAAGAGGTTGCGCGGGAAGCAGGCATTATCGAGAAGATCGAGATTTCCTATGTAGAGAAAGGGGAACAAAAGACACGCATTGTTGAGAAATGCGACCTTGTTAAGACGCATACAGCCCGCCGCAGCGGAGCAACGAATATGTATCTGGCGGGTATTCCGTCCATCGCCATCATGAAAATCACAGGGCACAAGACCGAAAAGGAGTTTATGAAATACATCAAGATCAGCGAAGAGCAAAACGCGACGGAATTGATGAGCCATCCGTATTTTTGCGGAGCGGGCACGAGAAATGAGAAATAATTGGTAATTTAGCCACAGAATAGCAGGAATATGTATAAAATCCCGACATTACCTCTTAAACAGGAGATCGAAACAAAACCCGTGCTGAAGCAATTGGTTGAAGCGCACAAGTGCCTTGCAGAATTGAAAGGCGCGGTCAAGTCCATGCCCAACGAAAGCATCCTTATCAATACGCTTTCGCTGCAGGAAGCAAAGGACAGTTCTGCCGTGGAAAGCATCATCACGACACATGACGAGTTGTATAAGGCCGAATTATTCGCCAGCCAGTATGCGACGCCCGCATCAAAAGAGGTTAAGAGTTATGCAGATGCGTTACGGACAGGATTTTCGCTGGTAAAGAAGAACAACCTGCTGACGAATAACATCATCATCGAGATATACCGCATCGTCAAACAGAACTCGTCGGGATTCCGGACAACGCCTGGCACAACTCTCAAGAACGAAGCGACACAGGAGATTATCTATACACCGCCCCAGACTCACGATGAGATCACCAAATACATGGCCAATCTGGAACAATACATCAATGACGCTTCGATGAGCGACGTCGATCCGCTCGTCAAAATGGCAGTCATTCACCACCAGTTCGAGAGCATCCACCCGTTTTCCGACGGCAACGGACGCACGGGGCGAATCGTAAATATCCTCTATCTTGTACTGAACGGCCTGTTGGACTATCCGGTTCTTTATTTGAGCCGCTATATCATTAAAAATAAGGGTGAGTATTACCGGCTTTTACAGAATGTCCGAGATAACGGAGATTGGGAGTCGTGGATTCTGTTTCTCCTAAAGGGGATCGAAGAAACATCGCAGGAAACAATCGTACTGATTCACGGCATCAAGGCGTTGATGGCTGAATATAAAAAGGGAATCCGGGAAAACCTGAAGAAAATCTATTCGCAGGATTTGCTGAATAACCTCTTCCGCCACCCCTATACGAAGATCGACTTTATCTGCGAGGAGTTGCAGGTATCGCGACCGACGGCAACAGCCTATCTGACGCAACTGGAGAAAGCAGGATATATCGAGAAAATCAAATTGGGACGGGAGAATTTCTACCTCAATATACGACTGTTTGATTTGCTGATAAATGCGTTCCACATCAGCTCTCCTGCCGTTACAGATGAAGTCAATTCATCCAATTGAGATGTGTAAAAAAATACGCAAAATCTTTACACGTTCCATTTGATATGTAAAGAAAACCGGATTTTCTTTACACTTATCAACAACGTATAAACATTTTTGACAAATCTTAATAGATCAAAAGTACCCGACCTGCCGGGTACTTTTTTAAGGGTGCAATTGAGTGCCATTCGACGCACATTTAACGCCTTGACACCCGAACATTTGGAAGTGAAATAATTATCACTATATTTGCCACCCCGAACCTATTGTCCGGGGCAATCATTAATCTATTTATGATATGGTAAAAGAACAATTTATCTTGAACGGTCTGACCGTCGAAAGACTTTCCGAAATGATCCGGGAAGCCGTACACGAGGAAATGCAACAGATGCAGGTTCCGGTTTGAAGAGAACAGAACGAGCGCTATCTCTCCCGTAAAGAAGTTGCGACGCTTCTGAAAATCTCCCTTGTTACACTCACGTCCTGAATTAATCGCGGTAAAATCAAGGCCCATAAAATCGGTGGGCGCGTCCTGTTCCGCGAATGCGACATAAAAGAATCTGTCGCACAAATCACCCCAATCAAACCACCAAAACGGTAACTGCGTATGCTCGATAGCACGACGCAGGAATTGTCGTATGCCTATCAGAAAGAGGAAAGGCAAGTTTGTGTTTTCGTAAACGAAAACGAGGCTTGCTCCCGCTGGTCGGCGCGTCATCCCGGTGGTCTAATCATTAAGATTCCAAGTATGAAAAGAACCTTTAACAAGGGCGGGCGTCCGGTGTTGGAAGCCGCCCAAAGACAGAAGTACATCGTCAGCGCAAGGCTCGACAGCGAACACTATTTCCGGCTGAAGAAGTTAGCCCGCACATCGGGCTACCGTCCGTCCGAGATTATCCGGCAGCTTATCGGGCGCGGGTGAGTGCGTGAGCGAATGCGTCCGGAACATCTGAATTATATGGCGCAGTTGAAAGGCATTGCCCGTAACCTCAATCAACTTACCCGCTCGGCCAATGCCGGCGGGTTTGCGGCGGTAATTGTGTCCCACGCGGCAATCATTACCGAGATCGAGGACTTTCTAAAACAGGTGCGCCATGATCGGTAAGATTATCGCCGGATCGTCGTTCGGTGCAACGGTCAGCTATGTAATGAAAGAGCAGTCGCGGATATTGGGTTTTGAGGGTATTGAGCCGCCGGGCGTGCAGGATATGGTACGCGATTTCAAAGACCAGACGCTATTGAATCCCCGGATCAAAAACGCAGTCGGACATATATCGTTACCCTTCTCTCCGAAAGATGCTGACCGACTGACCGACCCGGCTATGGCGCAGATTGCACGGGAGTATATGGAGCGCATGGGGATTCGGAACACACTGTTTCTAATCGTCCGGCACATGGATCAGGCGCATCCGCATTGTCATATCGTCTACAACCGGGTCGGAAACGACGGGCAGACCATATCGGACAAGAATATCAAAATCCGGAACGGCAAGGTTTGCAAGGAGCTTACAGCCAAGTATGGTTTATACTATCCGAAAGGCAAAGAGCAGGTACGGCGCGAACGGTTGCGCGAGCCGGACAAGACCAAGTACGCCATTTACGATGCCGTACGGGATTGTCTGCCCCGATGCAAGTCGTGGGGCGATCTGGAGGCGCGATTGCAGAAGCAAGGTATTACGACCACATTCAAGTATTGCGGAGATACCGACCGCAAACAGGGTGTGCTGTTCTCCAAGAACGGCTACACCTTTTCCGGCTCGAAGATCGACCGGGCTTTCAGCTTCTCCAAGTTAGACCGTCACTTCTCACAGGCGCAGCGGATCGTTCCGCCCGTCGCACAGCCCTGCTATTCGGCGCAGGCGGTCGGGAATTTATCGGCAGCAGTTAGCCATTACCGTTCGGCGTTCGCCGGGTTGTTCGGCAGTCGCAGTAATTCGGGCGAATCCCTCGATTTGGGCGGCTTCGGCGTGGCGGGCGGTATAATTTTACCACCGGGCGGGTATTGCGGCTCAATCGCCCCGGAACAGATGCAGCGGAGGATCGGGGAATCCCACGAGGAACACATTGCCCGCATTACGGCCCTGATCCGGCAGGCGACCGAAGCGATGCTGATCGAACAGGCCGAGCGAAGCCGCAGAATCCGGGAACAACAAACTAAAAAACGTCAAATTAAAATACATCGTTAAAGTATGGCAGAGGAAAAAACCGTCGCATTGGATTGCGACCAATACGAAGATTTCAAGGAAGAATTTATCAAGGCTTTCAAGGCCGAGATTGCAAAGCTACAGAGCGGCGGCGACAATACAGCCCTGATGCAGCGGATCGACGAGATAGCCCGAGTGCAGAATCTTTCGGCGGAGCAGATCACCAATTTTATCAACCGCATCGGGCAGATCGACATTAAACCCGTGGTCGAGGTACAGCCGCCCGACATGACGGACGTAAACAGGGCTTTCGGAAAGATCAACGTCAGCACGGAGATACTCGCCGAAGCGATGAAGCGGATAAATGCCGAGGTAAAGGGTGCATTAAGCGACGAGAAGATCAAAAAGGCAGTACAGCTGTTCGTAAGCCGCGAGGTGGAGAAATACAAAGAGATATTAGACGGTCATTGGTCACGTATAAACAGTACGTTAGATCATTTGCTGCATCGGATTCCCTACAATTACGACATCAACAAACGGTTAGTTCGGGCGTGTGTATGACTGGCTCTGACTGCCGGGCTATCCGTTGTGGGAAATATTTGGCAGGCCGTGAACAATCGGCAATACCGCAAGAATGATTGGAAATACCGATATATGCAGGCTGTCTGGCACGGAGAAATGCAACTCATTACCGACCTCGACCGGGTGTTCGAACAAGGCGAGGATAAGAACATCGACGTGGTGAAAAGAGAGGTCAGGCAGTATGAAAAAGAGATCAAGAAACGCGGCGCGGCAGTCGTAAACCAAGAGCGGACAAAGGCCGAAAAAGAGAAAACGCAGAAAACAAAGGCCAAGAAAAAGTAGGATGACAGAAAAGGGGCTTGCGGGATCGTCAATGATCCTGCAAGTCCCCTTTTCGTTCGGATGATTGGCCGTTTATTGCCGTTCGCTCAATTCTTTATATAGCTCCAGCCGCAGGCCGCACAGGTTTTCGATAATCCCGCCCGCTTTGCGGACGCGCTCCATATGTATCTCCAACTTTTGCGGTGCGATGTCGAACCGAATGCCATAGGGAGCCTTCATCAGAAAACTCTTCAGACGCGGCAGCGTGAAGATGTTTTCGATATGGGTGTCGTCGAAAGCAAGCATCAACTTCGTGGAAAGCGTCCGCATCCGGTCGTGCATGATGACTGGATCGTGGCTGTCGAACTCCAGACCGTGATAGACGTAGTAAAGCGTGTGATAGAAATAGACCATTGCCTGCGCCGAGAACTGCGCGGCCAGACGCATATTACGGCTCTCGCTGAAAGCGTCCTGCGCCTGTTCAAGCAGTTCATTGCCCTGCGTTCGGAACGTGTCGAAATGGAATTTAGCGTCGGCATACGCCTTGGCGAAGTCGATCGGGTGCTTCGGACGCTGAAAATGGTAACTGTCGCTACAATACAGCAACTCGCCTTCGGCATGGGCAAAGAAGAGGAACGGCGTTGAGTTCGATTCGACATAGCTCAACGTCATGATGTAAAGATTGATGTAGGTAATCTTCCGGCAGCTATAGGGCACTTTGTAACGCAGGATGCGTTTGGTCTGAATCCAATCGTATTCCGGGGTTTCACGAACGACCATCAGCAGGTCATAAGCCATTGCGTCGCTATGCGGCGTGCCGCCGACCAATTTACCGAACAATAGGATATATTCGGGATCGAAATAGCCGTCTGTCAGGCATTGGACGATCCGGGCGGCCTCGGCAGGATCGTAAAGTCGTTCGGCGGGCTGTTCGAGTTCGAGGGCGAGGGCGATGCGTTGTGCAGGGTTTTCCTGCACGGGGTTTTGATTCGTTTCCATGTGATTGATTGTTAGAATTTAGACATAGTAAGGGCTGTCCTTATCGCAGGTTTTCGGCAATAAAGAGAATAATAACTTGGTTAGCAATTATTTGCTAATCCGGCGGGTGGAAATGGAAACGAATCGAGAGGTTGCACGGCGGGAACCGCCTGCGGCTGGCCTTACGGCGTGTCTGTACCAGAGTACGGACATGATGCATTGTTCGCATAAATATAAAAATATGCGCAGCTGCGAACAATACATCACCCTTTTACAAGCTCAGCAAAGTGCCGTTCGCGGGTCGCTAAACCCCAACGGCTCTGCGCATACCTTTAATATGGTTGCTTTGCTGGCTACCACGTAAAAGAATTTTATAACATATTGTTCGCAGGGGCAAAGATAAGAATATTTTACAATAATAATTTAAAAAGCCTATCTTTGTGGATTACTTGTGCTGTTTAAATACATATTGAAGATTATCCCACCAATTTCTAAATCCATCAGAATAACTACATGGCAAAAGATATCAACAAATCAGAATTTACCGAGGAAACCAAGTTGAAATTAGATATATTTCGAGAGTGTTTCCGCGAATGGTATCCTGTCTTTCTTCACAATCCATATATTAAACGATTGTTTATATATGATATGTTTGCTGGAAGTGGCAAGGATTCTATCGGAAATTTGGGTTCGCCATTGATTCTGTTGCAAGAAGCAATAGGGGAAGAACAGCAACATTGTGAATATTTAAGGAAAAGTAAAACTCCGATTGTCTTATTTGGTTTTAATGAGAAAGACGAAAAAAAGATGTCGGAGCTTAAAAGTCATGTTGAAACAGAAATTGCAGAATGTAAAAGTCGCTGTCAATATGAAGATTGCGTATTTGAGAAATCATTCTTTTATAAACATGCTGATTTTCAGGAATTAATTAAAAATCCCAAGTTGCAAAGCGCTCTAAATAATAAACAATATGGTAAATTTGTGTTATTAGATCAGTATGGATTTAAACAAATTACTGATGACGTTTTTTTGCGATTAGTAAATGCCCCAAAAACCGATTTTATCTTCTTTATTGCATCTTCATTCATAAAGAGATTCAAAGAACTCCCAGCTGTAACTGCATATTTCAAGAAAGAAAATATTTCTTTTGATGAAACAATGCCAAAAGAGTGTCATCGTGTAATAACTAACTATTTTAGAGCCTTATTGCCCTCTGATAAAGAGTATTATTTACATAGTTTTACTATTCAGAAAGGGAAAAATTACTATGGCCTGATTTTCGGTTCAAACCATTCACTTGGTATGGAAAAGTTTTTACGAGTTTGTTGGCGACAAGATGCATTTGCGGGGGAGTCTAATTGCAATATTAATAATGACTTTCAAGCTGGGGAATTATTCCATGTTCCAGGGGTTTCGAACAAAAAACAAAAAGTTTCTGACGAAATCATGAAACGAATTTTATCTCAACAAATAACCTCTAACATAGACGGTCTAAAATATGCGCTTCGATGTGGTTGTGAACCTAAAATATATGTTGAAGTAATAGATAAGCTAAGGAGATATAATCAAGTTACAATCGACGGAGTATTTAATAGGACAGCTGCAAACATCCATAATGCAAAGCCATATAATATTGTAATTTTATGAGAACAACCAAAATAGAGTGGACCGAAAGGACGTGGAATCCGGTAACTGGTTGTACAAAGATATCTGCCGGCTGTGAACATTGTTATGCTGAAACAATGTCTCGCAGATTGTGCGCAATGGGCAATTCTAAATATACGAATGGGTTTCAATCTACAATGCATCCTGAGGACTTAATTGAGCCAATGAGGTGGAAAAAGCCATCAACGATTTTCGTATGCTCTATGAGCGATCTTTTTCATCCAGATGTTCCATTTGATTTCATCGATAAAGTATTCGGAGTTATTCGGAATACACCACAGCATAATTACCAAATCTTAACCAAACGGGCCGAACGGATGGCCGAATATTTTTCAACTCGTATTATTCCGCGTAATGCATGGATTGGAGTGACGGTTGAAGCTATAAAAACAAAAAATCGCATAGATTATATACGAAACCTAAAAGCCCCTGTTCGATTCATTTCTTGCGAACCACTACTCGAAGATTTAGGCGAATTAAATCTTAATGGTATAAATTGGATTATTGTCGGAGGAGAAAGCGGAGTACAGGCACGCCCCATGAAAGAAGAATGGGTTTTGAATATCAAGCGACAAGCCGAAGTGAATCACATTCCATTTTTCTTTAAACAATGGGGAACGTGGAGTTCTGATGGAGTTAAAAGCAATAAAAAAGTTAATGGAAAACTATTGCAAGGGATGGTTATTCAGAATATGCCAACAATAAAAAAGGTATAACCCTTACATTCATTTTTAGTTGCCGTACAAATACCGTACAAACTAAAAACAAAACGCCGTTGTAGATTACTACAACGGCGTTTTAGTGAGGTCTGAAGCGGATTCGAACCGCTGTACAAGGTTTTGCAGACCTTTGCCTAGCCACTCGGCCATCAGACCATATGTTCCCCGACAGGTTCCTGTTCGGCTTTCATTTCGTAACTACAAGTCCGTTGCTTCCGGATTGCATGCCGCGCCGGAAACATCCGGTTTATTTTCAGGCGCATCGGGAGTGCAAATATACAAACATTTCTAAAATCTGCAAAACTTCGACCCAACTTTGCGCTATTTCCCAAAAATATTTACCTTTACAAGATAATAAACGACATTTTGCGGTTATGACCATCGAGGATATCGCCTTGCAGATGACCCCGGGCATCGGCGTGAAAGGCGCCGTGCACCTGCTCGGAATATTCGGCGACGCACGGGGCATTTTCGCGGCGGCACCCGAGGAGCTGGCTATGAAAGCCGCCTTGCGGGAAGACATTATCCGGAATATCGTCCACCGCAAAGGCTTCGCCGCCGCAGAAAAGGAACTCGGCTACTGCCGCCGCAATTCGATCGCCGCGATCGCTTCGACCGACCCCGAATTCCCGGCATTGCTGCGTGAAATACCCGATTATCCCCATGTACTATACCTGAAAGGCAACGCCGCCGCCCTCTCGGCACGCTGCGTCGCGATGGTCGGCACCCGCCGGGCAACGCCCTACGGGCAGACGATGTGCAACAGGCTGGTGGAGGGGCTCGCAGCACAGGTTCCGGGGCTCTGCATCGTGAGCGGGCTGGCGTTCGGCATCGACGTCGCGGCACACCGGGCAGCCCTGGCCGCAGGGGTACGAACCGTCGCGGTACTGGCGAACCCGCTCCCCGGCGTCATGCCGGCACAACACACGGCCGTGGCGCGCGACATCCTCGACCACGGCGGGGCACTGGTCACGGAGCTCCACTCGCAGACGCGGCAGAACGGCACGGCATACCTGGCCCGCAACCGGATCATCGCAGGGCTGGGTGCCGGCTGCGTGGTCGTAGAGTCGCCCGACAGCGGCGGGTCGCTCGCCACGGCGCATTGCGCCGACAGCTACGACCGTTCGGTAATGGCCGTACCGGGACGCGCCACGGACGGCATGTCGTCGGGGACGAACCACCTGATCCGCAACCGCAAAGCGCAACTCGTGATGACCGCCGACGATATTGTCCGCGAACTGATGTGGGATCTCGGCCCGGAACCGGCAGCATTCCGGGAAAAACCGTCCACACCGGAGCTTACGCCCGACGAAGCTGGGTTGCTGGGCTGTTTCCGCACGGACGACCCGCTGGCGGTGGAAACGCTCGCGGAGCTGAGCGGACTGGATCCGGGTGAACTGGCTGCCCTGCTCGTAGGGCTGGAACTGGCGGGAGCCGTACGGCAACTGCCCGGCAACCGATATATGAAAACACGATGAAACTGACGGATACACATTCACACCTGTACGATACGGCGTTCGACGCCGACCGCGAAGAGACACTGGCCCGCGCCGCGGCGGCGGGCGTGGAACACCTGCTGCTCCCGGGCATAGACTCCGAAAGCCACGGGGCGCTGTTCGACCTCTGCCGCCGCCACCCGGGGCAATGCGTCCCGATGATGGGACTGCACCCCACCTCGGTGAACGACAACCCGCACTGGCGCGAGGAGCTGGCGCTCGCCGAACGTTACCTCACGGCCCCGCCCGAGGGCATCGCACGTTTCTGCGCCGTGGGCGAGATCGGGCTGGACTACTACTGGAGCGGCGAGTTCGTCGCCGAACAGGTCGAGGCTTTCGTTTCGCAATGCCGCCTGGCCGCACGGCTCGGCCTTCCGGTGGCGATCCACACCCGTGCGGCATGGGACGACATGTGCCGGATCATCGGGGAGGAAGCGACGGCCGCGGCGGAGGCCGGGCGGAGGCTGCGGGGCGTGTTCCACGCCTTTTCGGAGGATGCCGTCACCTACCGGAAACTGAAAGCCTGCGGCGATTTCGCCTTCGGAATCGGCGGCGTGGTGACTTTCAGGAAGAGCAAGCTGGCCGATACGGTGCGTGAAATGGAACTGGACGACATCGTACTCGAAACCGACTGCCCGTACCTGACACCCGCGCCCCACCGCGGCGAGCGCAACGAGTCGGCCTATGTGCGGTTCGTGTGCGAGAAAGTCGCGGAACTGAAGGGGCTGCCCCCCGGCGAAGTGGCGGCCGCAACGACGGCGAACGCCAAACGTATTTTCGGAATATAACACCATAAGACCATACGATGAAATCTTCGATCCTGATCATCTATACGGGCGGTACCATCGGCATGAAGAACGATGCCGAAACCGGCGCCCTGGTGCCTTTCGACTTCAGCGGCATCTACGATGAATTCCCTTCGCTCAAGCGGCTCAACGTGGACATCGACGTGCTGACGATGGATCCCGTGATCGACTCGTCGAACGTCACCCCGGCAAACTGGGCGGCGCTGGCCGAGTTGATACGCGACAACTACACCCGCTACGACGGGTTCGTCGTACTGCACGGCACGGATACCATGTCCTACACCGCTTCGGCATTGAGTTTCATGCTCGAAAACCTGGCCAAGCCCGTGGTTTTCACCGGCAGCCAGATCCCGATCGGCGTGCTGCGCACGGACGGCCGCGAAAACCTCATCACGGCCATCGAGATCGCGGGGGCGCACATCGGCGGACGCCCCGAGGTACCCGAAGTGTCGCTCTATTTCCAGAACCGGCTGTTCCGCGCCAACCGTACCACCAAGCGCAGCGCCGAGGCGCTGAGCGCCTTCCGTTCCTACAACTACCCGCCCCTGGCCGAGGTGGGGGTCAACATCGCCTATAACCTCGCGGCGATCCTCCACCCGACGGAAATCTCGCCGGAACTGCGCATCGCCACCCGCCTGGCCGACGGAATCGAAGTCATCAAGCTTTTCCCGGGGCTGGGCGAAAATATCCTGCGGGCGATGCTCTCGGCACCGGGGCTGCGGGCCGTGGTGCTGGAGACATTCGGCGCGGGCAACGCCCCGACCAACGAATGGTTCATCCGCGTACTGAAAGAGGCGATCGACCGCGGGGTCATCATCCTCAACATCACGCAGTGCGGCGGGGGCAAGGTTTCGATGGAACTTTACGAAACCGGGCTGAGGCTGCAGAAGATCGGCGTCCTGTGCGGCCACGACATGACCACCGAGGCGGCCGTCACAAAGCTGATGTACGTGCTCGGACTGGGGCTTTCCGACGAACAGACCCGCGCATTGTTGCGGCGCCCTCTGCGAGGCGAATTTACAGCCTAAGACGTTGCACGGAACGATTTTTTTTTCTATATTTCGCACTGCTAACGTACCTTATCGGGTCGTCCATTGGGGGCGGCAGGAGGGGGAATAGGGGGACAACCCACTGGAAAACAAACGATTGGACTGATTCAGAATGAAATTTCCGGAATTCGCCCATACGTGCGGAACCGGCAGGGGAAAGCCATGGATCGGGGTAAAAAGACGCCGTGAGTATCCGGAAAGGATAAAAAAAATATTTTTTTAGGATTTTTTTAATCCCGGGAGAATTGACGAAATACGATGGAAAGCGGAAGAACGTATTGTGAAATACCTAAAAACACAACAATAAAAAACAACTAACAAATTTAATTTTATCTAATCACAACTATGAAAAAACTTTTTTTGATTCTGTCAGTGGCCCTGTTCGCATTGGGTACTGTTAACGCTTTCGCGCAGGAGGCTGCCGCAGCTGCCGAAACCCAACTCGCCGGCGATAGCCTGCACCGCGTGATGATGCAGAAGTTCCTCGAGGGTGGTTGGGCATGGATGCTCCCGATCCTTATCTTCCTGATTATCGGTCTGGCCGTTGCCATCGAGCGTATCCTCTATCTCTCGCTGTCGACGATCAACTCGAAGAAACTCATCACCAAGGTTGAAGAAGCCCTGAAGAACGGCGGCATCGAAGCTGCCAAGGAAGTTTGCCGCAACACGCGCGGCCCGATCGCTTCGATCTACTACCAGGGTCTCGACCGTTACGATCAGGGTCTGGATTCGGTCGAGAAGGCTGTCGTTTCCTACGGTTCGGTTCAGACCGGCCAGATGGAGTCGGGCCTGACGTGGATCGGCCTGTTCATCGCCCTTTCGCCTATGTTGGGCTTCATGGGTACCGTTGTCGGCATGATCGCGGCGTTCGACGCCATCCAGGCTGCCGGCGATATCAGCCCGACCCTCGTTGCAGGCGGTATCAAGGTCGCCCTTCTGACGACCCTCATGGGTCTTATCGCTGCGGTTATTCTTCAGCTGTTCTACAACTATATCGTTTCGAAGATCGACTCGCTGGTAAACGATATGGAGGATTCGTCCATCACGCTGATGGATATCCTGACGGCTTACAGCAAGAAATAATCCCAACGATTTAAAAAGAGTTAAAGGCAATTATGAAAAAGATTTTAAATATCATATTGGGTATTCTGCTGGCCGTGATGGCGGTACTGGGAATATACGCAATTGCTACGGGTGGCTCCGAGGCGGCTATCAGCCTGAACCTCATCTGGTGCTATTTCCTGCTGGCTCTTGCGGTGTTCACAGCTATCTTCTGCGCGGTCTTCGGCATGATCCAGAACCCAGCGGGAATCAAGGGCACGATTATTTCGCTCGCGCTGATCATCGTGATCGTGGGCGTGGCTTACTTCGTGGCTTCGGGACATGACATCCAGATCCCCGACCTCGCCAACGGCGGGTTTTTCTCCCAAGGTGAAACCGTCCTGACCGACACCAGCATCCTGGTAACGTACGTTGCCCTGGTCGCTGCGTTCGTGACGGCTATCGCAACCGAAATTTACGGCGCTTTCAAATAACAACGAACAATGGCAGGAAATAAAAGACAAATACAGGAGATCAACGCCGGCTCAATGGCCGACATCGCCTTCCTGCTGCTGATTTTCTTCCTTGTGGCCACAACGATGAATGTCGACACCGGTCTGGTGCGTATGCTTCCGCCGATGCCCCCCGAGAACCAAAAGCAGGAGGACATCAAGGTCAAGGAGCGCAACCTCTTCCTGGTGCTCATCTCGGGCAGCGGCAACATCATGGCCGGGCCCTCGGGCAAACAGGAGATCATCGACCTGAGACAACTCAAGGACAAGACGAAGGAATTCATCCTCAACCCGATGGACGACGAGAACCTCCCGGAGAAAACCGAAAAGGAAATCGAGTTGGCCGACGGCAGCAAGTGGGTATATCCCGAAAGCCAGGGCGTTGTTTCGTTACAGACCACCCGTGATACGGGCTATCAGTCCTACATCATGGTGCAGAACGAACTCACACGCGCTTTCAACGAGGTACGTGACGAAGTCGCCATGAAGAAATTCGGAGCAAAATTCTCGGAGCTTTCCGAGGATCAGCGCAATGCAGTATCCAAAGCAGTACCTCTGAAGATTTCGGAGGCCGAACCGCGTAATATAAAGAAGTAAGTTATGGCAGTAATGAAAAAGAAGGGCAATAAAGGTTTGCCCCCTATCTCGACAGCATCGCTTCCTGACGTGATCTTCATGATCCTCTTCTTCTTCATGGTGTCGACCACCATGCGCGACCAGGAACTGCTCGTGAGGTACAAACTCCCCGAGGCAACCGAAGTGCAAAAGCTCGAGAAGAAATCGCTCGTAAGCTACATCCACATCGGACAGCCTTCGCTGGTGATGCAGGCCAAATTCGGCACTGCACCCCGTATCCAGCTGAACGACTCGTACAAAACGACCAAGGATATTTTGGATTTCGTAGCCGCAGAGCGCGATAAGCTCAGCGAGGCCGACCGTGCCTCGATGACGATCTGCCTCAAGGCCGACCAGACAACCAAGATGGGTATCGTAACCGACGTGAAGCAGGAACTTCGCCGTGCCAATGCACTGAAGGTCTCCTACGCCGCTTCCAAGTCGCTGGGATACTAAATCCCGAGTCATATCGAAAAAGGGCTGAAGTCGGACTTCAGCCCTTTTTTATGTGCCATACCGATAGTTATACGGCCTCCAGCATCTTCAAACGTATGCCCGCCACTGCAAGGCGGCAGGGTAAATTCGGGCCGGGGATTTAAACACGGGAGATGATCGTATCCGATCACCACGGGATTTCCCGGCAACACGCGGAAAGACAATCCCCGCTCAGAATTGCAACTCCAACTGGCCGATCCCGTGGCTGAACGACAGGCGGTGGTGGGGCGTAAGTCCGTATTCACGGATTGCGAGCCGATGCTCGCGGGTCGGGTACCCCTTGTTCTTTTTCCAGCCATACTGCGGGTATTCCTCCGCGAGGCGCAACATGTACTCGTCCCGATGGGTTTTGGCCAGCACCGAAGCTGCGGCGATGTCGGCATATTTGCCGTCACCCTTGACCACGCAACGGTAGGGTAATTCAAGACGTGTCCGGAAACGGTTGCCGTCGATCGCAAGGAATTCGGGCGGCGGATCGAGGCGGGCGACAGCCAGCGACATTCCCTCGAACGAAGCGTTCAGGATGTTGATCTCGTCGATCCGGGCTGCGGAAACGGCCTCGACGGCCCAGGCCACGGCTTCACGCTCGATGATCAGGCGGAGCCTGTCCCGGTTCCGCTCGGTCATCTGCTTCGAATCGTTGAGCAACGGGTCGTGAAAATCGGGCGGAAGGATCACCGCAGCGGCGAACACCGGCCCGGCCAGACACCCCCGGCCGGCCTCGTCGCAACCGGCCTCCCGAAACTCGTATTGGTATTGGTTTTCTAACATCGTACCACAAAGTTAGGTAATATTCCGGCTTTTTTCGCTAATTTTGCCTGAGGAAAAAAGCCTTCCGACATGAAATTCGACATCGCCCGGCAGCCGCTCGTACCGGCCTTCATGACCCTCTTCGCACTCGCCGTCGCAGCCATGTGTGCAGGAATCCCCGTGCCCGATACCGAAACCAGTGGAGCGGTGCGCGAAGCGCTCCCGCTTCTGGGCGGCCAACTCGCCCGGTTTCAGGCGGCATATCCGGTATGGTCGAAGTTTGCCGCCGGGTTCATGCTGCTCTTCGCCGGAATGTGTACGGGACGGATTTCGATCCGCTACAACCTCTATACGGTGGGCACCTGCCTCCCGATTCCCCTCTATGCCATCGTCGCCTGCGGGATCGCAACAGGCGGGAATTATCTCGCAGGATTCGCAGCGTCGATGCTGCTCGCACTGGCAACGAAAAATTACTGCCGCGCCTTCTGCAACGGGTACGGGTTCGACGCCATCTTCCGTGCCTCGCTCTACCTGGGGCTGATGCCGCTGATATATGCCCCCGCACTGCCGCTGTTGCTGCTCCTGCCGTTGGCCGTACTGCTTTTCCGGCGTACCTTCCGGGAGGTCGTGGTAGCAACGGCCGGACTGCTGCTGCCGATCTTCACGGCCTGCTATGTCAGCTGGGGCAGCGGGGCGGAATTTACGGCTCCACTGGTCACAGTGGGGCAGTCGGCCATCGAAGGTATGCCGCTGCAACTCTTCCTGGATATTCCCCTCCCCGCACTCGTCATGGCAGGCGGGATCGTACTGCTCGACCTGACGGCGCTTTTCTTTTTCCTGGCCGACATCTATGCCGCCGGCACCAAACCCCGCTTTATCCTCTTTTATAACATAGGTATACTGGTATTGGCCCTGACATTGCTATGCAGCCCCGCCGCAACACCCGAAGCATTCGCCCTGCTCGCTGTCCCGTCGGCCATACTGATCCCGGTATTTTTCGTCCGCATCCACAGGGGAATGGCATTGCCCGTATACCTGATTTTTCTGGCGGCAGCCTTCGCCGGAATATTTTTACAATATTATATTTAGTCATTATTATGGCATCTTTAGGCTTATTTGCCTTATTGTGCCTTTTTAGACTATTCATTATTTTATAAAATAAATATTAAATTGTATTTTTGAAATGAGCAATCGGTGACGCAACTCGTTGTTCAAAAAAACTTAAAATACGATTTGGTATGAAGAATTCATTAAATTCGTCGGCCCAGCAGCCGATGATTGTGAAGTACGTTGAGGCCCTTCACAACGGAATCCAGTCTCAGGCGCTTTCGCGCTACGCAATCGGCTACATCCTCCGTGGCACGAAATATATTTACGACGGGGATAAGCGCCAGACCCTCACGCGCGGAGACGTATTCTACCTCGGCATCGGGCACCACTATATCGAGAACTTCCCGGAAAACGGGCAGCCCTTCGAACAAGTGCTCTTTTATTATACGCCGGCAGACCTCCAGCGGATACTGCTACACCTGAACATCACCTACGGGCTGAACATTTCGAACGAACATTCGTGCGAAAACTGCCGCAACCGTTCGCATGTCTCGATGCCCGCCTGGAATTCGATCCGCAACTTTTTCGTCAATACCAACAACTACCTGCGCGACGAGGATTTCCACCGCGACGAGACGGCCGAGAACATCAAGATGACCGAATTGATCTACCTCATCGCCTCGCACGAAGACTGCTGCCTGAAGAGCAAACTGCTCAGCAACGTCGATGCAGCCAAGGAGAATTTCGAACAGATCGTCTACGACCACATCTTCAAGGATATTTCGATCGAAGAACTCTCGAAGTTGACGAACCGTTCGCTCACCTCGTTCAAAAAGGAATTCCGGCGCCATTTCATGATGCCGCCGCACAAATGGTACATCCGCCAGCGCCTGATGCATTCGCGCCTGCTGCTGATCTCGACTTCGAAGTCAATTTCGGAAATCGGCAATGCCTGTACATTCCCCAACACGTCGCACTTTATTAAACTTTTCAAAAAGGAGTACCAGATGACGCCAGCCGCTTACCGGAACCGCCACATCACTTCGCTCGCTCCCGAGGCGCAGCCCGCCGCTAAGGAAACCGAGGAAATCCGCGAGGCGTTATAGTTCGCAACTTACAAAACCGTTAGTATTTTAAAAATTTTAATTATAATTTAACAGATTTTTTTCGGTTAGGTTAAAAAAATGTTACAAAAGATTTGGAAGATTGTGATTTTCCATTTATCTTTGTATAACAAAACGTGGGATTCTCCCACTCTCATTAACCTAACTAACCTAACCAGAGGGGTTTGCTACTGCCAGGCAGCAAACCCCTTTCTCTGTCCGGAAAAGCCACCCGACAGCATCCGATATTGAATAATTGCGGTTTTCAGGGCCGCATTTTTTATTTTTTTAATTGGATGCCACGCAGGCCGCCGCAGGCGCTCCCCCGGAAACAGCCCGAAAACAGCCCGGAGAAGGCAAACCCGCGAAGAGGCATACCAGAGGCGGGGTGCCGAAAGAAAATAGGGCATTCATAGGAATTATCAATTATTTTTTCGTATTTTTGCATCAATTGGAAAATAATGAACTTAAATGCCGAAGTTTTATGACAAGGTAGATGTACTGAAAAAACCAGGATGGTTGAAGATCCGGCTCCACCGCACCCCGGAATATGCCGAGGTACAGCAAATAGTCGACAAACATGCGTTGCATACGATTTGCAGCAGCGGCATGTGTCCGAACAAGGCCGAATGCTGGAGCCGCAGAACCGCAACCTTCATGATCCTGGGAGACATCTGCACCCGAGGCTGCCGCTTCTGTGCAACGAAAACAGGACACCCCCTTGCCCCCGACGCCGAGGAACCCCGACGGGTCGCCGAAAGCGTCGCACTGATGAAACTGAGGTATGTCGTCGTTACTTCTGTGACGCGTGACGACCTGCCGGACGGCGGTGCCGCACACTGGGCCCAAACCGTCCGCGCCATCCGCACACAGAATCCCGACGCCGTAATTGAGCTCCTTATTCCCGATCTCGACGCACAGCCCGCCCCGCTGGACGTGGTCGTCGCGTCGAAGCCCGATATAATCGGGCACAACATCGAAACCGTCGAGCGGCTGACCCCGGTGGTGCGTTCCAAGGCAAAGTACCGTACGAGCCTGGAAACCCTGCGCTACCTGAGCGCACAGGGTGTCGCAACGAAAAGCGGACTGATGGTCGGACTTGGCGAGAGCGATGATGAAGTATTACAAACCCTGCACGACCTGCGCGACGCAGGCGTGGGGATCGTAACACTCGGTCAGTACCTTCGTCCCACTCTGGAGCACTACCCCGTTGCGGCGTATATCACTCCTGAAAAATTCGAATGGTACAGACTGAAAGCGCTGGAAATGGGCTTCAGCTACTGCGCGAGCGCACCCTTAGTCCGCTCGTCGTACATGGCGGAAGAGGCCCTGAAGAGCGTCAAAAGTTTGTAGCGATGGATGCTTCCTGCCGGGATCTCGGACTGATGGACTACAAAACCTGCTGGGAATTGCAGCAGGGACTGTTCGATGCTCTGGTAGCCCGCAAGGCAGCCTGCAAGGGCGCAACGAAACAGGCGGCGGCAATCCCGGCGGCATACGCCGGCACCGCGGAAGCAGATCAGGCATCCGCGCGGGAGCCGGCACAGCGATCGGCAGAGGCAATGCCCAGCAAGGCGGGAACGCAATCCGGCAAAGGGTCGGAATCCCCAACAGGCGGCGTATCCGCAGCAGAGGGCGTCGAACCGTCAGGCGCCACCGGAGAAGGCTCCGCCAGCGCAGGCACGATCCTTTTGGTGGAACACCCGCCGGTATACACACTCGGCAAAAGCGGCCATGCCGAAAATCTGCTGATAGGCCGCGAAGCGCTCGAAGCGATGGGCGCACAGTTCTTTCACATCGACAGAGGGGGCGACATCACCTTCCACGGCCCGGGGCAGCTGGTCTGCTATCCGATCCTCGACCTCGAACGCCTGGGCATCGGGCTGAGGGACTACATCGGGGCACTGGAAGAGGCCGTCATCCGCACCGTGGCGGCATACGGCATCACGGCCGGCCGCATGGCAGGCGCCTCGGGGGTCTGGATCGGCCCCGGAATCGGCGGGGAAACAGGGAGCCGGACAACCGGCTGCCGCGGAGATAACGGCGGCAACTGTAACATCGGCGGTAAAAGCGACGGCGGCAAAAGCGGCGACAGCGGCGAAAACCGCAACGAGGCCGGAATCTGCGACAGCGGCAGAACCTGCGATAGCGAAATCGGCGTCGGGAACCGGGCATCCGCAAGGGTGCCGCGCAAGATTTGCGCAATAGGTGTCCGGTCGTCACGTTATATCACCATGCACGGGTTCGCGCTGAACGTCACGACCGACCTGGGGTGGTTCACGCGCATCAATCCCTGCGGGTTTACCGACCGGGGGGTAACCTCGATCGAACGGGAAACGGGCCGCAAGGCCGCAATGGGCGAAGTAAAGGAGCTCGTTGTCAAATTTTTAAGTGAGATATTAAATGTTAGAATATATAAATAGTAAATCGTATGCCTATAGAAAAACGATGGGTAGTGAAACCGCAGGGCGATTCCGAGGCGGTGGCGAAGCTCGCTGCCGTGCTCAGGATTTCTCCCGTGCTGGCGAACCTGCTCGTACAGAGAGGCATAGACACCGTAGAAAAGGCGGACAAGTTCTTTAAACCCAGTCTCGCCGACCTCCACGACCCGTTCCTGATGAAGGACATGGACAAGGCGGTCGAGCGGGTCGAGCGGGCCGTTCGTAACAATGAGAAAATCATGGTTTACGGCGACTACGACGTGGACGGCTGTACGGCCGTTGCACTGGTGTACAAGTTCCTGCGCCAGATCGGGCATAAAAACCTGATGTTCTACATCCCCGACCGCTATACCGAAGGTTACGGTATCTCGGTCAAGGGTATCGACCTGGCAGCCCGCAAGGGCGTGGGTCTTATCATCGCCTTGGACTGCGGTATCAAAGCCACGGAAAAGGTAGTCTATGCAAAGACGAAGGGCGTGGATTTCATCATCTGCGACCATCACCTCCCGGCCGAGGAAATTCCCCGTGCCGTAGCTGTCCTGGATCCCAAGCGGGTCGATTGTTCCTATCCGTTCGACGAATTGTCGGGCTGCGGCGTAGGCTTCAAGCTCGTGCAGGCCTATGCGCAGAAAAACCGGATCCCGTTCGAACAGATCAGCCCGCTGTTAGACCTGCTGGTCGTGAGCATCGCTTCGGATATCGTACCCTTGGTGGGCGAAAACCGTATCCTTGCCCATTTCGGGTTGAAAGACCTCAACCGCGAACCGTCGAAAGGATTGCTGTCGATCATCAAGATCTGCGGCCTGGACAAGCACAACATCACCATCGACGACATCGTCTTCAAGATCGGGCCGCGTATCAACGCCGCCGGACGTATGCGGATGGACGAGAACGACGAAAACGCCTCGCCCTCGGGCGGGCATGCGGCCGTCGAGTTGCTGATCGAAGGCAACGAAAGCATCGCCGCGGAGTTCGGGAACGTCATCGACGCCTACAACCAGGATCGCAAGTCGATCGACCGTTCGGTGACACAGGAAGCGCACGATTTTATCGAGCGCAACCCCGCAATGAAAGAGCTGAAGAGCACGGTGATCTACAATCCCAAGTGGATGAAGGGCATCGTGGGAATCGTCGCCTCGCGCCTGATCGAGACCTATTACCGGCCGACAGTAGTGCTGACGATGAGCAACGGCTTCGTGACGGGGTCGGCACGCTCGGTACCGGGCTTCGACCTTTACCAGGCCGTGGAGTCGTGCTCGGATCTGCTGGAGAACTTCGGCGGGCATATGTATGCCGCCGGGCTGACGATGCGACCCGAGAACGTCGAGGAATTCACGCGCAGGTTCAACGCCTATGTCGAGGAGAACATCGACCCGCAGATGCTTATGCCGCAGGTGGATATCGACAGCGAACTGCTCTTCTCGGACATCACCCCCGCGTTCCGCAAAGACCTCAACCGCTTCCAGCCTTTCGGCCCGGGCAATACGGCGCCGGTCTTCGCGACCTACGGCGTAAGCAACCACGGCGATGCCAAACTGGTCGGCGTGGAGTGCGAACACCTGCGCATGGATCTGATCCAGCGGCAGAAACCCAACACGAAGATCCAGTCGATCGCCTTCCAGCAACCCACGCATTACGAATGGGTGCGCTCGGGACGCCCGATCGACGTATGTTACCAGATCGTAGAGAACCATTACCGGGGGACGGTTACCACCCAACTCCGCATCAAGGACATCAAACCGGTCATGAACCGATAACTTTACATAAGAAGGGAGGGGGCTGTCTTCCGGCAGCCCCCTCCCGCTATTTTTGCGTCATACACTACTACCTTGCGTCCCTTTTTCCCCATGAACATGCCGACCACCCGGCCCGGCCTCCGGTTCCGGCCCCTCGTATGGGCCCTGCTTTTAGGCTGCATTTTAACATACCCCTTCTCACCGGCCGTCAGCAGACCTCCCGGTGACAAACGCGATTATATACTGGTAATCAACACCTATGCGGAATCGACCCCGTGGAGCAGAGGTATCATCGCAGACATCACGGCACACGTCGAACAGATCGAGAACCTGGAACTCTACACCGAACATATGACCCTGCTGTTGGTGGATTCCCCCGAGGACATCAGGACATTCGAGGCGAATCTCCTGCGCGAATACGGCAAAAAACCTCCCCAGGCCCTGGTGCTGATCGGAACCCCGGCTGCCCTGTTGCGCAACTTCATCAACAGCATATGGCAAGATATCCCGACCATCGT
Source organism: Alistipes onderdonkii (assembly GCF_025145285.1). Taxonomy (NCBI): domain Bacteria; kingdom Pseudomonadati; phylum Bacteroidota; class Bacteroidia; order Bacteroidales; family Rikenellaceae; genus Alistipes; species Alistipes onderdonkii. Next base: position 1,598,001 of record NZ_CP102251.1, read on the forward strand.
ATGTGCCGAACAGGATTTCATCGGGCCGGATAAATACTACCTCAAAAGGCAGCCCATCCCCGCATCGGAACAGGTTCCCCTCCGGGCGCTGGCAGACCAGGACAATCTGACCCTGCTTTATTCGCCGGCCTATCTCGACCAAAGCATCGACCTGATGAAGCGCATACTGCCCGGCATGGACAGGCTCGTATTCATAGACGACGCACGCTACGTCAATCGGCAAACGGAACACGACCTCGCGGAGCTGCTCGGCTCGAAATACCCCGGCATGAAATACACGGTTTATTCGGCCGACAAGATCGGGATCGACCAACTGCTCGATTCGCTGAGTACGATCGATGTAAAACAGACCGGCGTACTCTTCTCCTCGTGGCATTACCTGAAGAACATGTCAGGGCGTAACGAAATTATGACCAACCCGTTCAAGGTCATCGCCAGTTCGTCCGTACCGTTGTTCTCGCTGCGCCCGACCGGACTCAAGAGCAGCGGCATGATCGGGGGTTACGTATACGGCGAGAACGAATATTCCGACCGGCTGATCGCCACCATAGATGCAGTGCTGGAGGGCAAGCAGCCGCGCGACATTCCCTTTTACACCCTGGCCGGTGCACAACCCGTCTTCAACTACCCGGTACTGCTCCGGCACAACATCTCCCCGAACGCCTGCCCGACGAATACCCTGTTTTTCGACAAACCGTCCTCGTTCATGGAGCGGTATAAAACCGAGATAGGTGTCTGCGGCAGCATATTCCTGTTATTCCTCATCTTCCAGCAATGGAGGATCGCCGTCCTGCGCAAGGTCGACGCAGCCCACCAGAAAGAAATGGAAACCCAGGCCAAATACTCGCACCTGTTCAACAACATGCCGATCCTGTACATGCAGGAACGGGTCGTATTCGACGCACAAGGGACGGCCATAGACACTGTTTATGTCGATGTAAACGCCCACTTCGAACGCTCCTTCTACCCCCTGGACGAAGTGGCGGGCAAATCCGGGTCGACGGTTTTCCCGGAGTCGATGCCCCAGTTCATGCCGATCATCGACATCGTACTGAAAGAAAAGCGGAGCGTTACCTTCCCCTATTACCACAAGCCGGTGAATATTTTCTACGAGGTCGTCATCTGCCCCTCGTACCAGCAGGATACGGTCGACATTTTCTGCATCGACAGCACGGCCCTGCACAACGCCCAGAAAAAGGTGGATTCGGTAAACCGAAAACTCGCATTGGCGCTCAACGTGGCCAACATCATCCCCTGGAAGTGGAATCTTACGAACCACACTATCCTGTGCGACCTCAACAAGGCGGCCAAGATGGCCGCCGGAATGTCGCTGGCAAACAACGCCTCGCTTGCGGTGGACGAGGAGTGCTACTTCTCGAAAGTCCACAAGGAAGACCGGGAACGCGTCCGCGCAGCTTACAGGAACCTGATCGAAGGGCATACGGAGAAGGTCTGCGAAGAGTTCCGCGTCGTATCCAACGAGAGCGGGCACTGGCACATGGAGTGGGTCGAGGCACAGGCCACGGTCGAAACCCGCGACTGCGATGGCAGGCCGCTGTCGCTGGTCGGGACATCGCTCGTGATCTCCGAACGCAAACAGATGGAGCAGGAGCTGCTCACCGCACGCGACCGTACCGAAGAGTCGAACCGCCTGAAATCGGCATTCCTGGCCAACATGAGCCACGAGATACGCACGCCGCTCAATGCCATCGTCGGGTTTTCGGGCATCCTTGCCTCGACGGACGAAGAGCAGGAAAAGCAGGAATACATGTCGATCATCGAAAGCAACAATACGTTGTTGCTGCAACTCATCAGCGATATCCTCGACCTTTCGAAGATCGAGGCCGGGACGCTCGAATTCGTCCATACGGATTTCGAACTGAACAAGCTGATGCGCGAGAAAGAGAACGTCATGAGGCTGAAAACCGACCAAAACGTGGAGCTGGTATTCGAACAGCGGTATGAAACCTGCCACGTCCGCACCGACCGCAACCGCCTTTCGCAGCTGATGATAAACCTGCTGACGAACGCCGCGAAATTCACGCACCGGGGATCGATCCGCTTCGGCTACGAACTCCGTGCCGGACAACTCTATTTCTGGGTTGCGGACACCGGCTGCGGTATCCCCGCCGAACGGAAGGACGCAGTCTTCGAGCGCTTCGTCAAACTCAACTCGTTCAAGCAGGGCACGGGGCTCGGGCTTTCCATCTGCCGGACGATCGTAGAGCATTTGGGAGGAAATATCGGTGTGGAATCGGAAGAGGGCAAAGGTTCGACCTTCTGGTTCACGCTTCCGTACGTCCCCGGCAAACAGGAACCAGCAAAGATCCCGGCACAGATGCTGCAGGCCGTCCCGACGGTCGAGAAGGACAAGCTCGTAATCCTCATCGCCGAGGACAACGAAAGCAATTACCGTCTTTTCGAGTCGATCCTGCGCCATGAATACAAGCTCGTACACGCCTGGAACGGCCGCGAAGCAGTCGATTTATTCAACCGGCACACACCGCACCTGGTGCTCATGGACATCAACATGCCCGTGATGGACGGCTACGAAGCCACGGCCGAGATCCGCAAACAATCGGCCGACGTGCCGATCATCGCCGTGACGGCTTTCGCCTTCGCATCCGACGAACAGAAGGTACTCTCGAGCGGATTCGACGGCTATATGCCCAAGCCGATCAACGCCCGGCAGCTCAAAACACAGGTACTCGACATGCTGCGCACGCGCATGACGCTGATTTAATTGAAAAAGGGAGCCCCTTATCGGGACTTCCTTTAAAAGGATGTAACAGCCTGAGAAATTGGGCTGTTACATTTTTTAGACGGGTCAAGGTGACGTTTTAACCAACGACAAAAGCCATGACCCGACATCATGGCTTTTGTGTTCGTACAAAATGACCTCAGACCAGGTAATCCCCTCGACAGGTCGGTTGCCGGTCTCAGAAAATTATCAACCACAGCATCCTCGGACTTAAAGCTTCAACCATTCCCGTTACAAGATTCCCCATCGGATATATATAGCCCTTTTTTACCGAATCCTGAAATACGACGATCCTCCTTCTCCCGGTGAGCTCTACAAACCGAGGGATACATATTGCGAAACCTGGAAAAGGTATCGCGCGAAATCTTAAAACGCACACAGATATCCATCTTCATCGAACATGCGGATAATCGCCGAACCTCTACACGCTCACGGCCGAAGCCGCAGCCTTCCGCGTGGGGTTCCGCAAGGTCGGGATCTGTCAGGCTGATATAGTCTTCTCATAGACCGATATAATCGTAACTCCCGTATCTTTTACTGTGATTTTTGCCATATTGTCGATGATTCTTGGAGTTTCAGCTACAAAGACAGTCGTAATTCATTGAATTATGCGCTTTAGGATGAACTATTTATGGCTGAAAATACTATGAGAAATTATCGGGCTGACAATCGGCAGATGATGGAAAACCCCGGTCGAATACGTATCGCTATAAATCTTTTTCAGGATAAAAACGGAACAACAAAGCGTTTTCTGTCCGTTATCTTCGTTCGGAAGACGATGGATTGCCCCTCCCGGAATTGCAATTAAATCGGATGGAATTTCATTATTTTATCGATCATTTCTTATATTTGTGTATTCGAGTTCGGCCGACGACTGCCCCGGATGCGGTTAAACAGATAAATAATACGACGGTAAATCGATATACGAAAAGACTGCGTGAAAGCTGGCTCGCAGTTTATTCGTCGTATATGTCCATGTAGTCGGCCGAAGAGACAATGTGCAACTCTTTCGGTGCGTTTGCACTCTAATAAACATCCTCGCTGAAATAACACGAATAACGGGGGTGCAATCCACGCCCGGGGTTGCAGTCCCAATCTATCAACTTCGAATAAGCAATTCGGTTTAGCGAATACGAGACAGTTTTATCGGCGCTTCCAGATCATCTCAAAGCCAATATTTCAGACTAACGAATCAATCATTATAAAATTAGTGAGTTTTATTTTCAATTCGAATAATGAGATAAAGGAAGCATCGGAGTTGAAATTACGCTACACCCCAATTATTAGGGGATTGAGTATATAGTCACCTTTTCAAATTCAGCCCTAAATTAAGACTCGATTTTGTATATAATGAAGAAGTTGTCCTTAGGACAACTTCTTCTCCAAACATATATATCAAAAACCTAACCGGATCGATCAGGCCGGCAACAGGATGGAAAAGCGGCTACCTTCATTAACTTGGCTTTCGACCGAGATCGTACCGCCGTGGGCTTCGACAAACTCCTTGGAGATGGCCAGCCCCAACCCGCTGCCCTGCACTTTGGTACCCGGCACGCGGAAATATCGCTCGAAAATGCTCTTATGGTAACGCGGGTCTATGCCACGGCCGAAGTCGCGCACATAGATTTCCACCGCCTTTTCGCGCTGTACGGCACCGACGATGACACGCGACTTTTCGGGTGAGTGGTGAATGGCGTTCGACAACAGGTTGGTGATGACCCACGCGATCTTTTCATTGTCGACGAAGAGTTTCGAGATTTTATCTGGATAATCGATCTCCACGAAACAATGGAATCGTTCTGCCAACACCTGTGTGGCATGTACGGCATAGTCGATCAGCTCGATAGGTTTTACGATCTTAGGTATGAGTTTGAGTTTGCCTGATTCGACCTGTGTCATGTTCAGCAGTTCTCCCGTAATGTTCAATAAACGGTCGCTGCTGTCCTTAATACTGCTTACGAGTTGCTTCTGTTCGTCATTGAGTTTCCCCAAACGGGTATCGTTCAGCAGTTGCAGGCTCATCAAGATCGAGGAGATCGGGGTTTTCATCTCGTGCGAGACTGTCGAAATAAAGTTTGTCTTGGCCGAATCCAACTCCTTATATTTCGTTACATTACTCAAGACGATCAGGTTCCCGATAAACTGCTGCTCCGTACCGCCCACAGGCGTAATGTAGAGCGGCGTGTTCTCCACTTGGAAATAGCTCTCTTTGTTGTCTGCGTATATCTTCAGCGGTTCTTTGTCGTTCTCTTTATTAGATTCGTAAAGGTCGCGGACAAGACGCCTCAGCAAATCATTCGAAAGCGCTACTTCGGCAGCATTACGCCCTAAAACATCCTCCCGAAGATTCAGTACCGAAAGTGCCTCACGGTTCATGAAAAGGAGTTTACGGTCAGGCCCCAACCCAACAATCGGTTCGTGCAACGTATTGACTATTGCCTCTATGCGCTTTTTGGCCGTCATCAGGTCATCGAGCGAACTGCGACGGTATTCGTCGAGTTTGGCGGCCATGTCGTTGAACGACTGCGCCACCTCCCCAAATTCCCGGTTGTCGCCGAAATCGAGCCTTTGATCGTAGTTATGGTTGGCGATCTGCGTGATCCCTTGTTTCAGCTTGTCGATAGGCCGCAGCACAATAGCCGGAAAACGAATTAGGAAAATCATGGCCAGCAAGGCGCAGAGTGCAGATACGATCGCTAAAGACCACATCGCATCCGTAGCACTTACAGCCGTATCGGAACTTTTCATGTGAATCGAAGCCATGTTCAGTTCCATAATGCGGTAAAGGTCGTCCCGGATGAGCTTGAGTTCGGAATCCGTTACACTGTCCGTCAGCGCCGTAATCTTGCTGTCCAGCGCCGCAGTGATCTCCCGTTCATTGACCTCGGTGATATTTTCCCGTTGGAGCGACAGGCTGCGAATAAGTGCTTTCCGGGAAGCGGAATCCTGGGAAATACGATCCAGCGACTGCAACATATCCTTGGCATAATGCAGAGAATTGTAGTTATCCGCGAGAATTTCTTTCGACGCCATCGAAAGATGACGAACGTAGCCGACGGATTGAACTCCCAGCAAGACAATCAATGCAAACAGGAAACCGATACCCAGTGTCAATCGATAACGCAGTTTCATAAATTATGATAAAATGGTTAAGTCAATATTTAAACGCGACAGGCGGTTCAACAAAAAACGCAATCGTATAGCCGTAATAATCAATGAGTAAAGAGAAAACTCCGGTTTACTGATACATACATTGCTAATCTTCCTGTCGATACACGCTTCGACAATTGCATCGATATGTTTATTCGAATGTACACGCATCACCTCTCCACCCAGCTCCTGGGCCAGATTGAAGTTATTGATCAGGTAACGCTGCCTTGCCAGCGGAATCCTGTCCGGAGCTTCGCGGTCGCTCTGAACGTAGAGAACCGTGAACCCGGCATTAAGGTGTGTAGCCATGCGTGCCGTCTTCCGAATGACCTTCCGAGCCCGCTTTTCACTGCTGTCGATCACTGCCAGGATGCGGCCGTGCAACTGTGCCGTATTGACGGTTATCTCATTTTCGACCTTCTTCTCCACGCGCAGCGCCACCTCTTTCAAGGCCAGTTCGCGCAGCTGGAGAATGTGCTCCTGCCGGAAAAAGTTATTCAGAGCTGTCTGTATTTTTTCGGGCTTATAGATCTTGCCCGCCTTCAGGCGATCGATTAGGTCTTCGGCCGTGAGGTCGATGTTCACCACTTCGTCGGCCATCGCCAGCACGCTGTCCGGCACGCGCTCGTGAACTTCGACGCCGGTGATCTCCTGCACTTGCTCGTTGAGGCTCTCGATATGCTGAATGTTGACCGCCGAAATGACGCTGATCCCCGCATCGAGAATCTGCATTACGTCCTGCCACCGCTTGGGGTTCTCACTTCCCTCGATATTGGTGTGAGCCAACTCGTCAACGACTACGATCTCGGGATGCAGGTTGATGATGCCCTGCGTATCCATCTCCTCGAGCTCCTTGCCTTTGTAAAAGAGCTTGCGGCGCGGAACGAGCGGAAGCCCTGCGACGAGGGCTTCCGTTTCCGCACGACCGTGCGTTTCAATGTATCCGATACGCACATCGACACCTGCATCGAGCAACTGGTGTGCCTCCTGCAACATCCGGTAGGTTTTGCCCACACCGGCGCTCATGCCGATATAGACCTTAAACTTGCCGCGATGCGACTCCTTGATCAAATTGAGAAAGTGCTCGGCACTTCGCCGGGTGTCATGTGTATCCATGGCATTTACATTCTGAATGAGAATCCGCCGACAAAGTTAACATCGTCGAGTGCCGGATTCCAAATCAGATTGGTAAAAAGTCCAATTTTCATACCGCCGGCACCCTTGATATCCCAGTTCTTGCCCGCATTGAGGAAGACATTCTGCACGTAAAAATCACGATCACCGCAGTTGTAGGTCGCAGCGGCGTTCCAGGGAACCATACCCACGCCGGCCTTCATGTCGATCGTCTTCACCGTGAAAGGATAGGCCACCTCGAAATAGGAGGCATAGGCACGTTCCCCCTCAAAGTTCCGGTCGGCAGCGCCGAACAGAATCGTGTACCACGACAATGTGAAAGGAAGCCGTTCCGATACGACCCAGCTCGCACCGACCTCGATGCGGTGGGGAGAATGGTTGTTGAACATGAAATAGCGGTCGTCGTCATGCCCGGTCCAGTAGAGGTCGGCCACCGAAAGCGTCACAGGCCCCAGCTGGTAGGCCAGCGTGAGATCCATCTCCTTGTAGCCGCTGTCACTGAAATCGATCGATCCCCATGCGGTTACCGAAAAGTTGCCGGCAGTCATGGTCAGCGTGGGCTGCAGGGCCGGCCCAGACTCCTTGACGCCGCGCCAGTAATACGAACTTACGAGATCGGTACCGCCGCCGAACGACACTCCTCTCTCTTGAGCGGCAACATGATTCGTTCCAAACAGGGCCGCAGCGGCCAGTACTCCGAGTAAAATACGTTTCATAGCTAAGAGATTTCTTCGTTGATTGTTAATGATTCGAGATTGTTTTTTCGTCCGTTGCGTCCCGAAACCCGTTCCCGGGTTCGGGCGTACGCGACGGGAAATGCAGGGTTTGTGAAGTCTGACTTACGAAAACCGGATAACCGACAAAGTATCAGATCAGGTCTGTAACCAGGAAGGCGACCAAAAATACGATCAGTACGATCAGCCACCGTTTAGTCCATTTATCCAACTTTTTCATAAGTCTATAGGCTATTTATTCTGTGCAGTATCCAATGCCACATTCAGTTTCAATACATTGACTTTGTAGGTGCCGAACAGGCCGAGCCATGGTTTGTGAATATTCTCTTCGACGATCTTCTTCACCTCAGCCTCGGACATACCGCGGGCCGCGGCGACGCGGCGAATCTGAACTTCGGCGCCGCGGGGTGAGATGTCGGGATCGAGGCCCGAACCGCTGGCAGTCACCATTTCCGAGGGCACCTCCTCGCGGGAGAGGTAGGGGTGCGCCGCGAGGAAATCCTGCACGCGCTGTTCCACTTCGGCCAGGTATTCGGGATTGGTCGTAGCCTTGTTGCTGCCGCCCGAGCCGCCGCCGTTGTAATCCACGGCCGAGGGACGCCCCCAGAAATAGATGCTATCCGTAAAGACTTGGCCCACGTTGGCCGCACCAACGACTTTGCCGTTGTAGGTCACCATAGGAGCCTCCCCGTCATTGGGCGATGCCACCCACGCTATCAGGCGCAGTACCAATACATAACCGACGAACAGCACGACGCACATCGCCAGCGTTATCTTGATCGAAATCCAAAGGTTTTTCATAATTGCAACACGTTAAAAGAATACACTTACCAACATATCTATCAGTTTGATGCCGATAAACGGAACGATGATACCGCCCAAGCCGTAGATGAAGAGGTTACGGCGCAGCAGGGCCGAAGCCCCGATCGGCTTGTACGTCACGCCGCGCAGCGCCAGCGGAATCAGCAGCGGGATGATGACCGCATTGAAAATCACGGCCGACAGGATGGCGCTCTCGGGCGAATGCAGGTGCATGATGTTCAGGGACTGCAGAGCCGGGATCGAGGTGATGAACAGCGCCGGGACGATGGCGAAATATTTCGCAACATCGTTGGCGATGGAGAAGGTGGTCAGCGTGCCGCGCGTCATCAGGAGCTGCTTGCCGATCTCGACGATCTCGATCAGTTTCGTGGGGTCATTGTCCAGGTCGACCATGTTGCCGGCCTCCTTGGCGGCCTGCGTACCGCTGTTCATCGCCACGCCCACGTCGGCCTGTGCCAGCGCCGGGGCATCGTTCGTGCCGTCACCCATCATGGCCACCAGTTTGCCGGCCTGCTGCTCGCGTTTGATGTACTCCATCTTGTCTTCGGGTTTGGCCTCGGCGATGAAGTCGTCCACACCGGCCTGCTCGGCAATGTATTTTGCCGTCAGCGGGTTGTCACCCGTCACCATCACGGTCTTTACGCCCATCTTGCGCAGGCGCTCGAAGCGTTCGCGGATACCCGTCTTGATGATGTCCTGCAGTTCAATCACACCTTTAATCTGCTCGTTCTCGCAGACTACGAGCGGCGTACCGCCGTTTTCCGAGATCGTGCGCACGATCTTCTCCACTTCCGACGAGAAACTGTTGCCCGCTTTCTGGGCGATCGTCCGGATCGCCTCCGATGCTCCCTTGCGGATGCGGCGCCCGTCGGGCATATCCACACCGGAACATTTGGTCTCGGCCGTAAATTTCACCATATGTATACCCATCAGATCGGTCTGGCTGAACCGGAAACCCTGTTCACGCCCCAACTCAACGATAGACTTACCTTCGGGTGTCTCATCGGCAGCGGACGAAAGGACGCAGAGTTGGAGAAATTCCTTGGGATTCACCCCGCCTACGGGATAGAACTTCGTGGCCTTGCGGTTACCGATGGTGATCGTACCGGTCTTGTCGAGCAGCAGCGTGTCGATGTCGCCGGCAGTCTCGACGGCCTTGCCCGACTTGGTGATGACGTTGGCCTGCAGGGCGCGATCCATACCGGCGATGCCGATGGCCGAAAGCAGGCCGCCGATGGTAGTCGGAATCAGGCAGACGAACAGCGAGATGAACGCCGCGACGGTGATGTTGGCGCCGACGTAATCGGCAAAGGGCTTGAGCGTCGCGCAGACGATGACGAACACGATCGTAAAGCCTGCCAACAGGATGGTCAGGGCGATCTCGTTGGGCGTCTTCTGCCGCGAGGAACCTTCCACGAGGGCGATCATCTTGTCGAGGAAACTTTCGCCCGGCTGTACGGTCACCTTTACCAGAATACGGTCGGAGAGTACTTTCGTACCGCCCGTGACGGAACTCTTGTCACCGCCGGCTTCACGGATCACCGGAGCCGACTCACCCGTGATGGCGCTTTCGTCGATCGACGCCAGTCCCTCGATTATCTCACCGTCGGCAGGGATGGTGTCGCCCGCGACGCATTCGAATACGTCACCCTTGCGCAGCGCCGAGCTGCTGACGATGTGCGATTGTCCATCCTTCTCGATACGTTTGGCAGGAGTCTCCTCACGGGTTCTGCGCAGCGAGTCGGCCTGCGCCTTGCCGCGCGCCTCGGCGATAGCCTCGGCAAAGTTGGCGAAGAGCACCGTGGCCAGCAGCACGAGGAAGATCACGATATTATAGCCCAGCGATCCCTGCGACGTGTTGCCCGTCACGGCGATCCAGACGATCAGCAGCAACATGACGAACGTTACGACCTCGACCGTGAACATGATCGGGTTCTTGATCATCACACGCGGATCGAGCTTGCGAAACGACTCAACGAAACTTGCATTTACAAGCTGTTTGTTGAACAACGAATTATTTACTCGATTTTTCATTTTTCAAATCCGGATTAGAAACTTAAATAATCGGCGATGGGGCCCAGAGCCTGTGCCGGGAAGAACGAAAGGGCGGCGACGATGATGATGACAGCGAAAGTCATCAGCGAGAAGGTGCCCGTGTCGGTCTTCAGCGTACCAGCGCTTTCGGGGATATATTTCTTCGATGCCAGCAGTCCGGCGATGGCAACCTGTCCCACGATCGGGAAATAACGCCCCATGATCAGTGCGATGCCGGTCATGATATTCCAGAACGGCGTGTTATCACCCAATCCCTCGAATCCCGAACCGTTGTTGGCGGCAGCCGAGGTGTACTCGTAGAGCATTTCGCTCAGGCCGTGGAATGAGGGGTTGTTCAGCCAGCCGATCTCCGGGTTGGCAGCGGCTACGGCGGCTGAAATTCCCGTGCCGACGAGGATCAGGAAGGGGTGCATCAGCACGACCAGCGTGGCGATCTTCATTTCGCGCGCTTCGACCTTGTGTCCGAGAAATTCGGGGGTGCGCCCCACCATCAAGCCACTGATGAAGACGGCGATGATGAGGAAGGCGAAGTAGTTCATCCAGCCTACGCCTACGCCGCCGAACCAACAGTTGATCTGCATATTGAGCATCTGCATCATACCGCTCAGCGGAGTCTGTGAGTCGTGCATCGAGTTGACCGAACCGTTCGACGTGACGGTCGTCACCATGCCCCACATGGCCGAAGCCGCCGAACCGATGCGGATCTCTTTACCCTCCATCGAGCCGAGATCCTGCGCAATGCCCATTTCGTCGATATTGGGGTTGCCGCCCATCTCCTGCGGAACGGAAACAAAGACACCAGCCGTGAAGGCGAAGAGCATAACGCCGAAGATCCAGGCGGCCAACTTGCGGCGACGCACATAGAACCCGAAAGCCCAAGCCATCGCCATCGGGATAATCAGAATCGACCAGCACTCCAGCATGTTCGTGAAGGCGTTGGGATTCTCCAGCGGATGAGAGGAATTGACGCCGAAATAGCCGCCGCCATTGGTGCCCAGCTGTTTGATAGGCACAATGGCCGCCGTGGGACCCTGGGAGATGACTTGCTCGTTGCCTTCGAGCGTAGTGATGGTCTGTTTGCCGTCGAACGACATCGGTGTGCCGTTGATCACCAGCAGAATACCGACCAGAAGCGACAGGGGCATCAGGATACGGGTCGTACTCTTGACGAGGAACACCCAGAAATTACCGATGGCTTTAGTGGTCTTGCCCGCCAGCGCTTTCATGATACCGGCCATGGCTGCCATACCGCACGCTGCGGTGATGAACTGGAAGAGCATGATCACGAACAACTGCGTGAAATAAGTAAGACCGCTTTCACCGCTATAATGCTGCAGGTTGCAGTTCACCATGAACGAGATACAGGTGTTGAATGCCAAGTCGGGTGTCTGGTTGGCATTACCGTCGGGATTGAGCGGCAGCCAACTCTGGCAGCAGAGCAGCACCATGCCCCAGAAGAACCAGAAAAGGTTGACCATCAGCAGCGCCTTGAGGAACTTCTTCCAGTCCATATCCTCGTCGGGATTGATGCCGCAAACCTTGTAAATGCCCCTTTCGAGAGGTGTCATGAAATCGAGCCACGTACGCTCGCCTCGGTATACTTTGGCAATGTAGCGTCCCAGCGGATAACATAGCACCACAAGGGCCACCCATTGCAGAATAACGCCTAATATTTCCGTATTCATTTATTTATCTTTTTACGGGTCAGACAATCAGAATTTTTCGGGTTTTATGAGCACATACATCAGGTAGACGAATCCGACGATGCTCAGAATAAGCAGTCCTGTAAACATTTTTAATCAGATTTTTTCAAACCAATCCACACATTTGAAATAGAACCAGTAGCACAACGCCCCCAAGGCGCACAGCAGGATGAAAAGTACGATTGCATTCATCGCTTCAGCTTTTTTGAGTTAGACAACAATTTCGTAAAACCGCAAAGCATCCGGCACAGCAGCAGCATTGCGCCGCAAAATATCAGGATCAGGATCACGATTACCATGTCGATTTCTTCTTTCGGTTTGTACCCGGTAGCATACGAAGGCTGTGCCAGAACATTCGTCCGGGCACTATCCGACTGGTTGTCAACAGGATTGGATTCCGGCACACCGACCCAAAAGAACGGCCGCCCTATCAAAATGATAAGGCGGCCGTCTCAGAATGATACGCCTGGCGCCGGCGTCAGGGCTTCATGCCGTAACTTTCCAGCTTGCGGTAAAGCGTGACGATGCCGATGCCCAGCAGGCGGGCGGCTTCGGCTTTATTTCCGTTCGTGTATTCTAATATTTGAAAAAGGTGCTGCAAGCGGCTATGTATCTGAGATTTCTCCACAGCCCGTGCCAATAATGGCAAAATTTTATTGTTGTCATCACCTTTGGTAATATAGGCGAAAGCACCGTTCTTAATGGCCTGCACACCGTCAGGAATGTTGCCATAGGCAGTCAATAAAATAACTTCTACCATCGGAGCCACTCCTTAATGCGTTCCACCATATCGACGCCATTTCCATCCGGTAATTCCACATCGCATAAAACAACATCCGGATCTTCTTGTTGAAGCAACATAAGCCCCGAAGCACAATCTTCAGTTTCTTGATCGGCATGTGGATACTGCCCGGAAGCATATGACGGACGGTAGAGAGATCGACGACATATCTTTCGATAAACTCCCGCTTCAACTCTTGAGCGGAATATCCTCGACTTTGTATTCGTAATGCAGGAATGCCGCAAGCGCTCCTTTTTTTCGGTGCCGGTATCCGCCTTATCCCAGGCGGATGATCCGCGCCTCGTCGTCCGACTCGGGCAGCGGGGCGGGGGTGAAGTCGGAATACCCCGCCGCGATGGCGCATAGGGGTTGGCAGTTCGCCGGGATGGGCAGGAAACTGCGCAGGTAGTCGGCAGCAGTCTCCCCGCCGGGCTCATCCTTGCGGCGCGGGCGGCCGTCGATGTGCACCCAGCACGATGCCAGCCCTTCGTCGACACACGCCAGTTGCAGGATGGTCGCCGAGATCGCGGCGTTCTCGCGCCACAGGTCGCTTTTCGTAGTATCGCCCAGCACGACGATCGCCAGCGGGGCGCCTTTCATAAACGCCGAACCGTAATCGCGCATGTCGGCCATGCGGGCCACCAGGACAGGGTCGTCGACCACCACCAGGCGCGTCGTACGGGTATTGCGCGCCGAAGGCGCCGACAGGGTCTCGTGCAGGATGCGGTCTACGACCTCACGCGACACCGCACGCTCCGAAAATTTGCGGATGCTGCGGCGTTTTTCGATCAACTCTTTGAATTCCATCTGTTTTTATATTTTGTGTTTTCGGCCTCTCTTTTGCAAAAATAGTGAAAAATAGGTATATTTGAAATTCTAAAACAACCGTAAAAGCATGGATTACCGATTCACCATAGCCCTTATCTACGATTTCGACGGCACGCTCGCCCCCGGCAACATGCAGGAATACGACTTCATACCCGCCGTGGGCAAGAGCAACAAGGAATTCTGGACGGAGGCCAACACGCTGGCCGAAGAGCAGGATGCCGACATGGTACTGACCTACATGGCACGCATGTTACAGGAAGCCAAGTCGAAAGGGCTGTCGCTGCGGCGCGAGGCATTTCAGGATTCGGGACGCCGCGTGACGCTTTACAAGGGCGTGAAGG